>DASUSZ010000156.1:0-11708 GCA_036374815.1 Vicinamibacterales bacterium | reverse complement strand
CCGGGAGCCGGGAACGGGGAGCCGGGAACCGGTTGACGCACGTCGACAAGCAGGGCCGCATCCGGATGGTCGACGTTGGCGACAAGGCGATCACCGATCGTGAAGCGGTCGCGCGCGGATCGATCGCGATGTCGAAAGAGGCGCGCAAGCTGATCGCCGGCGGCAACAACAAGAAGGGCGATCCGCTCCAGGCGGCGCGGCTGGCCGGGATCATGGCGGCGAAGAAGACCAGCGAGCTGATTCCGCTCTGTCATCCGCTCAACCTGTCGCACGTCTCGGTCGACCTGACGCCGAGCAAGAAGGGCTACGACATCGAGGCGCGCGTCCGGATTACAGGGAAGACCGGCGTCGAGATGGAAGCGCTGACCGCCGTCGCCGTCGCGGCGTTGACGCTGTATGACATGGTGAAGGCCGTGGACAAGTCGATGGTGATCGGCGGCATCGAGCTCGTCGAAAAGAAAGGCGGGCGGTCGGGGCATTACCGGAAGTTGAAAGTTTGAAGTTTAAAGTTTCAAGTTGAGTTCGAAGTTGAAAGTCCTGGTTTCAATTCAACAACCGGTCACGCAGTGGCAGATTCCGGCTGACGGCGTTGACAGCCTCCGCCAGCGGTTTCCGCACGTCCGATTCGTTCACGCCACCACCCCGGACCAGCGCGCCGAGGGACTCGCGGATTGCGACGTCGCCTATACCTGGATCCTCAAAGCCCACGAAGCGGCCGCGGCGCCGAACCTGAAGTGGGTGCATACGTCCGCCGTGGCGGTCGAGACGCTGTGTCTGCCTGAGCTGTTCAAGCGAAAAATCGCGGTCAGCAACACGCGCGGCGTGCAGGCGGTGCCGATCGCCGAGCACGTGATGGCCGTGACGCTGGCGCTGGCAAAGCAGATCCCGTTCGTCATCGAAAACCAGCAGCAAGCGCGATGGGCGCAGAACGAGTTCATCGACGAGCGGCTGCCGTGGCTGCTGAAAGGACGCACGCTCGGCCTGGTCGGCGTCGGCACGATCGGCTCGGAGATCGCGAAGCGCGCCGAGGCGTTCGGCATGCGCGTGATCGCGCTGCGCCGGCGCCCCGCCTACGGCACGATCGGCCACGTCGAGCGCGTGTACGGCAAAGAGGAGCTCGACCTGTTCCTGGGGCAGTGCCACGTGCTGGTCATCTGCGCGCCGCTCACGCCCGAGACGCACTCGATGATCGGCGCGACGCAGTTCGCGCAGCTGCCGAAGGGCGCCGTGGTGATCAACGTCGGCCGCGCCAAGATCATCGAGACCGAGGCGTTAATCGCCGCGCTCACGTCAGGCCACCTGGCCGGCGCATCGCTCGACGTCTTTCCACAGGAGCCGTTGCCGTCCGATCATCCGCTGTGGAAGACGCCGAACGTGATCCTGACGCCTCACACGTCAGGATTCAGGAAGGGACATTGGGACGAAGTCGTCGAACTCTTCGGCGACAACCTCGATCGCTTTCTGAAGGGTGAGCCGCTCAAGTTCAAGATCGAACCGGAGCTTGGCTACTGACTGTTCTTGGGCGGCGGCTCGATGTGGATGATCGCGTCCTTGATCTGCGGGAAGCGCGCCATCAGCCGATCCTTCACGACGTGCGACAGCGAGTGCGCCTTGTCCAACGGCATCGCGGCGTCCATCCAGATATGCAGGTCGAGGAACACGAAATCCGCTGACCCGCGCGTCCGGATGTGGTGCGTACCGATCACTTCCGGTACGCTCTTCACGACCTCGCGGATCTCCTCCTCAGGTATCACATAGCGGTCGGCGAGAATGCCGGACGTCGACACGAAAATCTCCCAGCACGCATAACCGATGAACACCGCCACGACGAGGGCGGCAACCGGATCCAGCCACAGGTATCCCAGCTTCACGCCGATCAGCGCCCCGATAACGGTGGCGGACGTCAGCAGATCGCTGGTCGTGTGATGCGCGTCGGCGAGCAGCACCTCGCTCTGCAGTCGCCGTCCCGCGCTTCTCTCGTAGAAGACCACCGCCAGATTGACCGCGAAGGTGGCGCCCATCACCACGAACGTCAGCGCCGTGATGGTCGGCGAGCCGCCTGTCTGAAACCGCTCCCATGCGACGGACAACACCTCTCGCAGCACGATGATCAGGAAGATCAGAATGCCGACCGATGCCATCGTCTCGAACTTGCGATGGCCGTACGGATGATCCTCGTCCGGCGGCGTGCCGGCGATGTGCACGCCGATGATGCCGACGACGTTCGAGGCGGTGTCGGTCAGCGAATGGAAGCCGTCGGACAGCACCGACACCGCGCCGGTGGACAAACCGAGCGCGATTTTCGCCGCCGCGACGATCAGATTGAGGAAGAGGACGCGGTAAAGGACGGTGGAAACTTCAGAGGCTCGAGTTCCCACTCAAGTGCGCTTTCTGCCTTCTGCCTTTAGCCGTTTGCCTTTGTGCCTTTAAAACACGCGAGCCTGTGGCACAGGCCACCAGCGCACCTGCACCTTGCCGATGATGTACTTCTTCGGCACGAAACCCCAGTGGCGGCTGTCGGAGCTGTTGTTGCGGTGGTCGCCCATCACGAAATAGTAGCCCTCGGGAATCACCTGCGGGCCCCAGTCGTCGTGGCTGCGGTACTCCGCGGGCACGAAGTCGTCGCGCATCGGCACGTCGTTCACGTAGACGCGCCCGTCGACGACGCGCACCGTGTCGCCTTCCTCGGCGATGACGCGCTTGACGAACGACTTGTCGGGGTTGAGCGGGTAATAGAGCATCACGATGTCGCCGCGCTGCGGCGCCGTGAGGCGGTAGCGCAGCTTGTTGACGATCAGCCGATCCTGGTCGGCCAGCGTCGGTGCCATGCTCTGGCCTTCGACGCGCGCCACCTGGAAGCCGAACGTCACGATCAGCGTGGCGTAGACCGCCGCGGATGCCAGCGTCCGCACCCACGCGAAGAACTCGTCGCGCCACACTTCGAGCCGGCGCATCATCTGCTGCGAATCGTGATCGGCCTGCAGCGGCAGCGGCGGCGTGCCGGGCCGCGCGAACGGGTCGGTCGTGGTCTGGAACTGGACCGGGTTTTCGTCGCCGGGGTCGGCGAAGACTACAGCTTCAGGTATTCCCGCAGTCGACGGGTCTGCGAGCGGCTGACCGGGATCTCCGTCGCCTTCGCGTCTGTCATCCTGAGGATGTAATTCCGGCTGAACCAAGGGACGATCTCCTTCACCTTGTTGATATTCACCAGGTGCGATCGGTGCACGCGCCAGAACACCTCGGGATCCAGCCGCGCGTGCAGCTCCTCGAGGGTCCGGTCGTTCGACGTCCCCGATACCTGGTTCGTAACAATATTAATCGAATCCTCGACGAGCGACGCATGGATGATGTCGTCGGCCTTTACGAGGACAAATCTGTCGTTTATTTTGACGGCTACCTGATCCCGGCGGTTCTGCTGGCCGGCCATCATTTTCACCAGCCGGTCGAGCTGACCCTGCAGCGGCGCGTTTGCGCCCAGCCGCTTGCGCGCCCGGCCCACCGCCGTCTCCAGACGGGCCGAGTCCACCGGCTTCAACACGTAGTCGACGGCGTTGACCTCGAAGGCCTCGATGGCGCGCTCGTCGAACGCGGTGACGAAAATCACGCTCGGACCCGTCCCGGATTCCATCAAGCGCCGCGCCACTTCGAAGCCGGTCAGCCCCGGCATCTGCACGTCGAGGAACGCCACGTCCGGCGCGTGGCGCGAGATCTCATCGAGCGCCTCGACGCCGTTGGCCGCCTGTCCCACGACCTCGATGCCGTCGAGTTGTCCGAGCAGGAAACACAGCTCGTCGCGCGCCAGCTGCTCGTCGTCCGCCACGACGGCGGTCAATGCGCCGCTCGACGTCATGCGGTGATCTTCTCCTCGATGGCAAGCGCGAGGGGAATCTCGACCCGCGCAATCGCGCCGCGGCCGGGCGATCCGACCAGCGCGAAGCGGCCCTCGTTGCCGTAGAGCACGCGCAGCCGTTCGTTGACGTTGCTGAGGCCGATGCCGCTCGACAGCGCCTGCGGCACGCGCTCATCGGAAATGCCAAGGCCGTCGTCCTCGATCTCGATGATCGCGAGCCTGCCCTCGCGGCGGCTGGTGATGGTGATCGTGCCCGGCCCGACCTTCCGCGCGAAGCCGTGCTTGATGCAGTTCTCGACCAGCGGCTGGAGCAGCAGGCTCGGGACGATGACGTCGAGCGTGTCGGGCGCGATCGACTTCTTCACGCAGAGCCGCGAGCCGAAGCGCACCTGCTCGATGTCCAGGTACTCGTCGATCGCCGCAAGCTCTTCGCGCAGCGTGACGAACTGCTCCTGGCTTTGCATCAGCTTGCGCAGCAGTCCTGACAGCTTCTGGATCACCGCGCGCGCGGTTTCGGGCTGCGAGCGGATGAGCGACGACACCGAGGTCAGCGTGTTGAACAGGAAGTGCGGGTTGATCTGGCTCTTGAGCGCTTCGACCTTGGCGGCAAGCAGCAGCTTTTCCTGCTCCTGCAGGCGATGCTCGATGCGGGCGTTGTTCCAGATCTTGATCGGCGTCGACACCGTGAGGATGGTGCCGACGTAGACGAGCAGCATCAGCCACGGATCCGGGCTCGACAGGTGGAACAGCCTGAGCGGATAGCGCGCGCCGACCATCTGGCGGATGAACTCGAGGCCGACCGGCGCGAGGAGCAGCAGCACCTGCCAGTTCACCTGCATGTCGCGCAGCATGCGCCACGCGTAGCGCGGCAGGCTGAAGATCACGAACGGCGAAAAGTCCCAGATGTCTTCCTTCGGGCACGCCTCGCGAAAGCCGCCCCCGGCAAAGCCGCAACCGACGGCAAAAACGGCGCGCCGTACTCGCCGGCCGCGAGCGCCGGCAGCGACATCGAGAGCCCGACGATCGCGCCGGTGTACGGACCGGCAATCAGTCCCGCGAGCAGCGCGCCCTCGAGCATCAGGTCCGCGGCGTCGTAGTTGAGGAGGAGGCGCGAAGCCACGCCCGCGGTCAGCGGGACGGCAAGGCCAAGCGCGAACACCAGGCGGTCCGGCCAATTGCGCTGCTCGAAAATCAGGATGTGGCGGAAACGGCGATACCTCGCCAGCATCGTCGCAAGGGCCGCCATCGCGGCCAGTTTGACGACCAGCGTGGTGAGCAGGAACTGCCCTGCGCTGAGGAACTTAGGCTCTTGTAGCAAAGCGAAGTTTGAGCGAAATGACTGACCAAAATGGTATCATTTCCCTCTATGCTCGGTCCGCTCGCGAAAGGCTTTGCGCTTACCTTCAAACACCTGTTCCGGAAGCCGATCACGGTCAACTATCCGGACCAGAAGGTGCCCATGTTTCCGCGTTACCGCGGCAAACAGGTGCTGATGCGCGACGAGAACGGGCTCGAGAAATGCGTGGCGTGCGGCCTGTGCGCCGTGGCGTGCCCCGCGGACGCGATCTATCTCGAGGCGGCGGAGAACGACGGCACCGTGATGGCCGGCCCGCGTTACGCATCGACGTACCAGATTCACAAGACTCGCTGCATCTTCTGCGGCTACTGCGAAGAAGCGTGCCCGGTGTCGGCGATCTTCATGGGCAAGGACTACGAGCTCGCCGTCTACAGCAAGGACGACTTCGTGTGGGACAAGACGGAGCTGCTCGTCCCCGCGGCCGAGAACGAGAAGGCGCCGCTCGCGGCGCGTTGAACCATCGTGATGAACCACCGCGCTGAACCTTCGCGGTGACATCCGTCTGAACCAACAGTGAAACCGTTTTTAGATGCGTTAGATGAACGTGTGCTCGTCTGCGACGGCGCCATGGGCACGATGCTGTACGGACGCGGCATTTTCATCAATCGCTGCTTCGAATCGCTGAACCAGAGCAACCCCGAGCTCGTCGTCGATATTCACGGCGAATACCTGAAGGCCGGCGCCGACGTCATCGAGACCAACACGTTCGGCGCGAACCGCATGAAGCTCCGGAGCTTCGGCCTCGGGGATCAGGTTCGCGAAATCAATCTCGCCGGCGCGCAACTCGCCCGGCGCGCGGTGGAGAAGTCGAGGAGCGACGCCTACGTCGCCGGCGCGATCGGTCCGCTTGGCGTGCGCGTTGAGCCCTGGGGCAAGACCGGCGTGGACGAGGCGGAACAACTGTTCCGCGATCAGGCGCGCGCGTTGCTCGACGGCAAGGTCGATCTCTTCATTCTCGAGACGTTCCGCGATCTAAACGAGATCGGCGCGGCGATCGCTGCCGTCCGCAGCCTCTGCGATCTTCCGATCGTGGCGCAGATGACTACGGAAGAGGATGGCCTCAGCCTCGACGGTGCGCCGCCCGAGCAATTCGCCCCTGAGCTGATCAAGCGCGGCGCTAACGTGGTCGGCATTAACTGCAGCGTCGGGCCCGCGCCAATGCTTGAAACTGTAGAGCGCATATCCGACATCGTAGATGTATGGCTCTCAGCGCAGCCAAACGCGGGTAAACCCCGCGACATCGAGGGCCGAAACCTCTACCTGTGTTCACCGGAGTACATGGCGTCGTATGCGCGGCGCTTCATAGCCTCCGGTGTGCGTCTTGTCGGGGGCTGTTGCGGGACGACGCCGGAGCATATCCGGCAGATTGCGCTGGCGGCGAAATCAATGGCGCCGGGCCTGGCGCGGCACGCGGCGCACGGCGAGGTCAAGACCCCGGTGGCGAGCCAGCCGAACGCCAGGACGCCGGTGGAGCGCGAAGAGAAGTCGGCGCTCGCGAAGAAGCTCGTGAACGGCCGCTTCATCCGCGCGATCGAGCTGGTGCCGCCGCGCGGTCACGCGCCGGCCGCTGCGCTCGAGGGCGCGGCGAAGCTCGCGGCCCGCGGCGTGGACGTGGTCACGATTCCCGACGGCCCGCGATCGGGCGCGCGCATGAGCGCGCTGTCGATGGCGGTGCTGGTGCAGCAGCACGCGGCGGTGGAAGCGCTGCTGCAGTATTCATGTCGCGACCGGAACCTGCTCGGGATCCAGTCCGACCTGCTCGGCGCGCACGCGATGGGGGTGCGCAACGTGCTCGGCATCACCGGCGACGTGCGCAACCTGGGCGACATCCCGGATGCCACCGCGGTGTTCGACGTTGATTCGATCGGGTTGACGAACGTGATTAACCGCCTGAATCACGGGCTCGATATCGGCGGCCAGTCGATCGGCGAGCCGACGGGTTTTCATACAGGCGTGATGGTGAATCCGTCACGCGATCTCGATCAGGAGCTTCGCCGGCTGGAGTTCAAGATCGAGGCGGGCGCGGAATTCGCCGTGACCAGACCGGTGTTCGATGTCGCGGCGTTCGAGCGGTTCCTGAAGAAAGTGGCGCCGATGCGGCTGCCGATCATTGTCGGCATCTGGCCGTTCGAGAGCGCGCTCAATGCGGAGTTCATGGCCAACGAAGTGCCGGGCGTAACGGTGCCGGACGCGATGGTCGAGCGCATGAGGAACACGGCGAGCGCAGAGGCGGCCGCCGCGGAAGGTGTGTTGATCGCAAGGGAGCTCGTGGCCGCCATCAAGGGGATGGCGGCGGGTGTGCAAATCTCCACCCCGTCGGGGCGACTGGACGCCGCCCTCGACGTGCTTGACGTGGTATAGTCCGGTTCCGACTCAGCGAAAGCGAAAATATGGCCCTATTTGAGCAGCAGACCTCACGTTCGGGAAACGCGGCAACGCGTGCACTGTCGGTCACGACGGTCGGTACCGACTTTGTCGAGAAGGTCTACCAGAACATCGCGCAGGTCTACGACTATACGTATGGGCCGACGCTGCATCCTGGCCGCCTCGAGGCGATCAAGAAGATGCGGATCCGTCCGGGCACCGAGGTTCTCGAAGTCGGTGTCGGCACCGGCATCAACCTCTCGCTCTATCCGAAGACGGCGAAGGTCACCGGCATCGATCTGTCGAGCAAGATGCTCGCGAAGGCGCAGAAGCGCATCGACGAGAAGCAGCTCGAGAACTGCAACGTCATCGAGATGGACGCGACCAAACTGCAGTTCGCCGACAACTCGTTCGACGTCGTGTATGCGCCGTACGTGATCAGCGTCGTGCCTGATCCGGTCGCGGTTGCCCGGGAGATGTATCGGGTCTGCCGTCCCGGCGGACGCGTCGTCATCCTCAATCACTTCAAGAGCGCCAACGCGCTGATGGGGAAGATCGAAACGGCAATCTCGCCGATGACGGTGCATATCGGCTTCACGGCGGATCTCGATCTGCCGGAGTTCCTGAAGCAGGCGGAGCTCAACCCGGTGTCGATCGAGAAGGTGAACGTCCCGAAAATCTGGACGCTGATTACCGTCGTCAAGGATTAACTGATTACATGTGAGGGTCCGGCTTTGGCCGGACCGCCAAGGCCTGCTGCTCAGCAGGCCTTTTTTATTGCTCGCGGCCGTCACCCGTGAGGGGCCGCCTTCAGGCGGACCGCGGAGTACAATCGCTGTGTGGCGTTCGACGAGAAGGCATTCTTCCAGGACAAGCCGGAGAGCCGGCCCGCGAAGTACGCGTGTCCGCGCTGCAAGCGCACCAACGAGTACAGCATCCGCTGGATGCGCCGGACCAAGCGCAAGGATCGGCAGCCGCAGGGCGGGGAGGATCGTGCGAAGTACGACAAGCTGCGCGATCACCTGCTGCGGCTTGACGACGAGGTGACGTGCAAGACGTGCGGCAAGAAGTTCGAAGTGCCGTCGCACCATTCGATGATGTTCATCGATCAGCTGGAGGGACTCCCGAAGGACGAAGACGTCGAGGAGACCGCGGCGGAACAGCCGCCCGCCGCGCCGATCGATCGCGCGAAGCTGCCGGCGCGCTTCACCAGGCCGACGAAGGGCTGGCGTGGATAACGCCCGAACCTCCGTAGAACCCGCGTCGAACCTCCGTTGAACGATCGCAGAACCGTCGTCTTCTACATCTCCGGCCACGGATTCGGCCACGCCTCTCGCGCCATCGAAGTCGCCAACGCGCTCGTCGAGCGGCGGCCCGACACGCGCATCTTCATTCGATCCGCCGTTGCGCCGTGGCTGGTGGCGCGTACCGCGAATGCCGGCATCGAGCTGTCTTCAACGCAGGTCGATACCGGCGTCGTGCAGATCGACAGCTTGAACCTCGACGCCGCCTCATCGATCGAGCTGGCAGAGCGGTTCATGTCGGCAATCGACGAACGGGTCGAGACCGAGGTCAGCTTCCTCAGCGCACACGACGCGGCGATGACCGTGTCCGATCTGCCCGCGCTCGGCATCGCGTCCGGGGTCGCCGCGGGTGTGCCGGCGATCGCGCTCGGCAACTTCACGTGGGACTGGATCTACGAGCACTATCGGGGCGGGGCGGCGGTCGCGAGGCAGATTGGCGAGATCTATTCACACGCCACCACCGCGTTGCGGCTGCCGATGTGGGGCGGGTTCGCGACCATGCCGAAGATCGTCGACGTGCCGTTCGTGGCGCGCCGGTCCAGGCGCGATCCCGAGGAAGTTCGAACGGCTCTCAACATCCCTCTCGATCGCCGCGTCGTCCTGACGTCCTTCGGCGGCTACGGTCTTGACGGATTGAACGTCGAAGCGCTGCATGCGCTATCCGGTTACCACGTGCTGCTGCCCGGCATGATCGACGAGGATGCGATGTACGGCCGCGGCTTTCGATACGAGGACCTGGTGCGCGCGGTCGACGTGGTCGTGTCGAAACCGGGCTACGGGATCATCTCCGAGTGTCTGGCGAATGACACCGCGTTGCTGTACACCTCGCGCGGCGACTTCCGCGAATATCCCGTGCTCGTTGAGGCGATGCCGAAATTCCTTCGCTGTGAATTCATCGATCACGACGATTTGTTCGCCGGCCGCTGGCAACGGCATCTCGATGACGTGATCGCGCAACCGGAACCGCCGACGCGGCCCGCCGTCAACGGCGCCGACGTCGCCGCTGATATCCTTCTCGACATCCTCGAATGACCGCTCCGATCGCGACACCCGAGCCCGGCTGGGTCCCCGTCGAACCGTTTCCATCGCCGGAGGATACGTTCCTGGCCGACGGCGATCGGGTGCGGCTCGCATATTTCCGCAAGCCGGACGAATCGACGCTCTACGCCAGGGCGTGGTTCGGCAAGAAGACGATGGGGCCGCCGGGGCATGTGCATGGCGGCGCGATGGCGGCCACGCTCGACGAAGCAATGGGCGCCGCGGCGTGGATGAACAAGCATCACTGCGTGGCGGCGACCATCACCATCTCGTTCCTGGCGATGCTGCCGATCGAGTCCGAAACGACCGTCGAAGCGCGCATCGACAAGGTCGACGGCCGCAAGATCCATTTGCGGGCGACGCTGATCGATCGTTCCGGCAAGCCGATTGCCGAAGGCACCGGCCTGTTCGTCGTGCTGCGTGATGAAGTGCTGAAGAGCCTGCGCTCGTAGCTACCAGACGAACGGAATCAACCGCCATCTCATCTTCTTCTGATACGCGCCGTAGGCCTCACGGTGCGTTTCGAGCAACGAGCGCTCTTCGAACGGGATCGCGGCGATCAGATAAAGCGTGCTGATCACCGCAAACAGCATCCGCGAGGTCGTCATGGTCGGCGTGGCGAACACCATCAACACCCAGCCGAGATAGATCGGATGGCGGACGATCGCGAAGGGGCCGTCGGCCTTGAACTCGATCGCCTGCCGCGGGTCGGGCTGTTTCACGCCGGCGAGCTCCCAAACGCCGACGATCTGCGCGGCCCTCAGCGTCAGCGCGAGGCCGAAGAATTGGGCGACGTAGAGCATCACGCCGGGACCGCGCACCTGCCAGATCACCCCCGGCAGCGGCTGCCACAGCCAGCAGACGGCGAGAAACAAGACGCTGGCAATCCATACGTAGACGCTCCGCTCGAGATCGGGCGGAACGATCCGCGTGAGCCAGGCCTTCGCGCCGGTGCGCGCCATGATGCTGTGATGCAGGGCAAAGACCGTGAAGAGCAAGACGTTGGCGATCGCATCGCGCGTCGCGGAGCCGTCGTCGGGCGCCGGTGTGCGGAGGCGAAACTCGTACATCACCACGAAGGAAAGCAGCGACAATAGGAATACGAGCGCGCCGCTCCAACGGAAGAGCTTCTTCACGGACTGTATTATGGTTCAAGGTTTCAGGGGTTCAAGGGTTCAAGGGTTCCGTTGACACAGCGAGTCGCGATTACCGGCATCGGCGTCGTATCAGCATTCGGCGCGGGCCGCGAAACCTTCTGGGACGCAATCAGTCGCGGACAGAGCGGAACCCGCCGCATCACCGACTTCGACGCGTCCAGCTATCCCTGCCAGGTTGCTGCGCCAGTGCCCGCCGTCGATATTTCGACGGCGATGGCGCTCGAGGGTGAATTGGGCCCGCGCGAAACGCGCGCCGATCCCAAGCGCTATTCGCGAGCGGCGCTGTTCGGCGTGATCGCCGCGCGCGAGGCGTGGAACGACTCGGGATTGTCGTTTGCGCAGCCGAATGCCGGCGTGCTCATCGGCAGCGGCGGGGGCGGCATCGACGTCGGCGAGCGGCAATACCAGGACTTCTTCCAGAACAACGGCCAGCACGTCACGCCGTACGCGATCGCCGTCGGCATCTGCGGCATGGTGTCGAGCGAGATCTCGATCGCGCTCGGGCTGCGCGGCATCAGCCACGTGCTGTCGACCGGGTGCACGAGCTCGACCGACGCGATCGGCTACGCGACGATGCTGCTGCGCGCCGGCGAGTTCGACGTGCTGCTCTCGGGCGGCACCGACGGCTGCGTCCTGCC
>DASUSZ010000155.1:0-13626 GCA_036374815.1 Vicinamibacterales bacterium | reverse complement strand
AGAACCGCACGCTGCCGTTCACGATGCAGGTGGCGTCACTGTCGGAAACGCTGACCGTGACCGGCGAAGCGCCGCTGGTGGACGTGAGCTCGACACAGGTGGCCGGCAACGTCGATCGCCGCCAGATGGAGGAACTGCCGCTGCAGGGCCGCAACTGGATGGAGCTGGCGATGCAGGTCAAGGGCATCACCGCCAACGCGGTCGACACCACTCCGGGCGTTCGCGATCGCGCGTTTCAGTTGAATCTCGACGGCCAGGAGATCACGCAGCAGGTGGCGGGCTCGGGCTTCGGCCAGCCGAAGTTCAGCCGCGAGGCGATCGCCGAGTTCCAGGTCGTCACCAACCTGTTCGACATCACGCAAGGCCGCTCGCTCGGCATCCAGGTGCAGGCGATCTCCCGGTCGGGCACCAACAACTACGACGGCAGCGTCTACGGCTACTTCCGCGACGATAAGTGGAACGCGAAGGACTTCATCGCCAACCGCGTGCTGCCGTATGCGAACCAGCAGATCGGCGGCGCCATCGGCGGGCCGCTGATCAGGGACAAGGCCCACTTCTTCGCGTCGTTCGAGCGCGAGAACGAACCGAATACGATCCTCGCGTCGCTGGCGGCGCTGCCGGGCTCGTCGTGGTCGTTCGACACCAAGCTCGTGCAGAACAGCTTCCTCGGCCGCGCCGACTGGCAGTTGACGCCGAACGATCACATCACTTACCGGGCGTCATACTGGGATTGGGGCAACGACTTCACGCAGGTGGCCGGCACGGAACACCCGTCGCAGGCGGCGGCCCGGTATCGCACCGCCATCAACATGGTCGGCACGTGGGCCAAGGTGTTGAGCTCGCGCACGCTGCAGGAAGTCAAGATCGGCTACACCCACTTCGACTGGCAGAACCTGCTGGCGGTTCCGGCGCTCGCCAACACCCCAAACTACGTGTTCCCCGGCGGCGTGATCTTCGGACAGCGGCGTAACTATCCGCAGGAGTTTTTCCAGAACACGATCAGCGCGCGCTACGACCTCACCACGTCGCGCGGCCGGCACGACATGAAGTTCGGCGCCGAGTTCCTGCGCTGGCACGACACCGGCAGCTGGGAGCTGCTGTCGCGCGGCGAGTACATCTTCACGTCGACGCCGGCGGACCTGGCGCGGCGCTTCCCGATCGATGCGTGGAACGACCCGTCACGCTGGGACGTCACCGGCCTCGATTCGATCGTGCAGCGTTTCGACCAGAACTTCGGCGACTGGACCATCGACATTCCGCGGCCGACGTGGGCGCTGTGGTTCGGCGATACCTGGCGCATGGGTGAGCAGTTCACCGTGAACTACGGCATTCGCTGGGATGCGGACTGGGGCGCGCTCGATCCGCCGCATATCACCACCAAGGCGACGTTCGATCCGGCGCCGGGATGGACCTATCCCGGGCTCGCATTGGAGCCCGGCGCGATGCTTTATCCGAACAACCTGCGCGATATCGGCAGCGTGGCGCCGCGCGCCGGCTTTACGTGGAACGTCGGCGGCAACGGCGACCTGGTCGTTCGCGGCGGCAGCGGGTTGTATTACAGCATTCCCGATTCGAACACGACGTTCAGCATCCAGTCCTTCAACGGCGAGCGCATTCTCGTCAACTCGTTTGCGAATGACGGCCAGCCGGGCTTCATCCAGAATCCGACGCGCGGCCGCACGCCGGAAGACTTCCTGTCGGGGCGCTTCCCGGTGCCGCCGCAGGGCCCGCGCGTGATCGCCCACGACTACCAGATGCCGTCGACCTGGCAGAGCATTCTCGGCATGCAGAAGCAGCTCGGATCGCAACTGGGTTTCGAAGCCGACCTCACGCACTGGAAGGGTTACAACTTCGCGCGCCAGCGCGATCCGAACCTGTTCTTCAACCCGGCCACCGGCTACAACCGCAATCCGAACCAGGGGAGGCCGGATCCGAAGTACGGACAGATCCAGTGGCTCGAGTCGAACGGCAGGGCCGACTACGCCGCGATCTCGTCCGGCCTCAACCGGCGCTACGCGAACAACTGGCAGGCGTCGATGTCGTACACCTACATGTTGTTCATGCGCGACAACACCAACGGTTTCCAGTCGCAGGGCAACAACCCGTTCGATCCGGAAGCGGAATGGTCGCGCTCGACGGACTTCCAGCGCCACACGCTGCGCTTCAACGGCATTTGGCGCCTGCCGATGGACTTCACGCTGTCGGGCGCGTATTTGTTCGGCTCGGGCAACTACTACCCGACGACGATTGCGCTGAACCCGTTTGGCCACACCGGCACGACGCGTCTCAACTGCTCGAACGCGGCGAATTGCGGCGCGTCGCCGACGCTCACCATCCCGGAATCAATTGCGATTTCAAACAGCAACACCGCCGTCGTCAACGTGCGGGATCGCTTCGATGGCCCGTCGACCATCGGGCCCAACGAGATTGCGCCGCGCAACGCGCTGAAGGGCCTGCCGCTGCATCGCGTCGACTTCCGCGTGTCGAAGGACATTGGCTTGCCGAACGGCATGCGCCTGACCGGCATCGCCGAGGTGTTCAACGTCACGAACCACCGCAACTTCGGCGCCTATAACGGGCAGATCAACTCGACGACGTTCGGCCAGCCGCGGCAGAACCTGCTGAACGCGTATCAGCCGCGAGTGATGCAGCTCGCCTTTAAAGTGAGCTTCTGACGAGGGCGCGGAGGAGTACGGAGAACTCGGAGGACGCTCCGCGTCCTCCGTACTTCTCCGTGTTCTCGTCGTTCTCGTCGTTCTCGTCGTTATTCGTCGCGGAGCGCCACGTTCGGGTTTAATCCGGCGGCGCGACGAGCCGGAATCCACGCCGCGAAGGTCGCGACCGCCGCGAACAACACGGCCATCGCCGCGAATGTTGCGGGATCGGTCGCCGACACTCCAACCAGCAGAGAGGCCATCACGCGCGTGAGGGCGATCGCCGCAATCACGCCGAGCACGATGCCGCCGGCGCTCAGGCGCAGGCCCTGGCCGATGATCAGCGACACGATGCTGCCGCGGGTCGCGCCGAAGGCCATGCGGACGCCGATCTCGGTCGTGCGCTGACGCACGGTGGTCGCCAGCACACCGTAGAGGCCGATCATCGCGAGGATTGCGGCGACGGCGGCGAACACGCCGATCAGGATCAATGCGAAACGCGTCGGCGCGACGTGTTCGTCGAAGTACGAGCGCCAGGTGCGCGGCTCGGTCATCAGCAACCGCGCGTCGTGCTGTGACAACGCGCTGCGGACGGCGCCGGTGATGGCGTTAGGATCGCCGCTGGTTCGTACCGCCCACCTGAACGCGGCGCCGAATTGCGAGTAGCCGTCGGTAAAGAACATGCCTTCCTCGCCGTCGCTCATCATCGTGGTGTGCCGCTGGTGTTTCGAGACGCCGATGATCTCGAAGGTGTCGGGTTCGGGCGTCGTCACGCGGGCCAGCATGCGCTGACCGACGGCGTTGCCGTTCGGGAACAGCTGCGCCGCCAGCAGGTCGTCGATGATGATGACTTTCGCCGCCGGGTTGTTGTCGGCCTCGGTGAACGCGCGGCCGGCAATGATCGGCGTCTTCGCGAACGCGAAGTAACCCGGCTGCACGAAGTGCGCGATGGCCTGCTGGAATTTCGCCGGGTCGGTGGCGGCGTCGAGCGGACCGAACCGGGCCAGCGAGTTCTGTCCGTCGAGCGGCATCGGCCCGGCCGAGGTCGCATCGACCACGCCCGGAATCGCCTTCAACCGCTCGAGCATCGTCCGCTGGAACGTGGCGCGCGCCTCCGCGCCCTGCGCGCGGTTGTTCTGGATCAGGAAGGTCAGGACATTGTCGGGATCGAAGCCGGGATTCGCGTTCTGCAGCGCCATGAACGTGCGGATCATCAGTCCCGATCCCACCAGCAGCACGAACGCGAGCGCGACTTCGGCGATCACCGCGCCGTCGCGCAGCCAGCGGCTTGCGCCGCTGCCGACCGCGCCTCGGCTCGATCGCAGCACGTCCATCACGTCGGGACGCGACGCTTTCCACGCCGGCAGGACGCCGAAGATCAGCGCTGCCGCGAACGACGAGATCGCCGCGAACGCCAGCACCGTGCCGTCGAGCGACACCGCAGTGGCGCGCGGCAGGCCTTCCGGCGAGAGCTGAATCAGCGCGTCGATGCCGAACTGCGCCAGCAGCAGGCCCGCGGCCCCGCCGATCGCCGCCAGCACCACGCTTTCCGCAATCAGCTGGCGAATGATGCGCCACTGGTTGCCGCCGATCGCGGCGCGCACCGCGAGCTCGCGTTGGCGCGCCGACGCGCGCACCAGCAGGAGATTCGCCACGTTGGCGCAGGCAATCAGCAGGACGAAAATCACCGCGCCCATCAACGCCACCAGCTGCGGCTTCACATCGGCCACCAGGTCGTTGTGCATCGGCTCGATGCGAAGGTTCGAGTTGGCGGTCTGCTTGATCGGGAAGCGCGCGCGCAGGTCCGCCGACAGCCGATCGAGCTCTGACTGCGCCTGCTCGAAGGTCACGCCCGGCTTCAGCCTGGCGACGACGCGCAGGAAGACGTTGTTCCGCGATCCCGTCTCGTAGTTCACGCGATTGGCGACGATGATGTCGGGACGCGGATCGACATTGGTGCCCGGCGGAAATAGCAGCTCGAATCGCGGCGCCAGCACGCCGACGATGTCGGCGCGGCCGTTGCCGAATTCGATCGACTTGCCGACGATGGATTCGTCGCCGCCGTAGCGGCGCTGCCAGAACTCGTAGCTGAGGATCGCGATGTTCGGCAGCGGCGGCGGCGGCGCGAGCGGTTCGGGCACGGCATCACCCTGCGGCGGGGCCTCCTGCGGCGTGCCGTCTTCGGCGACGAAGTTGCGGCCGATGTGAATGCGGTGGCCGAGGATGGTGAAGATGTTGGTCGTGGCGCCCGCGCCGATCACCTGTTCGGCATCGCCCCGGTTGTCACCGCCAATCGTCGGCCGGAACGTGTTGAGGCCGACCAGGCCGTCGAACTGCGTCAGCTGGGTCTGCAGATCGAAGAAGTCGCCGGGAGCGATGGGGAAGTCGACGACGTTGCGGTTGCGCATGTCGTTCCACACCGTCCCAAGGCGCGCAGCATCGTTGTACGGCAGCGGCCGCAGCAGCACCGCATTGACGACGCTGAAAATTGCCGACGTCGCCCCGATGCCTAACGCGATTGTCAGTACGGCCGTGATGGCAAAAGCCGGCTGGCGCTTCAGGCTGCGGAACGCAAACAGAACGTCCTTGATAACCGATTCCATTGAGTCTCCCGGTGTCGTAAAGGCATGTTCCATGCCCGACACCGGGAGAGGCCAACCGCCGAAAACGGGCCTAAAGTCGCACGCTTACTGGACCGCCTGCTCGTAGGTGGGGTGAGCGCTGTCCGATTGCGAACACAGCCTCGCCGCCTCGACGTAATCGATCTTTCCGGTGCCGAGCAGTGGGATGGCTTTCACGTGCACGATCGATCTCGGCACGAAGATCTCCGGTAACCCCATCTCGCGCGCCGTTGCGGTGAGCTGCGAGCGTTGCGCATCGGCCTGTTCGGTCAGCAGCACCAGGCGCTCACCCTTCTTCGCATCGGGCAGCGCGACGACGGCGTGAGCAGACTTCGGATACGCCTTGCCCGCGAGCTCCTCGACGCCGCCGAGCGGCACCATCTCGCCGGCGATCTTCGCGAAGCGCTTCACGCGACCCTTGATCGTGATGAAGCCGTCGGCGTCGATGTCGACGATGTCGCCGGTGTCGTACCAGCCATCCGGCGGCGGCTGCAGCACGCCGGGACTGTCGGCCTTCAGGTAACCGAGCATCACGTTCGGGCCGTTCACCGACAGGCGGCCGCTCGCATCGACACCCGGCACTTTCTCGAGGCGATGCTGGATGCCGGGGAGCAGCCGGCCAACCGTGCCCGCCTTGAAATACATCGGCGTGTTGACGGCGATCGCCGGCGCCGTTTCGGTGGCGCCGTAGCCTTCGAGAATGCGGATGCCGAACTTGTCGAACCACACGCGACGCGTTTCGGGCTTGACGCGCTCCGCTCCCGCGAACACATAGCGGACGGAGTAAAAGTCGTAGTTGTCGGCAACGCGCGCGTAGCCCGCGAGGAACGTGTCGGTGCCGAACAGGATCGTCGCATTCAACCCATACGCCAGCTCCGGCACGGTGCGGTAATGCAGCGGCGACGGATAGAGGAACGTCCGCACCCCGGCGAAGAGCGGCAACAACAATCCGCCCGTCAGGCCGAAGCTGTGAAAGACCGGCAGTGCGTTCAGCACGATGTCCTTCGGATTGACATCGATCACCGTCAGCAGCTGATGGCGATTTGCCAGCAGGTTGCGATGGCTCAGCACGACACCTTTCGGCGTGCCTTCCGAGCCGGAAGTGAAGAGGACCACCGCCGGCTGGTGCGAGCGTGCCACGTCCTGTCGCGGTCGCGCTCGCTTGGCGCGAATCAACGCAGACAGTTTCGAGAGGACACCGATCTCCCCGCGGATGTCTTCGAGGTAGACGATCGTCGTCTGCTCGGCGAGCGCGGCGATGAGCGACTCGAGCTTCGCCTTTTCGATGAATCGGCGCGCGGTTACGACCACCCGGATCTCCGCGGCCACGCACGCCGCCTTCGCCGATGCGGGACCGGTCGAGAAGTTGAGCATCGCCGGCACGCGCGATTCCGCCTGCAGCGCGAAGAACGTTGCCACCGCCGCGCGTGATGTCGGCAACAGCACGCCGACGCGCTCGCCGCGGGTCGTGCGACGGGCGAGGACGCGCCCGAGAGCGAAGCTGGCCGTTACCAGCTTGTCGTAACTCATCGGCTGCATGTCGAGATCGTCGATCACGATATGACGGCCGCCGTGCATCGACCGTGCTTCCAGCAGCGCATCGAACATCGTCATGTCGAGACGTGCCGTGTTGAACACGAGCTCGGTCATCACGTCGCTGAGGGCGCGGCGCAGCGCGGCCCGGCGCGCGCGGCCGGTGACGCCCTCGGGCACCCTCAGACGGCGCGGCGGCATCACGGTGACGCGAATCTTGGGGAACCAGCGCCGGCGCGCCGCGGTGAAGCGCGAGAACGGCGTGCGTTCGACGCCTTCGATGCGCACCGGGACCAGCACCGCTTTCGAGCGCTCGGTGATCACGGCCGGGCCCTCGTAGACCTTCATCAAGCTGCCGGTGGTGGTGATGCGGCCCTCCGGGAAGATGATGCACGTGGCGCCGCCTTCGACCGCGCGAATCATGCCGCGCAGCGAGAGCGGGTTGGTCGGATCGATCGGCATCGCATCGACGAGCGACAGGAACGGCTTCACCCACCACTTTTTCGCGACGAACGTATCGATCGCGAAGACCGGTGTGCCGGGAAGGAACGCGCCGAGCAACAGCCCATCGAGAAACGACGCGTGGTTGGCGGCGATGACGGCGTGCGACTGCGCCGCGCGGGCGTGTTCGATGCCGTGCACCTCGACGCGGTAAAGCACGCGCAGCACGAAGCGGATCGCCATCTTCAGCATGTTCTTGCGGAGAATCCACGCCGCGACCACGACGACGGGAACGGTCAGGATTCCGCAGAGCCCGAACAGCTCGGCCATCGTCAGGCCGCGTGCCAGCACCCACGCGGCGAACACCGCCGACACCGTCATGAACAGCGCGTTGACGATGTTGTTCGCGGCGATGACGCGCGCGCGGTGCTCAGGTTCGCTGGCATGCTGCAGCAGCGCGTAGAGCGGCACCGTGAACACGCCGCCGGCGATCGCCAGCGCGATCAGATCGAACAGCACGCGCCAGTTGGCCTGGTCGGCGACGAACGCCGCCAGCGAGGCGGGCGCCGCGGACGGCTGCCGGCCCGTGCTCGAGAGAAACAGATCGAACGCGAACACCGCCATCAAAAAGCCCGAGATCGGCACGAACCGGGCGCTGACCTCACCGTGCAGCAGCCGCTCGGCCATGAACGATCCGATCGCGATACCGATCGCGAAGACCGCCAGCATCAGCGTCACCACTTGCTCGTCGGCGAACAGCACGTCTTTCGCGAACACCGGCAGGCCGGAGACCAGCGTGCCGCCGATCGCCCAGAACCAGGACAGCGCGAGCACGGGAAGGAACAGGTCGTCGCGCGAGCCGATGTGTTTGACGACGTCGATCGAGTCATGGAACAGACGAGGCCTCGCGACGTTCGCCGAGCGCGGCGGCGCGAGCGGGATCTGGCGCGCGCTGATCCATCCGGCAATCGCCATCGCCACGCCAAGCAGGCCGACCACGACGGCGCCGTTGTCGATCTGCATCAGCGATCCGCCGAGGATGGTGCCGAGCAGGATCGCGAGGAACGTGCCCGCTTCGATCAATGCATTGCCCGCGACCAGCTCGTGCTCGGCGAGGTGCTCGGGCAAGAGGGCGTACTTGATCGGACCGAACACGGTCGAGTGCGTGCCGAGGCCGAACAGCGACAGCAGCAGCAGCGGCACGTTCGACATCGCGAAGCCGGCGGCGCCGACGGCCATGATCAAGATCTCGGCGATCTTCACCCAGCGCGCGATCTTCGCCTTGTCGACGCGATCGGCCAGCGTGCCGGACGCGCCCGAGAACAGGAAGAACGGCGCGATGAAGATGCCGCCGGCCAGCATCACGAGGGTGGCCGCGTCGGTGCCGCCATCGACGGCCAGCCGGTAGGTGACGAAGATCGCCAACCCGCTCTTCAGCAGGTTGTCGTTGAACGCGCCGAGAAACTGCGTGACGAACAGCGGCATGAAACGCCGCGATTTCATCAATGGCCACACAACCGAGCTCATGACCTGACCTTTCTGCTAGCTCCGAATCCGCGTTGCGGGTGACGGTTCTAGTTGTTAACGGCGTTAACGGCGGCCCATGCGGCCGAGACCAGGCGATCGCTGACAGGTGCAAGCTTCAAGGCAATGCGGCCATAGGCCGCGAACGTGGCGGGCTGCAGGACCGCGCCGAGCACGAGGGCAGTGGCGAGATCCGGATCCTGTGCCGGGATTTCTCCATCCTGAATGGCGCGGACGATCACCGACCGCATCACGGTGACGGGCGTCGGCGCGTCTTCGGCGAGCTTCGACAGCTGCCCGTGCTGCACGAAGACGAGGAAGTTGAAGAGCGTCGGGTTGTCATCGTGCGCGCGGCAGAAGCCGCGGATCATCGCGCCGATCTTCTGGCGCGCGGTCGGCTCCTCGGCGGCCAGCGCTTCGAGCTCGCGCGCGAAGGAGGTGTAATTGGCCTCGAACGTCTGCCAGACGAGATCGTCCTTGCTCTCGAAGTGGCGGTAGAGCGCGCCTTCGGAAATCCCGACTTCGCGCGTGATGTCGCGCACCGAGGTTTCGGTGATGCCACGCGCAACGAAGAGCTTCGTGGCGGCCTCTTCGATGCGCTGGCGCGTGTCCGTGAATCGATGTCGTGGCATAGTGAGTAAACGTTAACTCACATTAATGGAACTCGACCGTAGATGTCAAACCATCAAATTCAGGCCTATTTCGCGCGCGTCGTCCGGTGCCAGGCACCCGCCGGCGAACCGTCGACCGGTGTCAGGCACCCTCTGGCGGATCGTCGTCTGGTGCCAGGCACCGGCTGCCGGATCGTCGTCCGGTGCCAGGCACCCTCAGCCAGGCGGGCGGTTGGTAACTGTGAACTGGCGAACTGCCAACTGCCGCGAAGCGGCTCACTTGACACCACTCTGACACCGTGTAAGATAGCCGCCCATGAGCGACCTTTTGCGGGTGCCATCGATGTCGCCGACCGAATCGCTGGTCATGGACCTGCTGCGCGGCGGCGATCGTTACGGGCTCGAGCTGGTCGATGCGTCCGACGGGGCGCTGAAGCGCGGCTCGGTCTACGTCATCCTCGCGCGCATGGAGGAGAAGGGCTTCGTCGATTCGTGGCAGGAGCAGCGGCCCGACGGCGCGAGCGGCGTGCCGCGACGCGTCTACCGCGCGACGCCGTACGGGCTCAAGGTCCACGATGCGTTCGCGCTGCTGCGCCAGGCCCTCGCACTGAAACCCGAGGAGGCGCGATGACGTTCGACGGAATAATCCTCGGCGTAGGCGGGCGGTTGCTGTCGCCGCGCACCTTTGATCTCGTGCTGGCGCCCGCGCTCGCCGATTACCAGATCGAGCGCGCGTCTCGCCAGCACAACTGGACCCACGGCCTCGCCGTGTTGATCGCGTTGAGCGGCGCGCTGCGCATGGAGGTGGCCGCCCATGCCGCCGGCTTCTTCATGCTCGCGCTGCTGCCGTTCTGCTACGACGTCGTCCTGTTGATGCTGTTCAGCGACTTCTTCGACATGACCGGCGGCGTTCGATTCATCGCGGCGATGATGCTGGTGTTGTCGTTCGTGCCGGTCGTGGTCTGCTTCTGGCCCGAGCGGCGCGTCACGCGTTCGATCGAGTGACGCCATGCCGGACCTCCGCGCGCGGCAACTGTCGAAGCGCTACTCGGGTCTTCACGTTGTCCGCAACGTCAACCTGACCGTCCGGCCCGGCGAGGTCGTCGGGTATCTCGGGCCGAACGGCTCCGGCAAGACCACCACGGCGCGGATGCTCGCGGGGCTGCTCGATCCCTCGAACGGCGTCGTCGAATACGACGGCAAGGACATCCGATCCGACTTGCTCGGATTTCGCACCCGCCTGGGCTACATCCCCGAAGAGCCGTTCCTGTATCCGTTCCTGTCGGGCCGCGAGTACCTGCAGCTGGTCGGCCGTCTTCGCGAGATTCCCGAGCGGCTGCTTGAAGAGAAGATTGACGGCTTCCTCGAGCTGTTCAACCTGAGCACGGCGGCCGATCAAAGCATCGCGTCGTACTCGAAGGGGATGCGTCAGAAGATCGTCATCTCCGCGGCGCTGCTGCACGATCCCGCGGTGGTGATCTTCGACGAGCCTGAAACCGGCCTCGACGTGACGACGACGATGATGCTGCGGCACCTGGTGCGCACGCTCGCCGGCCGCGGCAAGGCGATCCTCTACAGCTCGCACATCCTCGAAGTCGTCGAGAAGGTCTGCGATCGCATTCTCGTGCTGCACAAGGGCGACGTCGTCGCCGACGACTCGATCGAACGGCTGCGCACCCTGCTCGAGAGCAGCACGCTCGAGGGCGTGTTCGCGCAGCTGGTGATTCGCGATGATCCCGAACAACTCGCTCGTGACCTCGCGGATCTCTCCGCGATGAGCGCCCCTTCGACTGCGCTCAGGGCACGGTAAATGAGCACCGCGAGCAAGATCGGCGCGTGGCTCCACCTGACGCGGCTGTTTCTGCGCCAGTTCCTCGAGAACGACCTGGTCTCGCCCGACTCGGACCGCGCCCAGCTGATCGCCGTGGTCGGCGCGGGCATCGTCTCGTTGACGCTGTTTCTCAGCATGTTCCTGTCGGCGGCCTACGCGATGTCGGTGCTGACCCCGGGCGAAGCCGCGGTCCGCACGCTGAACGACAAATTCTTTTACGTCTCGCTGGCGATGCTGATCACGGCGCTGGTCGCCGCGTCGCAGTGGGACGCGCTGTCGCTCGACCAGCGCGATGCGGCGATCCTCGATCCCTTGCCGGTGCCGCCGTCGATCGTGCGGTGGGCGAAGCTGACCGCGGTCGCGATGCTCGGCGCGGCGGTGGCGATTGCCGTCAACGTGTTTCCGACCTGGGTCTTCCCGTGGATGCTGTCGTTCAGCGTCCGCCAGATGCCGGTGACCGACGTGTTCTGGCTGATGGCGATTCACTTCATGGTCACCGTCACGGCAGCGGTGTTCGGGTATCTCGTGGTGATGGCGCTGCGCGAGACCCTGTGCGCGGTGCTCGGACCGAAGCTGTTCACGCGCCTCTCGCCGACGTTCCAGGCCACCACGATCGTGGTGCTCGGCAGCCTGACGCTGTTGGTGCCGCCGGCGTCGACACGGGTCTCGGAGCGCGCGTTCCAGGGCACGTGGGCAGAGTTGCCACCGGTCGCATTCGTGGCGATGTATGAGGTCGCCTCGCGCGGCTTCCTCAACGACCTGCCTCGCCGGCTCGTCACCGAGCGGATGGCGCGGCGCGATCGCGCGAACAGCCAAATCTACGAGCAGCTGCGGCCGCAGTTCCTGCCGCTGGCGCGGCGGCTCGAAGTGCTGCTCGGCGGCGCGGCGGCGATCCTGATCGCCGCGACGGTGGTCAACGGCTTCCGCGCGCCGGTCGGGGGAGTGCTGTTGACCGCGAGCGGTCGCCGCCGCTCCCGCATTCCCGAGCGCAGTGTCAACGCGGTGGTCGTGCGAAGTCCCGCCGCGCGCGCCGGTTTTCATTTCGCGATCGCCACGTTGTTTCGCAGCAAGACACATCGGTTGACGCTGGCGGCCGCGGCGGCAGTCGGGCTGGCGATGATCATGTTCGTGCTCTCGCGCATCGAGCTCACGCCCGGACGCCTGACCCCCGGCATCCTGGTGGTCCAGCCGCTGCTCTACGGGTGTCTGCTGGTCGCATTCCGTCACCTGATTCGCGTGCCCGCGGAGCTACGGGCCAATTGGGGAGTGCGGCTGGCGTGGCGCGACAATCCGCGCGCGTTCAAGGAGGGCGTCACCCGCGCGGCGCTGCTCGCGCTGGCGATGCCGGCCGTCGCGATCGTGATCCCGCTCGTCGCCTGGATTGCGGGTATCGAGACCGCGCTCGCGCACGCGGCGCTCGGCATGCTGGGCGCGGCGATCGTCGTCGAGTCGCTGATGCTGGGTTACGACAAGGCGCCGTTCACGTGCAACTACGTCCCCGGCGGCGCGAAGGCGCTGGTGCCGATCTTGGTGCTGGCGTTCTTCGTCGGCGCAAACATTTTCGCGCGCATCGAGCTGTGGACGCTCGACGGCTCGAACGTAGTTCGCAACGTCGTGTTGTTATTGGCGATTTACGGTGGGTTGCGGATCGCGTCGATGTTGCGACGCGATCCGCTGGTTGACTTCGATGAAGGCCCTGAGACGTTCAATCAGCTGGGCCTCCATACCTGACCCCTGGCTGCCTGACGCCCTGCTAGTGCGTGACCTGCTCTTTTGACGGCCCCTTCTTCAGACCCTGGATCTGAATCACGGGTGCCGCCGGCGCTTCCTTCAGGACGTGCTGGCGATAGAGCTTCTCCATCTCCGCGTGCTTGGCCTGCTCTTCGGGCGTCAGGTCCTTCTTCTTGCGCGCCGCGATCTTCTCGTCCCGGGCGTTCTTGGCGATGCCGAGGACGTCGAGGTCGGTCTGCGCGCCCTTGGCCACCGCTTCGGCGTTCAGCTTCAGCGAGTGCTCGGTCGAGTTGAGCGGCACGTTCTTGTTGCCGGCGAAGATCTCATGGCGGCCGTGCTCCTCGTACCACTTGGTGAGCGTCGCCGTCATGTGCATCTTCTCGATGATGTTCCGCCAGCCGATGCCGGTGTTGTAGGCGCAGAAGGAGATTTCACCCATCTGCGTGGCATACGGGATGATGCACATCTCGGTGCGGCGGAAGTCGTAGTTGAACAGATCCTGGAACCACATCCCCGCAATGAACAGGAAGTTCCAGCGATCCGAGCGGCGCCGCTCGATGTCGTCCTTCGAGCGGTTGCCGTCGACGCGGCCGTACTTGCCCTGCTGCGCGCTCTTGGTGGCGCCGAAGGTCTTGTCGAACTTCTTCAACAGGTCCGACAGCTTGAAGTGCGTCGGCGCC
>DASUSZ010000154.1:0-2540 GCA_036374815.1 Vicinamibacterales bacterium | reverse complement strand
AGACCGGGCACCGCCTCGGCCCGGCGATCGGACCGGTGATCGGCGGCGTGCTGGCGCCATTGGTCGGCTTGCGGAACTCGTTTCTGTTTGCGGCGGCCTTCTACCTCGCGGCGATGCTGCTGGTCCTGTTCGTCTATCAAGACCCGCCGAGGCGCGCCGCCGCCGCGAAGACGCGCGGCGGCTGGGAAGTGTTCTCCCAGCTGCTGCGCAAGCCCGGGTTCCTGCTCGCGCTGTTCGTGATCTTCGGCTTGCAGACCGTCGATCGCAGCTTTGGTCCGGTGCTGCCGCTGTTCGTGCAGCAGGTCGGGGTCGATGGCGGACGCATCGCGTTCGTGGCAGGTGTGCTGTTTTCGCTCGGCGCAATTTCCGCCGCCGCCGGATCGCAGATCGGTCCGCGGCTGTTGAAACGCCGTTCGGCGAAAACCGTTCTCGTCGGCGGCACGCTGACGGCCGCGGTCGCCCTCGCCGCGATCGTGGTTGCACCGAGCGTGTGGATCCTCGCCATCGCGATTGTCGTCGCGGGTACCGCAATGGGCGCGGGCACCACGACGATCTATGCCGTGGCTGGAGGGCTGCTGCCTGCGGACGCGCACGCGACCGGCTTCGGGATCATGACGACGGCATCGTTGATGGGATTGGCGGTGAGTCCGGTGGTTGCCGGATTCATCGGCGCGGCGGGGTTGAGGATCGTTTTCGTCGCCGACGTGCTCCTGCTGCTGGTGCTTGCGGGGCTGATTGCGAGCCGGCTGCGCGCACAAGCGAAAAACAAATCCGACTCCGGCGACTCCGCGCTCGCCGACCCGTGAACGGTTGAACCCGTTGAACCCCTTGAGCCCCTGAACCCGCTAGTTCTCCGACCACCGTTTCTTGTGCTTCTCTTTCCGGAACGGCCGCTTCGATTTGTCCTCGTGTGCTCCGCCGGTTTGCTTCGGGAGCGGCGCGCGCGGCAGCCGCGGTTTGCCGCCAGTCTTGCGTGCTTTGCGTGCCATGACTAGAACATCCGAAACATCGCCGCGGCGATGAGTGTCGGTACCGCCGCGGCGAGCATCAGGTTGAACGGATTGACGGATTCACCGAAGAACCGGCTGAGCAGCGCTTGACCGGCCGGGTTTGGCGCGTTGGCAATGACCGTCAGCCCGCCACCCGTGACCGCGCCCTCGACAACCGCAATCTTGAACTGATCGGCAAAGTCGGGCACCAGGGTCGCCAGCTTGGTGATGAGGGCGTTGTCATTGAACGCGGTGAGAACCGTCGCCGCCCAGAACAATCCTGTCTCCGAGAGGCTCGACAAGACGGGCGCAATCCACCAGCCTTGCACGCCGCCGTGAATGACGATGCCTGCCAGGAAGAACCCAACCAGCATCGGTGTCTTCATGTCGAGCCGCGACTGGAACGCGGCCGTCGCCTTCGCGAAGCCGAGGAAGAACAGAAACCCGCCGATGAACAGCGCCGGATAGTGCGAGTTGACCACGGTCCAGACCATGAAGCCGATGTGCGCGGCAGTGATCCAGGCAGGTACCGGAAGCAGGCGGTGGTCGGCGTCGGCATCCTCCGCAGCGACATCGACGTCCGGCACCGCCTGCTTGCGCTGCAGCGCGCCCAGCGCTCCGCGAAACACCATGTAATACAGCGTGGTCGACGCAACGATTGCCAGAGCCGACCGCCAGCCAAAGTGCGCGAGCATGAAGGGCGTGTCCCACTGCCACTCGCGCGCGACAATCAGCACGGGCGGCGCCGCGAAATGCGTCAACGTGCCGCCGATCGACACGTTGACGAACAACAAGCCAAGCGTGGCGTATCGCAGTGCCGGTGGCGGGGATAAATCGAAGAACTGCCGCGCCAGCAGCAGCGCGGCGATGGTCATTGCGGCCGGCTCGGTAATGAACGAGCCGAGCAGCGGCGCGACGACCAGAATCACGATCCACCACGCCGCCGGCGAGCCGCCGCCCAATGACGCCAGGCGGCGCAGCGCCGCTTCGGCCAGATTGATGATCGGTCGCGTCGAGGCCAGCGCCATGATCACGATCACGAACAGCGGCTCGGTGTAGTTGACGGTCGAGTTCACGTAGTGCACCGCCGTGCCCCAGTCGTGGAACGCGACGATGGTTGCGAGCAGCGCCAGCGACCAGAGGCCGAACACGACTTCGACTTCACCCAGGAAGTGCAGTCCTTCGGCCAGCGGACTCGGATGCGAGGCACGCCCGAGCGCCGCCTGGTGCGCGTCATGGTGGTGCTGGACGCGATGCGCGGCCGACCTGAACCACGGCGCGATGAAGGTGTGAACGACGGCCAGCAGGAAGATGGCCGTGGCGAAAGCGTTGAACGGCTCTGCCTCGACGCGCACGCGAAGCACATCCCATAACGATCCGTCCAATGCTGGATAGGCGGAGAGACTGCGAGGGAACTCCGTTAACGCGTCATGCATCGGCTGGATGAAATTATAGGTGGGGAAATCTCGGTGCTAGAATCGAATTGTCAATGAGTACACGGCGTCCCGCCTCCGCGACTGTTACGGCGGGCAAGCCCGTACTAGTGGAGCG
>DASUSZ010000153.1:0-2458 GCA_036374815.1 Vicinamibacterales bacterium | reverse complement strand
GGTTCAGGGTGTCGTGCGTGGGGGCCTGCGGCACGAGCGTAACTATACCGCGACCTTCGCCCTTTTCTTCGCCCGCCAAAAAGCTTGCGGTACCGCGCAATCCGCCGTATCTTTTTCCTTTCAGATTTACTCCTATTTTTTGAGAGTTCCGTCAGGTACGGGAGGAACTGAGATGGCTGAAAAGCTGATCGGCCAGAATTACGAAACGCCGGATCTGCGCGCCAAGGTTACTGGCCGCGCGCGATATTCCGAAGACTTCCGCGCACCGGGCATGCTGTTCGCCCGGTTGCTGCTCAGCCCATACTCACACGCGAAAATTCGCAGCATCGACACGAGCGCCGCGATGGCGGTGCCTGGCGTGAAGGCGATCCTGCTGCCCGACGAAGTGCCGGGTCCGAAGGATCAGGTCAACGACATGGGCCAGGTGCTGCGCGCCAATCCGTACACCGAGCGCGCGCTCGCGAGCGAGCCGCTCTATCAGGGCGAGCCGGTGGTCGCGGTGTGCGCCGTCGACGAGGCGACCGCGGCGGAAGCCATCGAGAAGATCAAAATCAGATGGGAAGTGCTGCCGCATAGCGTCGATCCGGTTGCGTCACTGCGTCCAGGCGCGGCGACCGCGCGCGTCGAAGGCAACGTGTGGGTGCGCCCGACGCCGACGCCGGGTCAGCCGCCGCCGCTTCCGGAGATCAAGAATCTGAAGTGGACCGACGAGCAGTTCGCCGAGTACAACGAAGGCAAGCTGCCGATGGGCGAGCACACCGATGCGCCGTGGTCGTACGGCGATGTGGAAGCCGGCTTCAAGAAAGCCGCGCTGGTGCTCGACGAAACATTCGTCACACCGAACACGAGTCATCAGTGCCTCGAAAGCCGTTCCTGCTTCGCGTACTGGCAGAACGGCAAGCTGCACATCCACCTGTCGACACAGAGCACGATTCAGACGGTGAACTCCATCGCGCGGTGGCTCGAGCTGCAGCCGACCGACATCGTGCTCATCAGCGAGTACTGTGGCGGCGGATACGGCAGCAAGGCGACCGGCTCGGTCACCGACATCATCCCTGCGCTGCTCGCGAAGAAAACGGGCACGCCCGTCATGATGCGGATGAGCCGCGAGGAAGAGCACATGGTCGGGCGCGCGCGGCCGGCGTTCCACTCGCGCGTCAAGGTCGGCTTCGCAAAGGACGGCAGAATCACCGCGGTCGACATGTTCACCGTCGTCGAGGGCGGTCCGTACGGTCCTGGCGGCGATGGCAACTCGGCGAGCCGCTACGCGTCGCTGATGTTCCAGCCCGAGGCGATGCGGTGGCGCGGCATCACGGCCATCACCAACACGCCGCCGCGCGGCGCGCAGAGCCAGCCGGGCGGCATGCAGGGCATCACGATCCTCGAGCCGATCCTGACCAAGGCTGCGCGGCAACTCGGCATCGATCAGGTCGAGATCAGAAGAATCAACGCCCCTGAAGGCAAGGCGAGATTCGGACCGCCGAACGCCCGCGGCGACCGCACCTATACGACGAGCTGCTTCCTCAAGGAAGCGCTCGACAAAGGCGCGCTCGAGTTCGGGTGGGACGTCCGCAAGGCCAATAGCCGCAAGCGCGTCGGCAGCAAAGTGCGCGGCGTCGGCGTGGCGGTCAGCGGGTTCGTCGGCGGATCGACGGGGTTCGACGGCCTGTTCATCATCAAGCCCGACGGCCGCATGTATGTGCACACAGGCATCGGCAACCTCGGCACCGAGTCGATGATCGACTGCCAGCGCGTGGCGGCCGAAATGATGGGCATGCCGTGGGAGAAAGTCGAGGTCACGTGGGGTGACACGTCGAAGCACCTGCCATGGAGCTGCGTGTCCGGCGGCAGCCAGACGATTCACGCGCACACGCGCGCGGCGCACGCCGCCGCGAGCGATGCGATCCTGAAGCTGCAGCAGATCGCGGCCAAGGATCTCGGCGGACGGCCCGAGGATTACGTCGTGATCAACGAGCGTGTGCAGCGCAAGGGCGGCGGAGCCGGCATGACGCTCGCGAAGGCCGCGGAACGCGCGATCGCGCTCGGCGGCATTTACGATGGCCACGAGCTGCCGAAAGACATCAACGCCTTCACCCAGCGTTCGGCCACGGCGCTTGCGGGCCAGGGCCTGATGGGTGTCGCGAAAGACAACTACAAGCGCGACGGCGCGACCTATTCGTTCGTCGCCGCGTTCGCCGAAGTCGAAGTCGACGTCGAAACCGGCTTCTACGATCTCCTCGACTACCACTGCGTCGCGGACGTCGGCACCGTGATCCACCCGCGCTCGCTTGGCGGCCAGATCCTCGGCCGGTCGATCCTTGGCATCGGCCACGCGATTGGGCACAAGTGGGTGTACGACCAGAAGTACGGCGTGCCGCTGGCGAAGCGGTTCTACCAGAACAAGCCGCCGACGATTCTCGACGTGCCGACGAAGATGAGCTGGTCGGCGGTGGAGCTC
>DASUSZ010000152.1:0-7346 GCA_036374815.1 Vicinamibacterales bacterium | reverse complement strand
GGGGGCAGGAGGGAAAACTGGCTGTGGCGGGAGGACTCGAACCTCCGACCAACGGATTAACAATCCAGTGCTCCGTCTGGAGCAGGCGGGAGACGACGCCAGATCAAGCACTTACAGGTGGTCTGGAGCCGTCCGGGGTGGTCTGGAGAGAACCGCCAACGGAAAAATAGAAACCTGTTAGATACCTGCGATGGAACGCCGTCCCTAAAAGAAGGCCATCCATCGCTGGTCATCAAAGAACGAGGAGCGAGTTTCTGTCGGTGACTCCAGATCGCGAGTCGGCGATCCGTTGGACAGTGTAGCGTGCTTTCGGGTGTTCATTCCAACGTGTATGGCGCTCCGCTAGACCGCGATGCGGTAGAGCTCAGCGTCTTCCAGCAGCGCTCACTCTTCGCCGCACCGCACATGCCACCGGCTTTATCCGGGCGCGTCCGCCGCGAGCGCCGCGTTCATCTGATCGGTCACCCTCACCACCGGCCCGTCGAATACCACCGCCGGAGGCAGAGTCGCGTCCCATCGAGCACCCGTCGGGTAGATCGCGACGAGATCCCACAGTACGCCGTCGCTGTCGCAGCACTCGTGTTTCGGCTGCGGTGGCCGCGCGTCACGCTTCATGACGTCGGCGAGCACGTGGCCATCATCCCAATAGTGGCGCGCACGCGGGTCCGAGATGCGGCGTAACGCACCGGTCGTCGGTGCCATGAAGTCGGACTTCAGAATCGGCTCCCAGACCACGAAGACACGCATCTTCGTTCCGGCGTGCCGCTGCAGAACTTCTTCGGCTGCGGAGGCCCCCCGCAGACAACCGGGTCACGTGGGCGAGAGCAGCAGAATCATGCGCGGCTGGTCCGCCGCCGCGTTGAAGTCCGCTCGCAACCGATCGATCGATGCGGCGTTCAGCTCCGCGAGCGGCGGTTGTCCTGGCGCCGTGCGATGGCCGCCGAACTGATACCACGCCGCTCCGATGAGCAGCGCGGCGATGACCGAGACCAGAGCTACCTTCTGACGTTGGCTCACGCGTCACCTCGCGGGAAGAAGATCGGCGACCACGCCTGCGATCGCCTGCGGGAACAGGATGACGACGACCACGATCGCGGCGCTGATCCAAAGGATCGCCAGCGTCGCCGGGTTTCCTCGCTCGCACGACTTGCGGCGGTACACCTGCCAGAAACCGATTGCGACGAGCACGACCGACGCTCCAAGGAACCACGGCCGGAGCTGACCGACGACGGCCGCGACGCTCGCCGTTGCGGCTGCCGCTGCGAATCCGATCGGCAGGCAGCACAACAAGGTTGCGAGTGCGCTCGTGACTGCGGCGATCGGCGTGACGCGTTCGGCATGCTTCATCGGCTCTTCCTACGAGGACTTCAGCACTGCAGCGAGAGCCTTCGTCACGCGGTCCAGTCGTTCATCGTCAGAGCCGCCCATGCACGTATTCACGCACGAGCGCATTTCGCTGTCGATCAGCGACGCGGCCGTCTGGTTGAGTGCCGCTTTCACGGCCGCGATCTGAATCAGGATTTCATCGGCGCAGCGATGGTCGACCACCATCTGGCGGATGCTGCGCACGTGCCCTTCGGCGCGCGCCAGCCGATCGGCCAGCGACTTCTGCGCTTCCGGAGTCAAATACTCCTGCTGCTGTGCTGCCTTTCTCCGAGCCGCCACTTCTTCCTCCTCACGACGCGCAACACGATGCCGTCACTTCCGTCTCGCGTCCGCGCTCGAGGCGCACGAGATCGCCGAGGCAGCATCCGCCTTTCGGATTCTTCACTTCGCACGCGCAGTGCTGCGCCTGCACTTCCTGCGCGACCGACTCTCGCAGTCCGCGCGCACCCTCGCCGGTCATCGCGCCGACCTTTACACCGAAGCAGTAGCACACCGCCGTCGCGGCATCATCCGGGTGCTTCGCGTAGACGCGCACCGTCAGCTCGGCTTCCGTGAACGCCGCGCCGCCGTCCACGTCGAAGTAGACAATCGGGCAATCCGCGGTGCCACAGAATCGCGGCTGCGCGGGGATGCCGCGTCGCAATCCCTCCGCCGTCAGCAACGCCTTGAGCGTGATGCGATCGACGGGCGCACCAGCGTGCGCGCACGACGGGCAATGCGTCGGACGCTCCGTCACGCGCCGCCTTTCGGGCGAAGAAGCTCCGCGACCTTGCCCTCGAAGACCGCCGGATTGAGGCATGCGCGCTGGTCGGCGCCGCTCTCTTCGCGGAGCTGGTGCATCCAGAACGTCGGCGCGGGCGGCTGATCGCCGGTCCACTTCACGCCGGGCGCGTAGAGCAGATAGACATCCCACGCCGAGCCTTTCAGGCCAAGGGTCTTCGCCAGCAGATTGCCGGACGCGCGGTCGCCGTCCCAATGCTGCACGAGCCGTCCATCGACGAAGCTCGCGGCCTGTGCGCCGGCGGATTCCTTCGAGTCGGATGGCAACATGGGCAGCCAGACAACGAAGCCGCGCAACCGCGCATCATTCGCATGCTTCGAGAAGACGCTCTGCACGACGCGCTGTCCTTTCTGGCAGATGCCGCAGGTGGGCGAGAGCAGCGCCACGACGCGCACCCGATCACTCGCGCGATTGAACTCCGTACGCAGCTCGTCGGTGCGGTAGCTCGCAAGCGAAACAGGTTTCGCAGCGGTCGGCATGACCACCGGCACATCGCACGATGTCGCCGAGGCCGCCGCCTTCACCGGCTTCGCCGTGGCGCCGGCCACGGTCACTTTGTACGACAGCGCATCGGCAACGGCCTTCGCGATCTTCTCCGGCGTCGTCTTCGCAGCGTCGTACGACACGACGGCGCGCTTCTCTTCGTACGACACTTCCGAGCTAATCACGCCCGGCGTTTTTTTCAGAACCATCTTCACGGCCGTCTCGCAGCCGGCGCACGTCATCCCCTCGATGTGCAGCGTCGCCGTCGCATTCGCGGCGCGCGCGCTCTGCGCGAAGGCAAACAACGCCACGATGGCAACGGCGACAATCGCGAACGTCCTCATGATCGATCTCCTCATCCGAGTACCCACCCTGACCAGGTGGGGAAGGTGAACACCACGACCGCGACGGCCGTCGCGATCCAGACTGCAATCCGATTCATCCTCTGCATCCGGTCCGGCCCCTGCGTTGCGCAGACCGATCCCGGCTCGCATTCGGCTTCCGCCGAACGCTTGTAGGTTGCGTAGAACGCGACCGCGAGAAGCACGGCGGTTACGGCTCCAAAGATCGGCCGTAGCGGCTCGTACTTCGCGAGCGCGGCGAGGCTGGTCATGCCGAACATCACCGCGACGATCGGGCCGATACAGCACACCGAGGCGCCGAACGCGGTTGCGATCGAAGCGGCCATCCCGAAGCGCGCCACGCGCGTCTGTTTGGTCTGATTCATCGTGTCTCCGGCTATCCCCCCAGGGGGGATATGGTACTACGACGAACCGACGCCGCTGAAGGTTCCCGCGTTACGAAGATGGAACCACTCGCCAGCCACTGACGAGCGGCACTGTGGCGCACGCCGGGCCGCCATCGCGGCCGGTGCCGGCGATCTGCGCCTCGATCACGGCGCCGGATGTTGTCGCCTGCTCGATCAGCGACGCATCGACGCTGCCGAGCTGCACCTTCGCACGGCGATCCCAGCACGATTCCGCCTGGCCGGCCTGCTTGCCGGAATTCACGTACACGAATCGCTTCGCTGGCGGACCTTGCGCGAATGGACCGAGCAGGCGGAGCTGGCCATCCGCGCCTGATTCGACGCGCAGCGTGAAGTCGAACGTGAGCGCGCTCCCGCTTTCCTTCGATGGCGGCACCAGCTCCGAGCGACCGCGCTGCAGGCGAAACACGACGCCGCGCGGAGGGTCGAGGACGGTGATCCGAAACGCGGCTTCCATCGGCACAGAATAGCCTCACCGCCTGTCTTACGTGCCGGAGCTGAAGAAGGGCGCGACGCGCTAAGCTTGTCTCATGTGCACGGCCTGAATTGAGCTCGCGGAGCGGTTCCGCTCCGCATCGCCTTCCTCGATCACCGCAGCCGTCATCATCATCGCCGCGAGCCTGATGCTTCTCGCTGAAGCGCTGGCGCCGCTCCGGCCGACCGTCGAGTCGAAGTTCCGGCGCATCGTCCGCAACCTATCGGCCGGGGGTATCTCCCTCGCTTTGATGTCGCTCGTGCAGGCGCCGTTGCTGTCGCCGGTCGCCGCGTGGATCGTGCGTGATCGCGTCGGACTGTTCCAGGCCGTCGAGTGGCCGGGGTGGATCGAGACGCTGCTGGCGATCGTTCTGCTCGATTACACGCTCTGGTGGTGGCATTGGGCGAATCACCGCGTTCCTTTCCTCTGGCGGTTCCACCTGGTGCACCACGTCGACCGCGATCTCGACGCCTCGACGGCGTTGCGCTTCCACTTCGGCGAGCTGGCGCTCTCGATCCCCGTGCGCGCCGCGCAGATGCTCGCGATCGGTGTCGATCCATTCAATCTGTGGCTCTGGCAAACGATCCTCTTCGCGTCGATCCTTTTCCATCATGCGAACGTTCGGTTTCCGCTCTCGTTCGAGCGGCTACTCGCGCGCGTGATCGTGACGCCGCGGATGCACGGCATCCATCACTCCGATCGCGAGGTCGAGACGAACAGCAACTGGTCCTCGTTGTTGTCGCTATGGGACGTTCTGCACCGGACGTTTCGCCTCGACGTGCCGGATGAGCGGATCAAGATCGGAGTGCCCGCGTATCGCGGGGCGCGTGAGGTCACGCTCGGAAAGATCCTCGCACTGCCGTTCCGACGGCAGAGGAAGGACTGGAGCTGATCAGCCGGTGATGAGCTTCATCAGAAGCGGCCGCGCCGCGACGGCATAGTGGCGATGATCGCTCGCGACTACCTCCACGCGCCCGCCGACGCGCCCGGCGAGCGCTCGGATGCGAGGGAGCGGCGTCACCGAATCTTTCGTTCCGTGGATGAAAATCACTTTCCATCCGACGACTGCAAGCGGTGCGGCGAGCGGTTTGGCGAGGATGACGTTCCGCATCGCGCCGCGGAATGCCGGCCACGTATGCAGCACCGCATCGGACGCGACTTCCGGGGGCAGATCGGGCTGGAGCGAGGGCATCAGCCGTTTCAAGAGCGGGCGCGTCGCGCCCATCAGCAGACACGCTTCACGCGCGAGAACCGGGCGGAGAGAGAATGCTGCTGCGAGCGGCGACATCTCTGAGATCCGCTCGCGTGCCTCAGCCTCGCCGTCGTAAACGGGTGCGCCGAGAAGGAACAAGCGTTTCACGTCGTCCGGATAGCGCTCGGCGTAATGCGCGGCGATGATCGTGCCGAAGGAGTGGGCGACGAACGTCACATTGCGCGTCGCGCCGAGTGCCACGAGCGTTCGCCGGAGGTACGAGAGCTGATCGTCGAGCGTGTATGCGAGATCGGGCCACGGCGAACGGCCGAAGCCGAGAAGATCGACGTAGATCACGCGATGATCCTTCGCCAGTTGATCGAAGCCGGGTTTCCAGTAGCGCGTCGATCCCTGCAGGCCGGCGATGAGGATGACCGGCTCTCCGTAGTTGCCGACGACCTCCGTGAAAAGGCGGTCGCCGAGATAGTTGCGGCCCGCTTGTTCGCTACGGACGTTCCAGCGGGCAAGGAGCTCGATCGCCAACAGCACGAGGGCGAGACCGGCGGCGAGGCGCACGGCTGCGCGCCGCACTCGAAAACGCTTCGCCGCCGGTCTGGTCATTACTTCTTCGCTACCGCGAGTTTGATGGTGGTTGCGGTCTTCCCGTCCGTGGAGATCGTCACGACGACGCGTTTACCCGCCGCGAGCTCGGCGCGCGTCGCGGCCTTGCCGTTCGCGTGCAGGTATGCGGTGCTGGCCGAGACTTCGACGTGCATCGTCTTGCCGTCGGTCTTCTTCAGCATGAACGAGCCGTCGTCGTGCAGCGCGGTGACGGTGCCCATGTAGTTGTGGACTTCTCCGGCATGGCCGAAGGCGTTCAGGGCGAGAAGCATCAGGAGCGAGTAGAGAACGAATTTGCGCATGTTCCGTGGGTTCCTTTTCAGTGGTGGTGACCGCTGGCAGTGGACGCAGCAGCAGGCGCGGGCTCTTCGCCGTCGCCGGCGAGGAACGCTTCCTCCTGCTGCATCTGCTGCCACTCGGCGGGTGATTTGGGATTGAGCTTCTGCATCTCGGCCAGTTCTTCGGCCGTGAGTTTCGGCAGATGACGGATGAAGTGCACGAGGCCCCAACTGCCGTGCGCGGATTCGGCGGTGCCGCTGCCGAATCCCGGCATGCCGGTGAGGCGCACGCCGTTTTCGATGATGGAGAACAGCTCGCCGTCCGATAAAGATTGCGTCGCCGCGAGGGTCATGTCGGGCGCTTTCGGGTACATCTGTTTGCCCATGCCGCCGCCTTTGCCGTCGTTGCCGTGGCAACCGGCGCAGTGATCGGCGAAATGGGCGCGACCTTCCGCGACGATCTGCGGCGTGAGAGGCACGGGGTTCTTCATGTCGCGCAGGTCGGACGGCACGGCCCAATGCCGCATCGCACGCGCCATGACGCCTTCGACGCGCGACGGTTCATCGTGCGCGCTGAAGCCGCGGCGGATCATCGACGCGAAGGTGACGATCGCCACGAGTACGGCCACGGCGATGACGCCGAGGATCACCTTCGAGCGCGTTCTCACTTGCCGTGACCCTCATGCACGGCGGGTTTCGCGGCGGGAGTCGTGGACATCGAATCCACGCGCCAGGCCGACGTGCCTTTCGGCTGTTTGTACCAGCCCGGATCGCGGCTGTAGTCGATGTCGTCGCGCACCTTCACGAGCGTGAACATGCCGCCCATGTCGATGTTGCCGTACGGCCCCTGGCCGCCGAGCATGGGAATGCTGTTGCGGGGCATGGCCATCGAGCCCTGATGCTCGGCGTGCTCGCCCATGCCGTTCGCGCCCATGACCATCGTCCCCGGCACGAGCTGATTGAGCCGCTGCTGCGTGTTCGAGGGATCGATGCCGAGGAGGTTCGGCAGGTCGTGGCCCATCTGGTTCATGACGTGGTGCGTCTTGTGGCAGTGGAAGGCCCAGTCGCCGGGATTGTCGGCGGTGAACTCGATGTCGCGCGTGGTGCCGACCGGCACGTTCACGCTGTTCTCCGGCCACCACGCCGTCTCGGGGATCGGTCCGGCGTCCGTGCCGGTGACGTAGAACGCGTGCCCGTGGATGTGGATCGGGTGCGAGTCCATCGTCAGGTTCGCGAGCCGGATGCGCACGCGATCGCCGGTCCGCACGAGCATCGGTTCCGTGCCGGGGAACACGCGGCTGTTCATCGTGAACGTGTTGAAGTCGAGCATGACCGTCGGATCGGGCGTGGCGGTTCCCGGCTTG
>DASUSZ010000151.1:0-7565 GCA_036374815.1 Vicinamibacterales bacterium | reverse complement strand
CCGAATGCCCGTTGTGCGCCGCGGGCATGCCGCTCGAAGATCCGGCCGGCGCGGCGGCGTGATGACGGCCATCCATCGCCAGGTTGAAGCGGCACGGCGCGGCGAGCTCGAGCGCGTCATCGCGCGCATGCTGTCCGGTTGGGCGGTGCTCGGCGACCCGCAGATCACGCGGGGCTATTGCCTGCTGCTGCCTGATCCGGTGGTCGCCGATCTGAACGCGCTCGTCGGCGATGCGCGGCAGCAGTTTCTCGACGACATGTCGGCGCTGGGCGATGCGATTCTCGAGGCGACCGGCGCCGAGCGGATCAATTACGAGATCCTCGGGAACGTCGAGCCGGCGTTGCACGCGCACGTGATTCCGCGTCACGCATCGGAAGATCCGGATTTGCGCCGGAAAGCGGTGTGGCTCCACGACTGGAAGCTGGCGCCCGCCGTCGATTCCGACGCCCTCGACCTCGCCCGCCAGATCGCAGCCCGGCTGTAGCTCGGCACGTCCCGATCTGCCGGTTTTGCTCACGTTTACACCACTCAGGGGACGATTCGCAGGGTCCGGCCGGACTATACTTTTCCGCCGGCAGTACCCCTGCCGGATCCTTTGAACAACGGCAGTCATCCGTCTCGCGTCGGGCGTTACTCGATCGTCGAATGTGTCGGTACGGGCGCATCAGGCCCGGTGTATTCCGGCGTCGACGAAACGATGGGCCGGCGCGTGGCAGTGCGAGTGGGGAGAGCGGGAGATCCGCGCGTGCATCAACAGGCCAGGGCGACCGGACAAGTGGCGCACCCGAACGTGGCGTCAGTGCTCGATCTCGGCGAGCACAACGGCCAGCCGTTCGCGGTGATGGAGCTGGTCGAAGGCCAGTCGCTCGCGCATGCCGCGCCGGCGTCGCTCGAACAGCGCCTCAACGTCATGCACATGGTGTGCGACGGCATTCAGGCCGCGCACGATCGCGGCGTCGTGCACGGCGGCTTGAAGCCGGGCCACGTGCTCGTGCAGAACAACGGCGCGGTGAAGCTGATCGATTTCGGCAGCGACGGCCGCGGCCATGTCTTCACCTCGCCGGAGCAATCGGCGGGCGTCCCCGCCGATCAGCGCTCCGACATCTATTCGGCGGGCGCCACGTTTCACTTCCTGTTGACCGGCCGCGCGCCGCATCCGCCGTCGCTCACACCGGCGCAGGCGCCGGAGGCATTGAGCCGCGCCATCTATCGAGCGCTCGAAAACGAGCCGGTGCGCCGGCAATCGAGCATCAATCACCTCCGCGCCGAGATCGACCAGGTGCGCCACGGCCGGCAGGGCGATCGCCAGCGCGTGTTGATCGCCGCCTTCGATCGCTATCGCGACATCGAAACGCTGCTGGGGCAGCGGCGCGCGCTCGGACGGCGTTTGGGCATGAAGAGCATCGAGAGCGAGTGCGACAGCAAGCTCGCCCAGCTGGCCGCGAGCTTTCCGGAGTTTGCGCGCGCGGGACTGGACATCAACAACGTCGGCGACGTCGATCCGGCGCGGGCCAGCGAAGCGTTGACCGAGCTGCAGCTGTTTCACAACGACGTCGCGGCGGAGATTGCGGTGTTGAAGGCCGCCAGCGGGGTGCGGCAGCGATGAGCCGCCGCCTGATCATCACCGGCGGCAGCCGGCCGCGCGAGATGGTGCTGGTCGACACGTTGATCGTCGGCCGCGATCCGGCGTGCGACATCACCGAGACCAACGATCCGCTGCTGTCGCGCCGGCATGCGGCGTTCACCTGCGACGCGCGGACGGCGACGGTGCGCGATCTCGACAGCCGCAACGGCATTCTCGTGAACGGCGCCAAGACCAGGGAAGCGCGGCTCAACCACGGCGACGTGGTGCAGATCGGCCACCTGCAGGTGAAGTTCGTCGACGAGGTCGGTCCGTTCACCGATCTGCCGTCGGCGGATGCGGCGCCGACCCGCGTCGGCGATGCAGTGGCCACCAAAGTGCTCGATGCTCCAACCGTGATTCAGGACGCGGCGACGAAGAAACTCTCGTTATGACGACCAAAGCGGCGATGCCCGACAAGATCGGGCGCTACCAGATTCTCGAGCGCGTCGGCAAAGGCGGCATGGGCGTGCTCTATCGCGGGCACGACCCGGTGCTCGATCGCGAAGTCGCCGTCAAGGTGATGCTCGCGGACTTCAGCGAAGACACCGAGCAGATGCGGCCGCGCTTCTATCGCGAGGCCAAGTCGGCCGCCAAGCTGCAGCATCGCAACATCGTCACGGTGTTCGAGTTCGCGGAGGAGAACAACCAGCCGCACATCGTGATGGAGTTCCTGCGCGGCACGCCGCTCAGCGCGCGCATGGAAGAGAAGCCGCCGCTGACGCTCGACGACAAGCTCGACATCGTCACGCAGCTGTGCAGCGGCCTCGGCTACGCGCACAAGGAAGGCATCGTTCATCGCGACGTCAAGCCGGCAAACGTGTTCGTGCTGCAGGACGGCACGGTCAAGCTGCTCGATTTCGGCATCGCGAAGCTCGCCACGTCGACGCTGACCCGCCAGGGCGACGTCGTCGGCAGCGCGCCGTACATGTCGCCCGAGCAAATCGCCGGCGCGCAGGATCTCGACGGCCGCTCAGACGTGTGGTCGACCGGCGTGCTGTTGTACGAACTGCTGACCGGCCGCAAGCCTTTCGATGGCGACGGATTGACGACGGTGATTGCCGGCATCCTGCGAGAGCAGCCGCCTTCGATCGAAAAGTACGTGCCCGGTCTGCCCAAGCAGCTGCTCGACTGCGTCAGCAAGGCGCTGGAGAAGGATCGCGATCGGCGCTATCAGACGGCCGAGGAACTGGGCCGCGAGCTGCAGCTGATTCGCCGGACGCATCAGCTCAATGCGCCGCCGCCGATGGACGCGACGCGGTTCGCGAGCACGAACGTGCTCAAGGCGCTCCACGACGATCGACAGAAGGAAGACGGCACGCTCGGCAACAGGACGCTGCAGCAACCGCCGATCGTTGCGCAGCCTGCAGCGGCAAGCGGCTCGAAGACGTGGATGATCGCCGCCGGCATCGCGGTCGCGATGATTGGCGTGGCGGGCGGCTACATGCTGACGCGGCCGGAAACGATTGCAGTCGCACCGGCCGCAACGCCTGCACAACCCGTGCAGCAACCCCCTCAACCAAATCCAACGCCGAACGCCCCGAGCAATGCGGCCAACACGCCGGTGAAGCCGGTAGAGACTGTTGCGGCGGCGACCAACGGCAGCGAGCGGCCGGCGGAGAAGTCGCCGGCGAAAAAATCCACACCGCCAGCGGAGAAGGCTGCGTCAACGGCGCCGGCGCCCGCGCCTGCGCGCGCAACGGTGCCGGTCTCGATCAGCGGCGGCTACGACTTCGAAGTGTGGGACGGCTCGCGTGTGATCTCTCCGGCCGCGCGATCGCATACGCTGCCGCCGCAGGTCAATGGCAAGACGCTGCGTCTCGTTGCGCCCGACGTGTTCCTCGATCACGCCTTCAAGGTCGATGGCTCCGCGGACAATCCGTTTGATTACACGGCGCCCGGCCTGGGGCGCATCCAGCTGCGCGCCGCCCGCGGCGACTGCAAGGCAATGATCGGCAAGAAGGATCTCGGCGAAGGGCCCTGGCCGAAACCGATTCCTGCCGCAGCCGGGACGTATCAGATCAGCCTGGTATGCCCGGACGGACAGAACCCGGTTCAGCAGGCGACCGTCACGCAAGGGCTCCCCGTCAACGTGTTGTTCAGGGCGCAATAGGATGCTGGCTTCAAGGTTCTTGATCGTCGTCATTGCGATCGCGATCGGCACGTCGCTGACCGCGCAAAGCGGCGAGGAGCTGCCGCGGCGCCAGTACGAGAGCGGCCTTGCGTTCCTCAAAGGCCAGCGCTATGCCGAAGCGCTGAAAGACTTCCAGGCGATCATCGACTCGTTTCCGAAAAGCCTGGTCGCCGACAACGCGCTGCTGCAGGTCGCGCTGTATCAGATCGACATCGCGAAAGATCTCGGCGCCGCGCAGTCGGCGGTCGATCAGCTGCTCAAGACCTACCCCGACACCGATTCGGCGCCGATGGGCTACGTGGTTGGCGGCCGCATCTCGATGGCGAAGGGCCGCACCCCGTCCGACGTCGATGCCGCGGTGGCCAGCTTCGAGCGCGTCGAGCGCCTGTTCCCTGGCAACGATGCCGTTCCCGCGGCCGGCTTCTATGCCGGCGAAGCGCTTCGACTGGTGCGCCGTCATGAGGAAGCCCTGGCGCGGTACCGGCGCGTGACGGCGTCGTATCCAAGCTCGCCGTGGGCGGCGCGCGCCAACCTTGCGGCGGGCTATTGCCTGGTGCAAGCCGATCGCGCGGCGGCGGCGCTGCCCGAAGTGCAGCGCGTGCGGCAAATGATGCCGTCGAGCATCGAGGCTGAAACCGCGCTCAACATCAACTCGATCCTGTATCGCCTCCACGTCCGCGCGCCGAAGGGCCCGGCCTTCACGTTCAACGGCCGCTACATCGGTCCCGAGAAGTCGAACTTCAACGACGTGGTCGGCGTGCGGATCGATCCGCTGAATCGCGTGCTGCTTGGCTATAACCGGGGCGTCGCCGTGTTCGACCTCAAGGGGACGATGGCGCAGACCGTGGCCGCGCAGGATCCAACGGCCTTCTTCACCGACGAATTGAACCGCGTCGTGTTCGCGCGCGAGGGCGCGCTGCACACCGAGCGGGTGTCGTCCACGCCGATCACCGTGCCGCCGGACGAGCCGAACAAGCCGCCCAAGGTGGTCGAAGAAATTCCGTCGGTGGTGATGATGTCGAACGGCCAGCGCCTCGTGGTCAACAAGAAGGACAAGACCGTGGTGCGCTACGACGCGGGCGGCCGCTACCTCGGCCCGTTCATGCCGGCGATCAACACCGAACGCATGGCGATCAATTCGCTCGATGACGTGGCGATCATCGACAAGGATGCGAAGGCGATTTCGATCCTCGACCGCGACGGCAAGCCGCTGTCGAAGATCATGACCAAGGGCGCGAACTATCAGCTCGATGAACCGGTCGATGTCAGCTTCGATCGCCTCGGCTATCTCTACGTGCTGGATCGCGGCAAGTCGTCGGTGCTGGTGTTCGGCCCGAGGAACCGCCTGATCACGAACTTCACGATCGCCGAGAACACGCCCGGCGCGTTCACGCGGGCGCGCGCGCTTGGCCTCGATGCCGCTGGACGGCTCTACATCTTCGACGAGAAATCGAAACGCATACAGGTGTACCAGTGAACCGCGTAGTGTCTGCTCTCGCCCTCGTGCTGGCGTTGGCGGCGCCGGCGTTCCCGCAGGGCGACCAACTGTCCAATGTCAAAGGCCTGGTCGATCAGGCGCGCGCCTCGTTCGATCAGCTCGACTACGAGAACACGATCAAGGCGCTCGATTCGGCGATTGGCGCCATCGAAGCGCGGCCGGCGCCGGAAGTACGCCGGCTGCTGCCCCAGGCTTACGAGATCCGCGCCCGCGCGTTGTTCGGCCTCGGCAAGGAAGCCGAGGCGCGCGCCGATCTGCTTGCGCTGCTCAAGGTCGAACCGGGTTATCAGCTGCTCGGCCAGGTATCGCCGCGCATCGTGGCGATGTTCGACGAGCTGGTGAAGACCAACGTGACGCAGTTGCAGCTGGCGGTCCAGCCGCCGGATGCGGAAGTGCTGCTCGACGGCGTGCGCGTGCCGGCGACGGGCACGGTGCCGATCTTCGTCGGCGACCACACGCTCAGCGCATCGCGCATCGGCTACCGGCAGATGTCGCAGCCGTTCACCGCGAGCGCGGGTATGGCGACGGTGGTCGACACGCTGGCGCTCGAGCGCGTCGCGACCGTCTTCAAGTTCGTCACCGCGCCGTCGAACGTGGAAGTGATCATCGACGGCATCTCGCACGGCTTCACCAAGCCGGGGCCGCCGCCGGCTGAATACGCCGAGCGCGCCGCCCGTGCCGGCGTGCCCGCGTCGGAGCTCTCGGCCGTGCTCACCGTTACCGAGATTCCCATCGGCACGCATCGCATCCAGTTCAAGAAGGACTGCTTCGTCCTGGCGGAGCGCGCGCAAACGGTCGATCAGCTGAACGACTACGTGCTCGATCCGGTGAAGCTGGAGCCGGCCGTCGCGTCGGTGTCCGTCACGTCGAGCCAGCCCGGCACGCTGGTGCTCGTCGACGGCCTGCAGCGCGGCGTTGCGCCGATGACGATTCCCGACGTCTGCGAAGGCCCGCACGTGGTCGAGTTGAAGTCGACGTCCGGCCGCTACTTCCAGCGCATCGACGCGCGCACCGGCGCGAAGATCAACGTCGAAGGCACGCTCCGTCCCGCGTTCGCGCTGGTGTCGGCGAGCGGACCCGCGGCGCTCAACACCGACTTGCGCCTGACCGTCGAGAAACAGTTCGCCAACTCGCAGAGCGTGACGCTGTTCGCGCCGCCGACGGATCAAACGTCAAAAGCGCTCGCGGCCGAAAAGCTGCCGAGCGACTGGCTGGCATTCGACTCGAACAAGCGTCCGATCGGCACCGCCGGTGAAGTTGCCGCCGTGATGCGCGGCGACCTGTCATCGCGGCTGTCGCGGCAGTTCGATTCACAGGGCATCGCGTCCGTCACGGTGCCGTCCGCCGCTGCCCGCAACCGCCTGGTCGTGACGCTGCTCGCATCCGGGAGCAGCGATCCGGACGTGATCGAGCTCGATCTCGACAGCCCCGACGCCACCTCGATGGCCGTCGGCCGCCTCGATCGTACGCTGTCGTTCTTCAAGCCGTCGCTCGGACTGACCGCCGTCGACGTCGCCGACCACGAAGGCCCCGTCGTCGTCGCCGTCGATCCGAACGGACCGGCCGCCGCCGCCGGCATCCAGCCTGGCGACATCGTGCTCAAGGCCAATTCCCAGCCAGTGCCGGATGCGCTGGCACTGACCAACCTGCTTGCCGGCCGCAAAGCCGACGAAGCCCTGACGCTGGAGCTGAAGGATCGTGCGGGCACGCCGAAGCGCGCCGACACCAAGGTGTTCATGACGCCGCGGTTGATCGGGCTCAACGATCAGTCGTTGATGATCAACAAGATCCTCGTCGATCTTCGTAACCGCCTGCAGACGCCGGGCGACCCGATCATGGATTCGGTGATGCGGCTGAACATGGCGGTCGCACTGGCGCGCGTGGGCGCGTGGTCCGAGGCCCGCCTGGAGCTTCAGCGCGTCAAGTTGAATGACGGCCCCGGCGTGGGCGCCGGCACGGTACACTATCTCCTGGGCCTGGCGGCCGAGCGAATGGGCAACATCGCCGAAGCCGAGGCCAACTGGCGGACCGCGGCGGCGAGCAATGCGCTCGAAACCGAGGACGGCCTGCCGGTGAAAGATCTGGCCGAAGCGCGCCTGCAAGGGTTGCAGCGGCGTCCAGGCCAGTAAGATCGATCGCGCAAAACAAAATGAAACAGGGACGCTGTTGTTCGTCGTTCGTGGCCGCGGTGTGCGCCGCTGCCTTGCTTTTTCCATCTCCCGCCTCCGCTCAGGGCACCGAGCACAAGCACGAACCCCCCGCAACCAGCACACCGGCCCAGGCGCCACAGCCGATCAGAGGAGAGCGGCCGT
>DASUSZ010000150.1:0-2103 GCA_036374815.1 Vicinamibacterales bacterium | reverse complement strand
CCTGATGCGCGGCTGATTCTCGGCGGTCCGCACGTGACGCTGGTCAACGCGGCGGCCAAAAAGGAGCGCGCGCGGCGCGCGCCCGGTCGTGCCATGCGCGCCCTCGAACAATTGTCCGGCCGGTTTGACGTGCTGGTGGCGGGTGACGGCGAAGTCGCGATCTTCCGCGCGCTCGAGGATGATGCGCCGCCGCTCATCGACGCCGATGATCCCCGATCCGAATTGTTCCTCGATAGTGCGCGGTTGACCGAGCTGCCGTTCCCGGCCCGGCACCTTGTCGACGTCGGCAGTTATCACTATTCCATCGACGGCGTGCGGGCGCTCAGCCTGATCGCCCAGCTCGGATGCCCCTTTTCATGCGGGTTCTGCGGCGGCCGTGAATCGCCTTCGCTTCGGCGCGTTCGGATGCGCACCACACAGTCGGTGGTGCAGGAAATCGTTCAGCTCCACCGCACCTATGGCGTCAACGGCTTCATGCTGTACGACGACGAGCTGAACGTCAATCCGAAGATGATCGAGCTCATGACGGCGATCAGGGCCATGCAGGGCGAGCTCGGAACCGAATTCAGGCTTCGCGGGTTTATCAAGTCCGAACTGTTCACCGATGCGCAGGCGGACGCGATGTATCAAGCGGGCTTCCGGTGGATCCTCGTCGGGTTCGAATCCGGATCGCCGCGCATCCTGACCAACATCAACAAGAAGGCGGCCCTGGCGGACAATACGCGTTGCGTCCAGATCGCCAGGCGGCATGGCCTCAAGGTGAAGGCGCTGATGTCCCTGGGGCATCCAGGAGAGTCGGAAGAGACGGCCCTGCAGACGCGGCAGTGGCTGTTAGAAGTCGCTCCTGATGATTTCGACGTCACGATCATCACCACCTATCCGGGAACGCCGTACTACGACGAAGCGGTTCCAGACCCGGCAACGCCTGGCCATTGGACCTACACCTACGCCAAGACCGGGGATCGGTTGCACATGACCGAACTCGATTACATGAAGGTGGCGGACTATTACAAAGGCGATCCCGACGGCGGTTACCGCGCGTTCGTATGGACCGATGCGCTGTCGTCCGATGACTTGACCCGTCTTCGCGACTTCATCGAACGCGACGTCCGCGCGCGTCTGGGCATTCCGTTCAATCCGGGCGCGCCGGCCATCCAGTTCGAACACTCGATGGGACAGTATGGCGCGCACCTGCCGTCCAACATGCTGCGATCAACGCAGCGGCGAAGCGCGTCGTGACGCAGTAATCGCGTCAATCACCTCGTCCAGATCACTTGCCAACGAGCGGCGCGGGTTGAAGCCCAGCTCGCGTCGCGCCGCCGCGATATCCGCCACCGAGAAACGCAGCTCGCCGGGTTGCGCAGCGGCATACTGGGGCTGCTGTCCCGGCGCGAGCTTGGCGAGCACCATTGCCGCCAGTTGGTTGAGCGTCGTGCCGCGGCCGGTGCCGAGGTTGTAGCGCCCCGGGCGCCGTCCGGGAGTGGCCAGCGTGCCGGCCACGATGTCGGCGACGTGAATGAAGTCGCGCTGTTGCTCGCCGTCCCCGAAGATCGTAATCGGCTCGCCGCGCAGCAGCCGCGTCGCGAAGATCGTCAGCACGCCCACGTAGGGCGTGAAGGTTTGTCCCGGTCCGTAGGTATTGAAGAACCGCGTCGCCGTGAACGGGATGCCGCGCGCCTCGAGCACCTGTTGCGAGACGTCTTCGGCGGCGAGTTTGCCGACACCGTAGGGCGACAACGGCCGCGTCGGATGTGATTCATCGATCGGCGTCGGCGAGTCGGCGTCTGAATAGACCGCCATCGAAGAGGCGAGCGTGAACCATTTGACCTGCGCCGGATCCAGCGCGCGCAGCAGGCGCGCCGTGCCCATCACGTTGGTGTCGAGGTCGTCGTGAAAGCGATCGAAGCTGCCGCGAATCGTGACTTGCGCGGCCAGATGGAACACGCAATCCACTCCAGCCAGCGCGTCCGCCAGGTTCGCGTCGTCGCGGATGTCGCCGTGCACGAATCGCGCGCCGTCCGGTATCGCTTCACGGCGGCCGACGGATAGATTGTCCAGCACGGTTACGCGGCGGCCGGCCGCGAGCAGCGCGCGTGCCAGGTG
>DASUSZ010000149.1:0-5123 GCA_036374815.1 Vicinamibacterales bacterium | reverse complement strand
CGCGCTGCGGCTGGCGTCGATCAGCAACGACCTCCAGAACATCCCGCGCGTCGCCATCATCGAGAGAAAGATCGTTACCGGATGAGCAACTGCCTGTTCTGCAAAATTGTCGCCGGCGAGATCCCCGCGGCCAAGGTCTACGAAGACGATCGCATGATCGCCTTCAACGACATCAACCCGCAGGCGCCGATGCACGTGCTGGTCGTGCCGAAGAAGCACGTCGCGACGCTCAACGACTTGTCGGCGGGCGATGACGGCCTGGTCGGCGCGATGGTGCGGACCGCCGCAAAGGTCGCGAAGGATCGCGGCCACGACGGCCCCGGCTATCGGACCGTTTTCAACTGCAACGCGCAGGCGGGGCAAACGGTGTTTCACCTTCACCTGCACGTGCTCGGCGGCCGCACGCTGACGTGGCCGCCGGGCTGACGCTGCTGCGGTCCGCCTAAAGGCGGACCCTCACAGGATCACTTAACCCTCACAGGATCACTTAACGCTCACAGGATTACTTAGCGCTCACACGATTACTGAACGCGTTTTCTTGTGAGGGTCCGGCTTTAGCCGGACCGCGTCATTCGCGCGCTAACAAGTAGCGGCCGAAGCCAGCTTCGCGTTGTAAGACGAAATCGACCGCGCGATAACCCTTCGCGAGGTACTCCTGGAACATCTGGCGCACGTCCATGCGCCACGCCAGAGCGCGCTCGGGGGCGCGCTGCTGCATCTCGGTGAATCCGGTCGGAATCTCGATCCACACGCGCCGATCCTCGAGCGCGAGGTTGATCGTCTTCGTCTTCCTCCACTCCCCGTCCATCATCGTCGTGTTGACGATCGGCGCATCGGCAATCTCGTGCGACTTCACACGGAGCGCGGATGACGATTGCTGGATGCGGCGAACGACATGCGGCTCGGCGATCTTCCAGCTGAGCACGACGCGATCGGTCGGCGTGCCGCGATGCAGCGCGCTCGTCGACTCGCCGTAGAAGTTGGCAGCGTACTCCTCGACGATGCCTCCCAGCTTGGCGAAGTTGAAGTGCGCGTTCATCGCCTGCATCGGATCGAAGGTCCATTCGATCAGGTCGTAGCCTTGCGCCAGCGCCCGCTCGCGCTGCGCCAGCTTGAGACGAAAGCCGAGGCCGCCGCGGAACTCAGGCAGCACGCCTGCCATGTGCGACCACAGCATCGGTTTACCGTGCTTCATGCCGACGACGGCATAGGCGAACCCGATCATGCGGCCGTCGGGCGCGAAGCCGCCGATCAGCGAGGCGCCGCGATGGACGGTGAAAATGAACACCGGCACGGTGACGAGATCGCGATCGTCGGTGTAGCCCCAGATCGCCTTCTCGAGCTCCACCACCTGGCGGAACTCCTCGATTGCCGTGAGATCTCGTATCACCGCTTCGACGCGCGCCTGCGGCTGCTGGATTCGCGATCGAGCTTGGCCAGCCGATCGACTTCCTTCTGGACCAGCGTCGACACGGTGGCGGACAGCTCGCGCAGCACCGCCGACTTCAACCGCTCGATGCGATGCTCGCGGTGCGAGCGCACGATCTCGATCTGCTCGCGGGTCATGAACAGCTCGGCGAGGTCGACCTGCAGCGCCGCGGCAATCCGCGACAGCGTGGCCGTGTCCGAATCGCGGCCGTGCTTGATCAGGTTAGTCAGCGTGTTCGGCCTGAGCGATGCCTTGTCGGCGAGCTGCCGCTGGCTCCAGCCGCGCTCGGCGAGATGAAACGCGATGGCGTCGCCCCAGCGGCTCTTCGGCACGGCGCCACTGTACCGTATCGATCTGGCCGCATTCAATAACCGCAGCGATATCAACAGGTTGCGATAAACATCGCGCCGCCTCGATACACGCTGCGTTGTCATGTCATTTAACTGATATAAAATCCTGTCGAAACGATATCACGGCACGGTTGTTCAGCGTGCGGGTGGCTGCTATGGCGCGACGGCAGGACAGGGCCGGTGTTCGGATGGGGGCGGTGATGCGCGCCGTCCAGGCGGACCTCGCGCGGCCGTGGACGGTGGCGGACATGGCGGCGATTGTCGGCGTGTCGGACGCCCAGCTGCGGCGGATGTCGCTGTCGGCGCTCGGCGCGTCGCCGCGGCAGCTGCTCTGCAACCTGCGGCTGACGGCGGCGGCGGTGCTGCTGCACGATCCCGGCATCCGCGTGAAGGAGATCCAGGCGCGCGTCGGCATCGCCGATGCGAGCCACTTCTGCCGCGATTTCCGCGATCGATTCGGGGTGTCGCCGTCGGAGTACCGCTACCAGATCACGCAGCGAAGCGACTCTGTCGACACGCCACGCTGATCGCGCTCAAAGATGCGCGATTGGGCCTATTGCCCGCTTCGAGCTTCGATTGCATCGTCGTCAGGCGCGTGACGAATCATCGTCACCGAGCAAGGAGAAGCGACATGACTCCCAGCCGACGACAGTTCGTGGCCAGCATCGCGACCGTTCCGTTCCTGCCGCAGGCCGGCAGCGCGCAACCGCAACGGCGGGCGCCCGGCCGTGGCGCCGATCCCGTCCTCGATCAGGTGCTCGCGAATCTTCGCGAGCTGTCAGCCGAGCTCGAGACCCAGCCGCGGACGCGGCGAGCGACGCTGCGGGCGATCGAGTCGACGCTCGGCGTCGGCGCGACCCACCTGGCCGCTCACTACGACGGCGAGCTGCAGGCAGCGCTCAAACGGCGGCAGTCGCGATTCGGCCGCGCCGCGCTGACGCAGGACATCGTCAACCACGCGCGCCAGAGCGGCAGCCAGGACGTCACCCACGAAGCCATCGACGCGGCGATGGCAAGGCTCGAGCAGCGCGGCCTGTCGGGATGCTTCCGCGACGTGCAAGAGGTGACCAGGCGCGTCCGGATAAATGCGCCGGAGCAGGTCCAGGCGGCGGGTGCACGCGCGATCCAGTTCGATTACTGCGCCGATCTGAACTGGATGATCGACCTGATGAACATGACGATCCAGATCGTGTGCGCGATCGCGATCCTCGAGCCGTCTCCGGGGGGCGAGATCACGTGCGGCGCCCTGTCGCTGGCGCTGGGGCTGCTGCTGCTCCAGAAATTGATCTGGTGTTAACTTTCCGAGAGGACGCCGATGGCCGTTCAGTATTCGGGACACATGGTGCGGACGCGGCAACAGGCCGTCTGGCAGAACACGGTGGTGTTGCTGGTGTTGCTGCCAATTGCGGCGTGGCGCTTGAGCGCTCAACCCATCGGCGCCGCCGTCGGCCTCTCGCTGCTGGCACTCGCGCCGTTTGCGCTCGCGTATCAGGCGTGGCGATTCCTGCAGGCACAAGAAGTGCTCCACCAGGAACCCACGCCTGAAATGACATTCGTGTTTCGCTTCCTCGCAAACACGCCGCTGACGTTTGGCGGCCTGATGCTGGTGGTGCTCAGCGCATTGCGATAGCTGGCATGTCTTTCGCTTTGACTTCGCGTTTTCGCGCGCGTAGCTTGAACGAAAGAGGAGTTACCGATGGCGCGCTCGTCTTCGAAAAATCGGACCGGATTCTCGCCGCTGCTCGCGCACGTCATTCGCGCGGTTGCTGATGAATCGCCGGACCGTGCGCGGGCGCTCGACGATCTGGCGCGCCTGTTCGAGCTGATCGTCCCGCTCCGCGGCATTGCGCCCGCCGAAGAGGTGCGCGCTGCGATCGAGCGGATTGCCACGCGCCGCCTCGCCCGCGGCAGCGCCGATGCCGCGCTGCGGCGCGCCGTTTCGCGCGTCGCCAGCGTCAAGGACCGCGATGCGATCGAAAACGCGTGCGTGCAACTGCTCGAAGCGGGAGAAGTCGCCCACTACTATGCAGGGCTTGCCGCGGGCATTACGCTCGCCGAGCTCGGCCGGCGATCAAATTGATTCGATCAGGTCGGGCAATTCCGCGAGCGTCGTGATGACCGGCAGGTCTTCGGGCAGCTTGTAAGGTATTTCGCCCGATCGTTTCAGCAGCACGGCGCGCCAGCCGGCGTTGAACGCGCCTTCGATGTCGTGCTTGAAGCTGTCGCCAACCATCATGGCTTCGTCGGCGCGCATCCCGGCGCGGTCGAGCGCCGCATCGAAAATGCTGCGGTGAGGCTTCATGTAGCCGTGCTCGGCGCCCGACACCGAGACGGCGATGATGTTCCGCAGCGAGAAATGCTCGCAGAACGCGTCGAGGCTGCGATGCGAATTCGAAATCAGCCCGATGGTGATGCCGCGCTGCTGCAATGCGGTCAGCACCGGCGGCGCGTCCTCGTACATCTCGAAATGGTGGTTGACCGACCACCGATCGTAGATCTCGCGCGCCACTTCCACGACATCGGCGCCGCGGCCGCCCATCTTCTCGATGATCGACGCGGTGTAGTGGATGAACACGTCGTGGTTGTAGATCTGCTCCTCGACTTCGTCGAGGATGAACGACGAGGCGGCGGTCGCCTCTTCGAACTTCGCCGGATCGACGTCGATGCCGCGCGCGGCGCACGCCTGCCGATACCCCTCCGCCTGGAACGCCGGACCCGGGTAAATCAGCGTGAAATCAACGTCAAAGAAGACTGCTCGGATCACTGGAGGGCGTCGCCGCGGGGCTGGCGGGGGCTTCGACCGATGGAGGCGGGCCCGGCGGCGCGGCCACTGCCGGAGTCCATGGTCCCGCTACCGCGATCGTCGCCCGCGACGGATCGAGCAGCTGCTTCGCGGCCGCGTCGGCGGCCTCTTTCGTGATCGCGCCGATCAACCCTGGCAGGCGCTCGTCGTAGTCGAGGCCGAGATTGAAAGTGTCGACGGTCAGCAGGAACGACGCGATCGCGGCATTGGTCTCGAGCTGCCGCGGGATCGCGCCAATCATGTAGCTCTTCGACTCGTCGATCTCCTGCGCGGTGAAGCCCTGTTCGACGATGGTTTTCAGCTCGGCGTCGATCGAGGCAATCGTCTTCTCGACGTTTGCCGCCGACACGCCGGCGCGAATCGAGAACGGACCCTGGCCGAACGACGCCTCGAGCGAGCTGTTCACGTAGTAGGCCATGCCCTGCCGCTCGCGGATGTTGTCGCCAAGACGCCCGCCGATCGCGTACTGCCCGAGCGCGTTGTTCATCACCGAGTACGCGGTGTAGTCGGGATCGGAGCGGCGAATGCCGACAAAGCCGTA
>DASUSZ010000148.1:0-3807 GCA_036374815.1 Vicinamibacterales bacterium | reverse complement strand
TGGCGCGGCCTCGCGCTGCTCGCGGCCTTCCTGCTGCTCGAGCAGTACGGCGCCGAATACACCAAGGAAATCTTCAAGCGTCCGCGCCCGTCGCGCGACCTCGTCGCGGTGACGGGTAACCCGTCAGGCTTCTCCTTCCCGTCTACCACGCTGACGTTCTTCGCGGTCACGTTCGGCGGCCTCGGTGTGCTCGCATTGGTGCGGCGGCAAGCGCCGTTGCGCGCGCTGGTAATGGCAGTGAGCTTCGGCATGGTGCTGATCGGGTGCCTGGCGCGCGTCGCTCTCGGCCTGCACTGGCCCAGCGACGTGTTCCTCACCAGCCTGATCTGCATGTTGTGGGTCTGGGCGGCTGCCCGCGTCCTCTTGGCAAAGGCGTGATCACGCTTCGCACCGCCGGCTGGGTCTTCGCCGTGTTGCTGGCGGCGGGACCCGCCGCCGCTCATCCGGCGCCGTTCAGTTATCTCGATTTACACGTGGACGCGAGCGGCGTTTCGGGCACGCTGGTCGTCCACGATCTCGACGCCGCGCACGATCTCGGAGTGGCCAACGCGGACTCCCTGCTCGATCCGGAGACGGCTGCGAAGTACCGCGACGCGCTGGTGGCCCTGCTCGCTCCACGTCTACGGCTGACGCTCGACGGCGCCGCCGCGTCCATCACGTGGGGCGCGCTCGACGTGGTGCCCGATCGCCAGAGCCTGCGGCTTGCCTTCAGCGTGAGCGGGCGGCGGCCCGGACACGTCGGCATTCAGGCGCAGCTGTTTCCGTACGATCCCATTCACCAGACCTTCATCAACATCTACGAAGATGGCACGCTGACATTGCAGGCGATCCTCGACGCGTCGCGCCAGGACACGTCGTATTACTCGGGCAGCACGCAGGGGCGATGGGCGGTCGTCAGGACGTTCGTCGCCTCAGGCGTCGAGCACATCCTGATCGGTCCCGATCACATCCTGTTCCTGATCGGTTTGTTGCTGCTTGGCGGGACGTTCCGCAGGCTGGCGCTGATCGTCACGGCTTTTACGATCGGCCATAGCATCACGCTCTCGCTTGCCGCGCTCGATATCCTGTCGCCGCCGGCGCAATTGATCGAGCCGCTGATCGCATTGACGATCGTGGTGGTGGGGGCAGACAACCTGCTCGTATTGAAACAACACAAAACATCATCTGCGTCATCTGCGGCCCTGGGATCTTCTGCGGCGCTCGGAACCGAAACCGATCTGCGGCCGTGGCTGGCGGTGGCCTTCGGCCTCATTCACGGCTTCGGCTTCGCGTACGTGCTGAAGGAATTCGGGCTGCCGCAGGCGGCGCTCGGCTGGTCGCTGTTCGCGTTCAATCTTGGTGTGGAAATCGGGCAGCTGCTGATTGTCGCGATCGTCGCGGCACTACTGTTGGCGGTGCGGCGCCGCAGCGCAACGCTGTCGCGTCAGCTGGCGATGGTCGGATCAATCGCCGTGATCGCGGCGGGGACGTACTGGTTCGTGCAGCGCGTGTTCTTCCCCGCGTAATCCGCTCAGTGATACCGCCGCCAATGCGCCGACGATCGTCGACAGGATTACCGCGGCGAGGTGCGCGGACAGCACGTGCGCCGGCTCGCTGAAGTGGCAGAAAATCCGCCAGCCGGCATCAGCCATCAAACCCGCGCCCAGTCCAAACAGCAGGCCGGCGATGGCCGGCCGCGTTGGATACGCGCGCGCCGCGAGGATGCCCGCAAACGCGACGACAGGCATGGCGGTCGCGGCGGAGCCCGCAAAGCAGACGCCCGCGACGACCCACCAGGCGCCACGCAGTATCACCTGGCTCGCCTCCCAACTGACGAGTGTTATGACAACGATCGCGGCAATCGGAATCGCCACCCACAACGCGATCGCGGCGCTGCTCCAGTGACGGCCCGGGATCGATTCGCGCAGCGCCGCGCCAACGACGATGATGCCGATCGCCGACTGGGCGATCGAAAATCCCCACACGCCCAGCCACCCCAGGCTCGGCGCATCGGAGCGCACGTTGAACGCCAGCTGCGCCCCGATCAGCGCGACGATCGCGAGCGGCACGATCGCCAGCGCGCGGGTCCACGGCGATCGCAGCGCGCGAACCGGCTGATAGTCGGCGGCAAGCCGCGAGCGCAATTCGCCAGGCGCGCTCATTTCTCCTGCCCGCCTTTCAACAGCGCCCTGAGCTGAGCCATGCCGCGGCTCGATCGCAGCTTCGCGGCGGTTTCGGCGATGCCGGCGCGCTGCGCGATCTCCTTGAAGCTGAATCCAAGGACGTGATGCTGGATCACCGCATCGCGCTTCGCCGGCGCAACCTTGCCGAGTGCGTTCCGCACTTGGTCGCGTTCCGCGTACGACGCGGCCTCGCCCTTCACCGGCAGCTCCATCGCGGTGACGTCATCCGGCGCCCACGGCCGCCGCGACATGGTGCGGCGATCCATCAGCCACACATGGCGCGCGATGGCCATCGCCCATGGCATCAGCGGATACGACGGATCGTAGGTATGCCGGGCACGATGCATCTGCAGGAACGTCTCCTGGACCAGGTCGTCCGCCTTCGCGCCGTCGCGCGCCTGCGACAGCAGATAGCGCCGCAGCGCCGGCGCGATCGACGCGTAGATCTCGTCGACCGCCTCGAAGCGGCCGGACTGATACTCTCGCATCAGCTCGCGAAGGCGGCTGTCATCTGCCATGAATTTGCCGGGCCTGACTGAATCGTATCAGGGCTACTTCGATCCGTTCACGAACGGCGTCAGGATCGTCGTGATGAACTGATGGATGGGCGTGGGCACGCCCACTTCTTTGCCGATGCGCACGACGGCGCCGCTCAGCCAGGGCAGCTCCAGGCGTCGGCCGCGCTCCAGATCTTCGAGCTGCGACGACTTCGAGCCGTGCGGAAAGCCCTTCATCAGCGCCATGGTGGTCTCCATGATGTCCGCCGGCAGCTTCACGCCCTTCGCCTTGCCCACCGCGATCACTTCCTCGATCGCCGCCACCATCATCGCGAACGTTTCGGCGTGATCGCGCAGCACGCCGAGCGACGACCGCGTCGCGGCGGTCATGCCGCTCCATGACGCGAGCCGCACGAACTTGACCCACAGCTCCGACTCCACGTCGGTGCTGACCTTGGCCTGGAAGCCGGCGCGGATGCCCGCCTCCTCGAATCGAGCGAGGCGATCCGAACGGCGTCCGTCCCGCTCGCCGAACGCCAGCTGCTGCGCCACGGTATGACGGATATGGCCCGGCTGATCGATCACGGCGACGATGTAGGCCGCGCCGCCCGCGACATGATCGGCGCCAACGTGTCTGGCGACCATGTCCATCGCATCGACGCCGTTCTGCAGCGTGATGACCACGGTGTCGGCACCGATCAGCGGCGCGAGCGTGGCGGCAGCGGCATCGACGTCATAGAGCTTGACGGTGAACAGCACCACGTCGACGGGCCCGATCGCCTGCGGGCGATCCGTCGCCTGTACTTTCGGCACGTGGACATCGCCGAGCGGGCTCGTGATGCGCAGGCCTTCTTTCTGCATCGCGAGTAGATGGGCGCCGCGCGCGAGAAACGTCACGTCCTCGCCCGCCGCGGCAAGCTTGCCGCCGAAGTAGCCGCCTACGCCGCCCGATCCGAAAATCGCGATCTTCATAATTTCACCGCGTCGAGACTGACGACCGGTTCGTCGCCCATCACCGCGGCGTTGTGAACGGTGCCGCGCGGGATCTCGATCCACTGGCCGGGTCCGAGCACCTTCATGTGGCCGCGCACCACCATGCGGAAACGGCCCGACAGCACCGCATCGATCTTGTCGACTTCGTGTTTGTG
>DASUSZ010000147.1:0-13242 GCA_036374815.1 Vicinamibacterales bacterium | reverse complement strand
GCTCGCAAAGGTCAGCTTGATCTTCTCGTTGATCTGCGTCTGATTGATGCCGGGCAGCTGATACTCGATCGGGTCTTCGATGGTGATGATGTTCGTGCGCTCGGACTGCAACGACAGCAGCGCCGAACACAAGGTGGTGGTCTTGCCGCTGCCGGTGGGGCCGACCACCAGGATCATGCCGTGCTGGTATTTCAGGAAGCCCTTGAGATCGTTGAACGCGCCGGCGGAGAAGCCAAGCTCCTCGAGGGGCGGGACGCCGCGGTTCTGATCGAGGACGCGCAGCACCATCTTCTCGCCGTGCAGCGTGCGCAGCGTCGAAGCGCGGAAGTCGACGTCCTTGCCATCGTCGTTGGTGACGCGGACGCGGCCGTCCTGCGGCAGGCGCTTCTCCGCGATGTCCATGCCCGCCATGATCTTGAGGCGCGCGATCAAGCCTTCGTGGACCCACTTGGGCAGGTCCATCACTTCCTTCAAGAGCCCGTCGAGGCGATGACGGATCAGGACGCCCTTCTCCATCGGCTCGACGTGCACGTCCGACGCGCCGGCCTTGATGGCGCTCTTCACGACGAGGTCGACGAGATCGATGATCGGCGCCGCCTCGCTGCGCTCGCGCAACCCGGCGATCGGTTCGGCGGCCTCTTCCTCGCGCTTGATCAGCGCCTCGCTGCCGCGCTCTTCGCGCTGCGATCGCGTGGCCAGCACGGCGCTGGTCGAGCCCGCCTTGATCAACGCCTTGTCGGGATAGCCGGCGCTGATCGATTCGAGGATGTCGGCACGTGTCGCGACCACCTGCTTGATGCGATAGCCGGTCTGGAACTCGAGGTCCTGCACCAGGCTGAACAGCAGCGGATCCGCCATCGCGACCGTCAGCAGATTCTTTTCCAGACGGATCGCGACACACGACCGCTTGAGTGCGACGTCCTTCGGGATCAGCGTGACGATGGTTGGGTCGGGCGGGTTCTCGGAAAGGTTGAGATACGGGAAGCCGAGCTGGTAGGCGAGTGCCTTGGCGATCTGGCGCTCGGTGGCAAGGTTCAGCCGCACGAGCACCGCACCCAGGCGTTCGCCGGTGCGTTTGTGCTCGGTCAGCGCGGCTTGCAGATCGTCTTCCGTGATGAGGCCGGCTTGAATGAGGCACTCACCGAGCTTCTTGCGCATCTATCCTCAGAAATCCCAGGTCGCTACAAAAATGTCGGCAGACGGCGATCATAGGTATTGGTTCCGCATCGATCAAACTCGTCCGTATCGCCAAATGCGGCAATCGGGTGCAGATCTGTTAATCGTCCAACAGAACCGTCGCGTTAAGTCTTTCGGCCGCGCACGTTTGACGCGGTAGTGGCTCTGGCGATCCGTCATGGTCCAGTTAGAGATTGAGTTACGCTGTGCGTCTCACGTACCGATAGACGGATCGATTTCCTGAATGTCCACGCCCGAAACCGGACTCGACGTCGAGCTTCGACAGCACATTGCGGAACAGCTGCGCGCGCGCCGCGACGTGATCGTCGCGGACACGGTGGCGACGTTCCCGCTGACGGCCGATTCGCGCCGCCTCGACGCCAGCTACTGCGTCCGGCTCGGCAATGTGTCAACGCGGCTGCTGGCCGAGGCGATCGTCGACGGACGGATCGACGCGCGCGGGTCGGGGATCAGCGAGCTCGCGGGGCTGATCAACGACCGCGAGGTGTCGCCGGATCAGTTCTTTTCGTTCGTCCACATCGCGATGAACACGACGATCGACGAGCTGTCGATCGACGAACGCGCCGGCGTCAGCACCGAGTTGTGGCCGCAGACCGCGCAGATCGTGCGCCGCGCGGCTTTCGATCTGCTTGGCGCGTGGACCACGCGGCTGATGTACATGCCGCAGCACGGCGCGATCGAGGATTCGCTGACGACGCTGCATACGCGGCCCGTGCTCGAGGCGGTGCTGCCGAAGGAATGCTGCCGCGCCGAGCGGTTCGAGCACTGGCTCACGCTGATGCTGATCGACATCGACAACCTCTCGGCGATCAACAAGGCGTACGGCTACGGCGTCGGCGACCGCATCCTCGAGCGGATGGGCATCCTGCTGCGCACGTATTTCCGTGAGCACGACTGGGTGGCGCGCTACGACGAGGACTGCATCGCGGTGCTGCTGCCCGAGACCAATCCCGCGGATGCGCTAACGCTCGCCGAGCGCACCCGCACGATGGTCGAAGACCGCCTGACATTCCGCGACTACCGCACCGAGCAGCGCATCGTCGTCACCGTGAGCGTGGCGGTGACGAGCGCGCGGGCGCTCGAAGGCGAGCCGATCGATCACGAAAAGCTGTCGACGGAAGTGGCGGCCGCGCTCGACCGCGCCAAGGGCGGCGGCCGCAACCGCGTCGTCCAGGTCGAATTGAAGCCGCGCTTGATTTCGGTCGAAGACGCAGCGGCGATGCTGCGCACCGACCTGAAGGGCATCGAGAAGCTGGTCGCGGATGGCAAGCTCGATCCGGTGACGGCCGGACGCCACGTGCGCCTCGAACGCGAGGCGGTCGAGGCGCTGGCGAATACGCGAATGTAGGCGGCTGCGAGAAGCCGCTCTCCTACTCCTGACTTTCGTACTGATCCTTCAACTTTGCGACGACGGACGGATCCGCGAGCGTCGTCGTGTCGCCGAGCGCTTTGCCTTCCGCAATGTCCCTCAACAGCCGGCGCATGATCTTTCCCGAGCGCGTCTTCGGCAAATCCGCGGCGAAGATGATGTCGTCCGGTTTCGCGATCGCGCCGATCTTGTTGGCGACGTGTTTCTTCAGATCGTCGGACAGCGATTCGGACGCGGCCACGCCTTCCTTCACCGTCACGAACGCCGCGAGCGCCTGGCCCTTGATCTCGTGCGTGCGGCCGACGACGGCGGCTTCGGCAACCTTGGGATGATCGACCAGCGCGCTTTCGACTTCCATCGTGCCGATGCGGTGCCCCGCCACATTCAACACATCGTCAACGCGGCCGAGCAGCCAGTAATAGCCCTCGTCATCGAGCTTGGCGCCGTCGCCGGTGAAGTAGATGTCCTTGCCCCAGCGGCTCCAGTACTGCGTCACGTAGCGATCGTGATCGCCGTAAATCGTGCGGAGCATCGCCGGCCACGGTTTGGTGATCGCGAGCAGGCCGCCGCCGACCGGAACGTTCTGGCCCTTGTCGGTGAGAATCTGCGCGCTGATGCCCGGAAAGGGCTGCGTCGCCGATCCCGGTTTGGTGCGCGTGATGCCGGGCAGCGGCGTGATCGCAATGGCGCCGGTTTCCGTCTGCCACCACGTATCGACGATCGGGCAGCGGCTGTTGCCGATGTGAAGGTGATACCAGACCCACGCTTCCGGATTGATCGGCTCGCCGACCGATCCCATCAGCCGCAGTGACGAGAGATCGTGTTTGCCGGGCCACTCGGTGCCCCATTTCATGAACGCGCGGATTGCGGTGGGCGCGGTGTAGAAGATCGTGACGCCGTAACGCTCGACGATCTCCCAGAGCCGATCCTTCTGTGGCCAGTCGGGCGCGCCTTCATACATCACGACGGTGGCGCCGTTGGCGAGCGGCCCGTAGACCACGTAGCTGTGACCGGTCACCCAGCCGATGTCGGCGGTGCACCAGTAGACGTCTTCGTCCTTGAGATCGAACACCCACTTCGTGGTGGCGTAGACGCCGGTGAGGTAGCCGCCCGTCGTGTGGACGATGCCCTTTGGCTTACCGGTGGTGCCGGAGGTGTAGAGGATGTAGAGCATGTCCTCCGCGTCCATCACCTCGGGCTCGCACTCGTAGGGCGCGTCCTGCATCAGGCGGTGATACCAGTGGTCGCGGCCTTCCTTGACGTGCACCGTCGCGTTGGCGCCGTGCAGGCGGTGCACGAGCACCACGTGCTGGATCGACGGCGTCTCCTTCAGCGCTTCGTCGGCGGTCTGCTTCAGCGGAACGATCTGGCCGCGGCGCCAGCCGCCGTCGGCGGTGACGAGGACCTTGCAGGAGGAATCGTTGATGCGATCGCGCAACGATTCGGCGCTGAAACCGCCGAACACGACGGAGTGCACCGCGCCGATGCGGGCGCACGCGAGCATCGCGATCGCGAGCTCGGGGATCAGCGGCAGGTAGAGCGCGACGCGATCGCCCTTCTTGACGCCGAGTTTCTTCAGGACGTTGGCGAACTGGCAGGTCTGGCGATAGAGATCGAAATACGTCAGCGTGCGGCGCTCGCCCGGCTCGCCTTCCCAGATGAACGCGGCCTTGTTGCGCCGCGCGGTGCGCACGTGGCGATCGAGGCAGTTGGCGCTGATATTGAGCTTGCCGCCGACGAACCACTTCGCATCCGGCGGATTCCACTCGAGCACCTGCGACCACGGCTTGATCCACTCGAGCTCTTTGGCGAAGTTCGCCCAGAACGCCTCGGGGTCTTTCGCGGCCTGCTCATAGATGGACGCGTCGCTGACGTGCGCGGCTTTGCGGAACTCTTCTGTGGGAGAGAAGCTTCTGTCTTCGCTGAGCAGCGCCTCGATCTCGGGGGACACCTTCTCGGACATAAGAACGGCAGTATATCGGACGGCGAAGTTGGCGGTTCGCCAGTTGGCAGTGGCCAGTTAAGTTGGCAGTTGCCAATTGAGTTGCAACTTTCAACTGTCAACCAACTGGGAACTGGGAACCGGCAAACTGCCAACTATCGCGTCCCGTACCACCGGAAGCGCTTCGGTCGGAGCCGAATGAGATCCAGCGCCGAGGCCGCCGATTCGATCATCGACGGCTCGACGTCATGCGCGTCGCGCGATGCGGCTTCCTGCAGGCCGCGCTCGCACAGCAGGTTGACGAGCCGCGGCACGCCGCCCGACAGGTTGTAAATCACCTCGATGGCGGGCGCGCTGAAGGTCACGGTGTTACCGCCGCCGATCGCGAGGCGGTGGATGATGTAGCGCTCGCATTCATCGCGCTCGAGCGGCAGCAGGCGCGCCTTCACCGACAGGCGATCGTCCGCAAACGTCGGCAGCATCGGCGCGCCGCCGAGGCCGGGCTGCCCCGCGAGCAGGAACTGCAGCACGCGATCCTTGTTCGACGGCAGCGTGGCGATTTCGAGCACCTGCTCCTTGGTGGCGGGCGGCAGGCTGTGCGCTTCGTCCACGATCAATACCGCGCCTTCGCTGGTTGCCTTCAGGCTTTCGAGAAAATCACCGAGCAGCGCCAGCAGCTCGACGCGCGGCATCGACTGCAGCCGGCCCGTCATGACGTCTTCCTTCGGCACCGCGCCGAGATCCTGGAGCATCAGGCGCAGCAAATCCTGGGGCGACAGCAGCGCGTTGCCGACCAGCGCCGCGCGCGACTTGCGCTCGTGCAGATCGAGCAGCGTCTTGCAGAGCGTGGTCTTGCCGACGCCCAGATCGCCGAGCACCAGCATCACGCTGTCACGCCGCGCGACCGCCGCCGACAACGCATCGAACACGCGCGCGTGTGAACGGCTGCGGTAATAGAAGCGGGGATCGGGGGTCAGGCTGAACGGACGCTGCGTGAAACGAAAAAACGCAGCGTAGTCCGGCTTCGGGGGCTCCATTGCCAGGCCGGGTTATCGGGCTGACGGGCCTTGAGCGACAGTCCGCCGACGGGACGATTCCGCCTGCTAAAACACCTGAGGCGGAATCGGAGGAACCACGGGTGGCTGCTTCTTCCGGAAGATCAAGGCTCCAAATAGTCCGCCAAGCATGGCGAACACCGCGCTGACGATTAGCGACAGGAAAAAGAAAGCGAAAAACGCCGCGCCCATGGCCGGCGCGCCGCCGAACCGTTCGAACACGCGCCGCAGCTCGGGCGGCAGATCGGGATTGCTCATCGTTTCGCGGAGCATCTCGGCCTGGAACGGACTCATCAACATGCTGATCGGAATCGAGACGATCGCGCCGATGATCGCGCCAAACACGCCGGCCAGCAGCCCGACCGTCGCACCGTCGCCGACCGTGATCGGGTCGGGGTGATTCTGCTGCATCAGGTATGCAGCCAGGCCGCCGCCGAACAGGATCCACGCGCAACAACAGTTGGCGAGGTTGATCACCGGCAGCGCCGAGAGCACGCCGATGGTCACCCCGCCGAGCAACGCCGGTTGCAGTTTTGCTGGACCCATCAGACCTCTGTTAGTCGTAATACTCCCTGCCGAGGTGCGTGATCATATCCTCGCCCTTCAGGTAACGAAGCGTATTCTTCAACTTCATCAGCTGAATGAACAGGTCGTGCTCAGGATACAGATCCCTGGCGTGCATCGGCGCCTTGAAGTAGAACGACAGCCACTCCTGGATGCCGGACATCCCGGCGCGCTTGGCCAGATCGAGGAACAGCGCCGTGTCGATCACGATCGGCGCCGCCAGGATCGAGTCGCGGCACAGGAAGTTGATCTTCAGCTGCATCGGGTAGCCGAGCCAGCCGACGATGTCGATGTTGTCCCAGCCTTCCTTGTTGTCGCCGCGCGGCGGGTAGTAATTGATGCGCACGACGTGCGACAGGTCCTTGTAAAGATCCGGATAGAGATGCGGCTGGAAGATGTAGTCGAGCGCCGACTTCTTGCTCTCTTCCTTGGTCTTGAACGACTCCGGATCGTCGAGCACTTCGCCGTCGCGGTTGCCGAGGATGTTGGTCGAGTACCAGCCGCGCACGCCGATCATGCGCGCCTTGAGGCCGGGCGCGATGATCGTCTTGATCAGCGTCTGCCCCGTCTTCATGTCGTTGCCGGCAAGCGGCGCGCCGGTCTGCGCCGCGAGCTCCAGCATCGCCGGCACGTCGGCGGTGAGGTTCGGTGCCGCGTTCGCGAACGGCAGCCCTTCCTTCAGCGCCGCGTACGCATAGACCATGCTCGACGGAATCGCATCGTCGGACAACTCGAGGCCTTTTTCGAAAGCCGCCAGCGACTGGTGCACCGGCCCTTCCTTCATGTAGACCTCGGTGCTGCCGCACCACACCATCACCATGCGGCTGCAGTTGTGCTTCTTCTTGAAATTGCGGATGTCGGCGATCAGCTGATCGGCGAGATCCTTCTTGTTCTTGCCCTTCTTGACGTTGGGACCCGACAGCCGCTTGACGTAGCGCTGGTCGAACACCGCCGGCATGGGCTTGATCGCTTCGAGCTCCTTGCGGATTTGATCGAGCAGCGAGCGCTCGAGGACGCCGGCCGTGCATGCGGCCGCGTAGCAGTCTTCTTCGAAGATGTCCCAGCCGCCGAAGACCACGTCTTCGAGCTTCGCGAGCGGAACGAATTCGCTGATTTTCGGCGAGCGGTTGTCGGTGCGCTTGCCAAGCCGGATCGTGCCCATCTGCGTGAGCGATCCGATGGGTTTCGCGAGGCCTTTGCGAATGGCGATGACGCCGGCGATCGTGGTGGTGCTGACCGCGCCGAGGCCGACCAGGAGTATTCCGAGTTTCCCCTCTGCAGGGGCGATTTCCGAGGCTTGTTTCACCTTGGAAATATAGCGCATCCGGAGGTTCAGCACGAACGTTCGGCACGAACGTTCGGCACGAGGGTTCGGCACGAAGGTTCGGCACGAAGGTTCGGCACGAGGGTTCCGCTCTATGATCGAGTCATGATGTTTCTACTGCGCATGCTGATGCGGCGGGGCCGCGGGCCCGCGATGGATCCGCTGCAGGTGTCGATGACCGGCGTGCGAATGGGCGAGCGATTCCTGCAGGTCGGCTGCAACGACAGAGCGCTGCTCGCGGGCCTCGCGGCAAAGGTCGGACTCAGTGGCACCGCTGTTGTCGCCGCGTTCACTGCGAGTGAAGCAAAGCTCGCGGAATCAATCGCGCGGAAAGTTGGCGCGCTCATCGACATCAAGGACATCGACGAAGGCCGCGCCTGGCCGATCGATGACGGCGCATTCGATCTCGTTGTCGTCGACGACACCGCGGAAGGTTTCGTCGATCTCGATCAGCCGCTCGACGTGCTGCGCAACACCCGGCGAGCGCTGCGCGCCGGCGGACGGATCGAAGTGGTGACGCCGGTCAAGAACGCGCATCCGCCGCTCGACTTCGAGAAGTTGCTGGCCGAAGCAGGTTACAAGCCGGTGAGAATTCTCGCGGAGACCAACGGCCTTCGGTTCGTTGAAGGCCTGCGCACGGCCTAGTCGCGCCGTTGCAGGATCGACTGAAGGGTCAAAGTCGAATCCGAGTTGTGGCGCTCACTCTGGTATTGCGCCGACACCTGGCCGAACGTGAGCTCGTCGCCGTCCTGCAGCTCGACCGGCGCCTCGATTAGTTTCCCGTTGACCCTGGTGCCGTTCTTACTGCCTCGGTCGACGAGTGTCGCCACCGCGCCGGCCAGCGTAATCCGCGCGTGGCCACGCGACACGCTCGCATCGCTGATGTGAACATCGCATGCCGGGTCGCGTCCGATCTCGTTCTCGCCGGGGCTGAGCTCGAAGCCTCGCCCGCCAATCTTCAGCATCGCGCCGGAACCGTTCTGATCGGGCAGCAGTCTCGATTTCGACGCGAGCACTGGAGCGGCGAAGCTGTAGCCAACACCGTGGTGCGTCTTGATGACCGCCGCAGCTTCCGGACGGGACCCTATTGCAGCACGAAGTTCCGCGATAAGGACCGGCAGGTTGCCCTCGACCACGAACGTGTTGGGCCACAGGGCCTCCATCAGTTCGGCCTTGCTGACGACGCGCGGCCGTTGCGCAAGCAGCAGGTGCAGCAGCTCGTAGGCCTTGGGCGACAGATGTACGTGCTCGCTGCCCCGCAGGAACTCGCGGCTTTTAGTGTCCAACAGGCAACTCGCGAACAAATAGCGCATTCGGGCCCGAATCCTACTAGAAGTCCACCGCGCAACCCTAGAAAAACCCTAGAAGCGGCCAAGGACTTCGCTGACCCACGTGGGTAATCTCCACTGCATGGAGACCATCATGAAAACGACGAAACGCACTGATGGGCAGATCGTGGAATCCCTGACTCGCCGTGAGCAGCAAATCGCCGAGCATGTCGCGCGAGGCCTGACCAACCGGGAGATTGCGGTCGAATGCGGTATCAGCACGGAAACCGTCAAGCGTCACCTGGCTTCGATCTACGACAAGCTCGCCACGAGAGGTCGGGTCGGATTGGCGATTCACGTGATTCAGTCACGCAATGAGGTTGCAACCGTCACCGCGCCGTGAGATCGAGGTCGGCGGCGCGAGTAAGAGCCCTTGACGCCGTCTACCCTCCGGTCGTCGTCGGCGGATCCTCCGCGGTTTCGACGATGAACCAGCCTTTGACGTGGCCGAACTCGATCTCGTCGCCGTCCCTGAGCGCGGACGGGACCTTGATCGTCGAGCCCATGATCTGCGTGCCGTTCTTGCTCTTGAGGTCTTCGAGCGTCGCCTCGCCGCCGCTGATCGTGATGCGCGCGTGATTGCGTGACACGCTGGCGTCGTTGATGCACACGGTCGACGAGGGGTCACGTCCGATGGTGTTCACGCCTGGCGTGAGCACAAAGCGGCGATGGCCGATACGAAGGGACCGAACCACGGGCGAATCCTACCAAAAGGCAGAAGGCAAAAGTGCTGGGAGAAGGCTGCGCCTTTAGCGGAAGAGGCAACTCGACTGGTGGCGATTGTCACGACCATCGTAAGACGCGCCTCAATGAACAAAAGCGGAAGCCGAATTGCCTTATTGCCTTTCCCCTTTTGCCTTTTTCCCTTCTAGAGCGACTGCAATCTACAGGCTACAGCCGTCCTGAAAGCACCACAGATCGCGGGGGCCGAGCGCTGCAAAGATCTCGTAATTTCCGGCCGAAAACCACCAAAGTGAGCTTCCGTGCTTCTCGAACACCACGGCAAGGCTTTTGAAGTAACGGCAGTCACTAGCCATGCCTGGTTCCGCTCAGCACGACGTCTACACCGCGCGCGACATTGCGCAAGCGGCCGGGGTTTCCCCCGAGCGGGTGCTGCAGCTCATCGCTCGCGGCGAGATTCGCTCGATCGCGGCGCAGCTGCCGATCGCCGCCGACCCCGCGCTGGCCACGTTCGTCACGCACGACGAGGCGGTGCGCGCGGTGCGCGCGCTGAAGCAGGGTTCCACCGTCGGTGTGGCCGGCTCGCTCGGCCTTGGCCGCGAGCTGTTCGCGCAGGGCGTTCGCGCAGAGCGCGCGACCACGCTGCCGCTGATCGTGTCCACGAGCCTGCATGCGCTCGTGATTGCATCCGTCCTGTTCGTTGCAAGCCTTGGCTTCGCGGTGGCCGATGAACGCACCGAGCCCGTGAACCCCGAGCCGCTGCGCATGGTGTTTCTGGTCGCGCCCGGTCCCGGCGGCGGTGGCGGCGGCGGCGGTTTGAAAATGAAGACGCCTCCCCCGCGCGCGATGCGGAAGGGACCCGAGAAAATCAGCAGCCCGTTGCCGGCGAGGAAGCTCCCGCCGCCGATGCGGCCCGAGCCGAAACCGCCGGAGCCGCCGAAGCCGATCGAGGCGAAGCAGCTGCCGCCGGTAATGGCGCCGATCCCCGAGAAGCAGGCGGAGCCCGTCGATCGTGAGGGCGTGCTTGCGAAGGCACCCGAAACAAAACCGAGCCAGGGTCCCGGCACGGGCGGCGGCGCTGGATCGGGTCAAGGCACCGGGCTCGGCCAGGGCGATGGCACCGGCGTTGGCGAAGGGTCGGGCGGTGGTTACGGCGGCGGACCGTTCCGTCCCGGCAGCGGCGTCGAGCCGCCGCGCCTGCTGCGCGAGGTGAAGGCCGATTACACCGACGAAGCGCGCCGCAGCAACATCGAAGGCGAAGTCGAGCTCGAGATCGTCGTGCGCCGTGACGGCACGGTCGGCGACGTGAAGGTGATTCGCGGACTGCGCGGCGGATTGAACGACCGCGCGATCCAGGCCGTTCGCCAATGGCGATTTGCACCCGGACGCATGAAAGGCACGCCGGTCGATGTAGTGGTCGAAGTCGGAGTGGAGTTTCGGCTTCGCTGACTGAGAACTGCTGATTGCTGATTGCTGATTGCTGATATGGACATCATCTTGTTGGTAATTACCGTCGTCTCGCTGATCGTCGCGCTCGTGATGAGCGTGACCGCGTGGCGATTGATGCACGACGAGAAGAAGCGCGCCGCGGCGCGGATCGCGGCGCTCTCGGCCGCGGCGAGCGAGCCGTCGCTCGCGAACCGGCCGGCCGGCTTTACCCACTCGACGGCTTCGGCCGCGCTCGAGCAGTTCCCGGACGAAAAAGTCGTGAGGCCCGTGACGCGGGCGCCGTGGGCATCCCCGTCGGTCGTCAAGCCGGCGGGGGTGTCTTCGGTCAGGATGCCGTCGGAGTTTTCGGCGGAGCTGCCGCTCAATCAGAGCGCGACCTTCGGTCCGCCTATAGGCGGACCCTCACAGGACGACTCGCTCAGCCGACCTTTCGGAGCCTCGCAGGACGATCTGCCAGGTTCTGCGGCGACCCGCGGGTTCTCGGAAGCGACGACGCGTGCAGCGGCCGCACCGGTGGTGACGCACTCGTCTGGATTCCTGGGCGCGCAGGAGTTGCCGCGCGACAACGGCGGCCGTCAGAAGTCGCTCGCGTTTGCGGCGATGTTCCTGTTCGCAATCCTGGCGGGCGGACTCGTATGGATGATGTCGGGCCCCGAAGGCACGTCCGCGGCCGCCGTCGGCCCGAACTCGCCGCTCGAGCTCGTGTCGCTCAGCTCGTCACGGCAGGACGCGAAGCTCGCGGTGTCGGGACTGGTTCGCAACCCCGTGAACGGCGCGCCGGTCGAGAGGCTGTCGGCGGTGGTGTTCCTGTTCGATCGCACGGGCACGTTCGTGACGAGCGCGCGCGCGAACGTCGACTTTCTGAAGCTCGGCGCCGGCGACGAATCGCCGTTCGTCGTCACGCTCGACGCGCCGTCGACGGTGGCGCGCTATCGCGTCAGCTTCCGCACCGACGACGGCATCGTGCCGCACGTTGATCGGCGGGACTCAGTCGGCAGTCAAGAGTCGGCAGTTCGCAGCCAAGTCGTCAGTCAGCAGTAGGCAGTCGAGTCGGGCAGTCAGGCAGTCAGTCAGGAGAACGAAAACATCATGCGCCGCCATCTACGGAACTTCATCGCGCTCGCCGCGCTCGTCCTTGCGGGTGCCACGTCCCTGATTGGTCAGGAGCAGGGCGGCTTCAAGTTCAAGAGCGGCGTGGAGCTGATCAACGTCACCGCCACGGTGACGGATCGCTCGGGCCGCTTCTATGGGCGCCTGAACAAGGAAGACTTCATCGTTTACGAAGACAACAAGCAGGTCGAAGTCACGCACTTCAGCGCCGAGCGCACGCCGGTCAGCCTGGGCATTGTCGTCGACACCAGCGGCAGCATGGCCGGCGAGAAGTGGTCGGCCGCCGTCAACTCGATCGACCGGTTCTTCCGGATGATGAACGATCAGCTCGACGAGTTCTTCCTCTACCGGTTCAGCGCGAACGCGGATCTCGTCGCCGACTGGACCAGCGATCGCGATCGCCTGGCGATGTCGCTCAACCGCATCCACCCGAACGGCGGCACCGCGATGTACGACGCCGCGGCCGAGGCGGTGCCGATGGCCCAGGGCGGACAGAACCGCAAGAAGGCGGTCGTGATCATTTCCGACGGCAACGACACGAGCAGCCGCGTCGGCGTTGGCGAGGTCAAGCAGCTGGTGCGCGAAACCGAAGTGCTCGTCTATGCGGTGGGCATCGACGGACAGGCCGAGCCGACATTTCGGCGGCCTTCACCGCCGGTGAACAATCCGCCGCGCTTGCCGATTCCGATTCCATTCCCCGGAACCGGGCGTCGGGGCGGCGGCTTCCCCGGCACCGGCGGCGGGTTCCCGCCGATCGGCGGTGGCGGCGGCCGCAGCGGCGGCGTCTACACGGCCGGCGGCGACGATCGCGTGAACGTGATGGCGCTGCGCGAGATCACGGACGACAGCGGCGGCCGCACCGAGATCGTGCGCGACTTCCGCGATCTCGATCCGGCAGTCGGCAGCATCGCCGATGAATTGAGCCAGCAGTACTACATCGGGTATCCAAGCCCGGGACATCGCGATGGGCGCTGGCACACCATTCGTGTCGAGGTGCGCGATCCGAACCTGCGAGTGCGCGCGCGCAAGGGATACGTGGCCACGCCGTAGGACAAAGTCCGTGGCACAACAATCGCAGTGGCGGACTGTGTCAGCGTTGGAGGTTTTATGAAGGCACTGTTCGCTACTCTGTTCGTCTCGCTGCTGTCCGTTACTTCAGCATCCGCTGCCGCCTCCGCTGAAGCAAGGGCGGACCGGCAGGCACCCGAACGAAAAGATCTGCA
>DASUSZ010000146.1:0-4746 GCA_036374815.1 Vicinamibacterales bacterium | reverse complement strand
CGCTGGCCAGGTCGACCTGCGTGGCGCGCAGCGCCGGTATCAGTCCGAACGCCAGGCCGGTGAGCATGCTGATGCCCGCGACGAACGCGAGCACCTGCGCGTCGATGGTGGTGTTCTGCCCGAACGGCAGCAATTTCTTGCTCCAGTAGCCGAGCACGATGCCGAGCGCACCGCCGGTGCCGGAGAGCAGCAGGCTTTCCGTCAGCAGCTGCCGCACCAGGCGCCGGCGCGATGCGCCCATCGACAGTCGCACCGACACCTCGCGGTATCGGGCGGCGGCGCGCGACAGCAGCAGGTTCGCCACGTTCGCGCACACGATCAACAGCAGCAGCACGACGATCGCGCTGAGCACAGACGCCGATCGCGACGAGGTGCGGTCGAGATCGTAAATGCCGCGAGCGCCCGGCAGCACCAGCAGCTCCGGCACCGCATCACCTTCGCGCTGATTGCGCTGCAGCTTTCTCTGATCGTCGGTCAGCGCCGCTTCGAACGCCGCCATGCCGCCGCGCGCCGCCTGTTCGAATGGGCCCGCGAGGTTGCCCTTGACCTGCTCCCGCGTGACGCCGGGTTTCAACCGCCCCGCGATCTGCAAGTACCAGTTCGTGGGCTCCTCGACGCGCGCCTTCGGCGGCGGGCCGCTCTGCAATCCCGGCTGGCTCGGCGTGACCAGCTGCGGCTCCTGCATGAACGGCACGTACAGGTCGCGCGAGTTCTCCGCCATCCGCTGAATGCCGGTGAACGACGGCGGCAGCACGCCGATCAGCGTGACCGGAATGTTATTCAGGCGCACCGTCGTGCCGACCACGTTGGTGTTGCCCGCAAAGCGGCGCTGCCAGAACGCGTGGCTGATTACCGCGACCAGTTCCGCGCCGGCGGCTTCATCGGATTCCTCGATGGTGCGGCCGAGCAGCGCCGAGACGCCGAGCACCTTGAAGTAATTGCCGGACACGCCGAACGACGTCGCGATTTCGGAGCTGCCGTCCGACGCGAAGTTGAATGATTCGAGCGACGTGCCCGCGATCAGATCGGTCATCGTCTGGTTGGCGGCTTTGAGCTGCTGGTAGACGTTGTTCGAGAACGTGCTGCGCACGTTCTGGCCGTTGTGCTGCATCGAGAAGCCGTAGTCGCTCGACGAGCGCACCATGTTGTTGCGCCCCGACCACTTCAGGACCGCCAGCGACTCCGGATCGCGGATCGGAATCGTTTGCAGCAGCAGGCCGTTGACCGCGGTAAAGAGCGCGGTGGTGGCGCCGATGCCGATCGCCAGCGACAGCAGGACAACGAGCGTCCAGCCCTTCGATTGCATCAGCATCCGGTAGGCGTGCTTCAGGTCATGCAGCATGGGGGTATCCTAAACGCGAGTGACGTTTGATCTGAAAGATCTCGGATGGGACGAGGCATGGGCGGCGGTGTTCGCGCCGTTCGCCGCCGACGGCCTCGTTCCGGCGCGCGTGGCCATCGAGTTCAACTACCTGTATCGCGCCTTTGCAGAAAGCGGTGAGCTGCAGGTGCAGCACGCCGGGCGGCTGCGCCATCAGGCGGACAGTCTGTCCGCCGTCGGCGACTGGGTGGCCGTCAAGCCCACGCCTGGCGAAGCCACCGGCACGATCGAGGCCATTCTGCCGCGGCGCAGCAAATTCTCCCGCAAGGTGGCCGGCGAGCTGACCCAGGAGCAGATCGTCGCCGCGAACATCGACACCGTATTCCTGGTCATGGGCCTCGACGGCGATTACAACCCTCGCCGGCTCGAGCGTTACCTGCTGCTCGCCTACGAAAGCGGTGCCAGTCCGGTGGTGATCCTCAACAAGGCAGACCTCGCCACTCATCTTGCTGAGGACATGGACGAAATCCAGGCCCTGACGGTTGGGATTCCCGTGCACGCCATCAGCGCCAAGGAAAATAGCGGCACCGAGGTGATCACCAGCTACCTGGGGCCGGGCAAGACCGCGGCGCTGCTTGGGTCCTCCGGCGTCGGCAAGTCGACGATCGTCAACGCGCTGATCGGCGAGGAGAAGTTCAAGACCCGCGACGTCCGCGCCCACGACTCACGCGGCCGCCACACCACCCGCCATCGCAATCTGATCGTCCTTCCCGATCGGCGCGGGCTGTTGATCGACACGCCGGGCATGCGCGAGCTGCAGCTGTGGACACAGGGCGAAGGCGCGCGCGACAGCTTCGAGGACATCACCGAGCTTGCGGCCGGGTGCCACTTCACCGACTGCCGCCATCGCGACGAGCCGCGCTGCGCCGTGAAGCATGCGGTCGAAGAAGGCAAGCTCGATGCGAGCCGCCTCGAAGGTTTCCTCAAGCTGCAGGACGAAATGAAGAGCCTCGAAGAGCGCAAGGACGCGCGCGCGCAGATCGACGCCAAGAAGCGTTGGAAGCCGGTCGCGAACTCGATGAAGAAGTTCTATAAGGACAGGGACAGGTAGACAGGGGGCCAGGGGGTCAGGGGGTCAGGGGGTCAGGGGGTCAAGACCCGCAAGCGCTCCTGCGTGCTCGCGATGACGCGCGCGGTTGCGAATTCGGCGCCGAGCTTTTCGCGCGCGGCTTCTGCTTCTTCGCGGCTCAGAAACCGGCCAATCAGGATTCGGCGCTGGACGTCTTCCGGCGCCATCGTGATGTCGATCGTGTAGATCTGCGCGGTCGCCTTCGGCCGCAACGCGGTCTCGATCGTCCTCGCCTCGACCGCGTTGTCGTAGGTGCCGATCGCCACCACGAACGATCCCGGAATGAGCGGCGGCACGACTCCGGACGCGCCCATCTCCATTAGCGGAAGCGGCGCGGCCATCTCCGGCAACAGCCGCTTCGGCGTTTCCGGAGCAGGTGGAAGGTCGCCGGCTCGAAACAGTTCCATCGGGTTGCCGGCCAGCAAAATTCCGACGGCGGCCAGCGCGACGAGCGCGGCGGCGACGGCCCCGCCAATGACCAGCGGCCGGCGCGATGTTGACGCGGCGGGCGTCTCCGGATCGCCTGCCTTCTCGCCCTTGATCTTGCCCTTCGGGATCTCGTGGCCGACCTGGGCCGCCGCCTTGACGACGTGCTCTTCCGCGATGCGGCTGGTCTGCTTTTCGAAGCCGACCATCAGCGCGCGATCGCAGAGCAGGTTGATCATGCGCGGCACGCCGCCGGAGATCGAGTGCAGGAGATCGAATGCCTTCGGCGTGAAGGTGACCGACGTCGAGCCGCGCGCCACCCATAAGCGGTGGGTCACGTAGGCTTCGACTTCCTCGCGCGTCAGCGCCTTCAGGTAGCAGCGAATCGAGATGCGCTGATCGAGCTGGCGCAGATCGGGCTTGTGCAGGATGTCGATCAGGTTGAGCTGTCCGACGATCACGACCTGCAGCAGCTTCTGGTCGTTGGTCTCGAGATTCGACAGCACGCGGATCTCCTCGAGCACTTCCGGCGACAGGTGCTGCGCTTCGTCGATGATCAGCACGGCGCTGCCGTGCAGCGGCACCAGCGACAGCAGGAAGTCGTGGAGCGTGCGCACGAGCTCGTGCTTGCTCGCCGTCGCCAGCCGGCCGGTCTTGAGCGCGTCCTTCGAGACCACGCCGAAACTGAGGAGCACTTCGCGCAGCAGCTCCTCGACCGACAGAAACGGGTTCAGGATCAGCGCCGTGAACGTGGTCTCGTCGAATTGTTCCAGCAGCGTCCGGCACAGCGTGGTCTTGCCCGTGCCGATGTCCCCGGTCAGGACGATGAAGCCTTCCTTGCGCCGGATTGCCTGCCATACCTGCTGCAGCGCGACGTCGTGCGACTCGCTGCGGTACAGAAACCGTGGATCAGGCGTAAGGCTGAATGGGGGTTGAACGAAACCGTAATAGTCCTCGTACATGCTTGGTCAGGCAAGCCAAGCGAGGACGTGGGCGCAAGCTGCTTGCCGGCCACAGCATAACAGGAACGAACTCTTCCGTCACGATTGGCTGGCGCTTGCCCTCGCGATGATGGTGGTCGGTACCGCGACCAACTCGCGCCGCACCTGCGAACCGGTGCGTTGTGCCGCAATCGTTTCCCATCCCGACGGCCCCGCCGCTCTGCTCGGCAGGCCGATCCGCCGGTACAAATCCACCAGCGATTTTTCGTCGACCACGGTCGGGTCTTCGATCACTTCGACGGCGTGATGCAGTTCGTGCGCGACCGAGGCGATCAGCTGATCGAACGGCAGGTCCGGCGCCAGCGATGCCCGCACGTACCGGAATTCGCCGGCCCGCGTCATCCACGTCAGCGCTCCCGACAGCGTCGACTTGATCATCGGATTGGTGGCGACATACACGATCACGTCGCCGGCTTCGATGCGATCGACGAGCGCCTTGAACGTGGTCGATCGCGCCGAGCCTTCCTTGATCGCCAGGACGATGCGCTCGTCCTGCGGACGAAGTTTCTGGCCGCCGTCACGCTCGCGCGCGTGGGCCGGCGAGGCGAGCAACGAAGCGAACAACGCGACAGTGAGCAGCAAGCGCATGGGGCACCTCGGGTTCACAGGTTCAGCGTTCGAGCGTTCAAGGGTTCCAACATGCAATTGCAAGCTTCGACGGCCGCTCCGATGGCGGCGTTCGCCTCGGAAATGGGTTAGTTGTGGCGAGTCGCGGGATAAGATGTCGTTCGCGCGTTCGGCTGACCGGTTGTGGAACGAACGAACAGAGTGAGGGACGTAATGGTGGGACGAATTGCAGCAGCCGTGCTGTTGTGTGCTACTTCGGCGATGGCTCCCTTCGACTCGCCAGACTCGACTACGTCGAGTCT
>DASUSZ010000145.1:0-3106 GCA_036374815.1 Vicinamibacterales bacterium | reverse complement strand
CCACGAGCGGGCCATCGAACGTTACGAGGCCTACATGGCGCTCGACGATCGCAACGCGCGCATCCTCTACAAGCTGGGGCTTGCCCGCTACCGCGCCGGCCGCGGCCAGGCGGCGATTACCGCGCTCAAACAGGCGCTTGCGATCGATCCGGCGATGGGCGAAGCGCATTACGTGATGGGCCTCGTGCAGCGCGATCTCGATCAAATGCCGGCGGCGCGGAAGTCGTTGGAGGAGGCCGCGCGGCGATCGCCCGCCAGCCAGACCGCCGCGCGCGAGGCGCTCGCCGATGCGTATCTGCAGGACGGCGACTACAACCGCGCCATCAATCAGCTCGAGGCGCTGGCGGCGCTCGAGCCGGCGCGTTCGGATCGCCTCGTGGCCGTGGGGCTCGCGCAGGCCCGCGCGGGGCGCGAGGACGCCGCGGTGATCACGCTGAGCCGCGCCGTCGAGCGCTTCCCGGATGCGCCCCACGTCTATGCCGCGCTCGGTCACGTGTGGCTGACCGAGGCCGAGCGGCGCGGCGATCGCGTCGCGTTGAACAAGGCGCTCGAAGCGCTGCAGCATGCGGCGGCGCGATCGGATGCGTCGAGCGATACGTATGCGGAGCTGGGACGCGCGTGGATGCTGGCCGGTGATCGGGCGGCCGCCGAACGGGCGCTGCGCCAGGCGGTTGCGAAACTGCCGGTGCCGCCCGATGCCTATCTGCGCCTTGCCGACGTGACGGGCCGCGACGGACGCATCCAGGATGCACGCGATGCGTTGCTGAAGTACGCGACGCTAATCGGCGATGACAGGCCGCTGGCCACGGTCGCGACGCAGATTGCCGACTACTCCGTTCGCCTCGGCGAGCCCGCGCTCGCGGTACGGTGGTTCGATCGCGCGATCGATGAAGCCGGGCCCAGCGCCGCCCTGCAGGTCAAGCTCGCCGACGCCGCGTTCCGCGCCGGCGATGTGGCGCGCGCGAATCAAGTCGTCGATGAAGGTCTTGCGTCGGAACCCGACAATCGCCCGCTCCAGCAGATGAAGCGGCGGCTCTCCCGCTAGCGTTTCCGGCGCGGATCGAGCGCGTCGCGCAGCCCGTCACCGAGAAAATTGAATCCGAGGACGACGACCGCGAGGAACAGACCGGGAAAGATCGTCAGGTGCGGCGCATCCAGCAGGTGCACGCGGCCGCCGTTAATCATCGTGCCCCAACTGGGCGTTGGCGGTTGCACACCCAACCCGAGAAAACTCAACGCCGCTTCGGACAGGATTGCTCCCGCCATGCCTAGCGTTGCTTGAACCAGCAGCGGCGGCAGCGCCGTCGGCAGCACGTGACGCACCAGCACACGCGGCGTTCCAGCGCCCAACGCCTTCGCGGCCGTGACGTATTCGAATTCGCGCGCGCGCAAGACCTGGCCGCGCACGAGGCGCGCGTAACCCACCCACCCAATCACTGCGAGCGCTATCACCACGTTGACCAGGCTTGGACCGAGCACCGCGACCAGCGCAATCGCGAGCAGCATGCCGGGAAATGCCATCAGCACGTCCATGACGCGCCCGATCACTTGATCGATGCGGCCGCCGTAGTAGCCCGACACGCCGCCGATCGCCATGCCGGCGATCGAGGACACGCCGACCACGATGACGCCGACGAGCAGCGACACGCGCGCGCCAAGCAGCACGCGCGCCAGGATGTCGCGCCCCAACTCGTCGAGGCCGAACCAGTGTTGCCAGCTCGGACCGGCGAGTCGATTCGGAAGGTCCTGGGTCGCCGGATCCCACGGCAACAGGACCGGCGCCAGCACAGCGCCAAGCACCACGATCGCCACGATGATCAACCCAACGCGGGCTTGTCCTGAGCGAAGTGTCATGCGAGGCTCCCGAGCATGACGTTGAGCCGAAGGGCTTGTCCTGAGCGAAGCGTCATTCGTATCTGATCCGCGGATCGAGGAAGCCGTACATCAAATCGGTGATCAGATTGACGCTGACGTAAGTGACGGCGATGAGCAGGATGCAGCCCTGCACCATCGGGTAGTCGCGGAAACCGATCGACTGAATCAGCAGCCGGCCAATGCCCGGCCACGCAAAGATGGTCTCGGTAATGACGGCGCCAGTGAGGACGGCGCCAAACTGCAGCGCGACGATGGTCAGCAGCGGCACCATGCTGTTGCGGAGCGCGTGCCTGCTGATCGACGCGGTGGTCGATACGCCGCGGGCGCGGGCGGCGCGCACGTACAGTTCGCCGAGCTCGTCGAGCAGGCTGGCGCGCGTCATGCGCGCGAGGATCGCCGCGAGCGCAAGGCCGAGCGAGAAGGCCGGCAGCACGAGATGCGCGAGCGTGCCGCGACCCGACACCGGCAGCCAGCCCAGTTCAACCGCGAACACGATCGCCAGCAGCGGGCCGAGCCAGAAGTTGGGAATCGATACGCCGGCGAGCGCGAACGTCATCGCGCTGTAATCGACGGCCGTGCCGCGCCACACCGCCGCTACCACGCCGAGGGGAATCGCAATCAGAATCGCGATGATCATCGCCGCGACGGCGAGCTCGGCCGTCGCCGGAATCCGCTCGACGATCATCGTCGTCACCGGCTGGCCGGTTCGAAACGATTTGCCCAGATCGCCGGTGACCGCGTTGCGGAGGAAGGTGACGTACTGCGTCAGCAGCGGCTGGTCGAGACCGAGATTCTTTCTGAGCTCGGCAACATCCTGCGGCGACGCGCCGTCGCCGATCATCGCCTGGGCCGGATCGCCCGGCACCAGGTGAATCAGCGAAAACACCAGCGTGGCAACGCCGAGCAACACCGGCACGGCCAGCAGCACGCGGCGAACGAAATAGCGCAGCACTCGTGCTCATTCTAATGCGGCGCTCCCTTCACAATCGCTTCGAGACCAAGACGCGCCGTCAATTTACGAAGGCCCTGCCGCGATACGCCAAGCTCGCGCGCGGCAGCGCTGGCCCGCCCGCCCGATCGCGCGAGCGCGGCTCGCACGTACCGTTCGTCGAATTCACGGCGTGCCTGCGCCAGCGTCGCACGCGTGGTCACTGCCGCGGCGCGCGTGATGTGAATCGGAAAGCCGTTGGGACCGATCACGCCTCGCTGCGGCCCGGCGACCATTGCCGAC
>DASUSZ010000144.1:0-16298 GCA_036374815.1 Vicinamibacterales bacterium | reverse complement strand
GTTCGTGCACGGCCTTGTCAATCCGACCTCAATGGCGCTTGGCCCCGACGGCCTGCTGTATGTGTCGTCGCGGTTCGAAGGCCGCGTATATCGCGTGCTCGACGACGGGCGCTATGAAGTGATGGCGTCGGATCTCGGCGTCGCGTGCGGCCTGGCCTTTGGCGCCGATGGCGCGCTCTACGTCGGCGACCGCGCCGGCAGCATTTTCCGGATCGATCGGAAAGGGCGGACGGAAACCTTCGCGAACATTCCGTCGAGCATCGCCGCGTTTCATCTCGCGATGTCGCCGACCGGCGATCTCTACGTGTCGGCGCCGACGCTGGCCTCGTACGATTCGGTGCGCCGCATCGATTCGGAGGGTGGCGTGCATCCGCTGAACATTCCGTTCGGGCGGCCGCAGGGGCTGGCCTTCGATGCCAACGGCGTGCTGCATGTTGTCGAGGCGCTCGCCGGATCGACAGGCGTCTACGCGATTCGTCCCGACCGCGAGCCCGAGCTGGTGGTTGCCGGCGCCGGCCTCGTCGGCCTCGCGTTCGGTCCGCGCGGCGAGCTCGTGATCGCGTCGAGCGATTCGATCTTTTCGTTTCCGCCGGCATGACCTTCGTCGCCGGCATCCTGCTTGGCCTGTCGGCGATGTCGCTCGGCCTGCGGACGACGTCGCTGCTGATCGCGCGTGCCGGAGCGCTCGTCCGCCTCGTGGCGTCGGCGATCGTCGGCACGATCTTCGTGATGACCACGCTGCAGATCTGCGATCGCTACGGCGTGCACGATCTCGGGCTGGGCCTGCTGCTGTCGCTGGCGCCGGTGGGCATTTTCGACTTGCTGAAATGGTGGTATCGCCGGAAGCGCTAGCGCCGTCTTCGTGGCTGATCGGGAACGGCGATCTGCTGCCGCGCGGCGGACGCGTCCTCGACGTGGCGTGCGGCAGGGGCAGGCATGCGCTGTGGATGGCGCGCATGGGTTTCGACGTGCACGCGATCGATCGCAATGCCGACGCGATCGACGCCGTCAACGCGATCGCGCGTCGAGCGCAGCTCGGAATTCACGCCAACGTGATCGACCTCGAGACCGATCCGCCGCCCGACCTCGGCGCGTCGGAGTACGACGTCATTCTCGGATTCAACTACCTTCATCGGCCGCTGATGCCGTTGCTGCGGAAGGCGGTCAAACCCGGCGGACGAATCTTCTACGAGACCTTCACGGCTCGCCAGGCCGAGCGCGGGCATCCGCGCAATCCCGCGTTCCTGCTGAGGGACGGCGAGCTGGCGGCGCTGATGGCGCCGTTCGCGATCCTGCGATCGCGCGAAGGGGAGATCGACGGCCGCTTCATCGCATCAATCGTCGCTGAGCGGCCTGCGTAGGATTGCGAGCCCGGCCGCGGTGGCCGGGCTCGCGTTGGCGCTTACTTGGGTGGCGGCGGAACGAGGCAGGCGACAGTCGTCACGTTGCCCGCGCCGTCCGTCACCGAGAGAATCGCGTCGCCCGTCAAGGTGAGGTGCGACGCCAGCACGCCGGGGCCGGGCCGCTTGTCGCCCGGCGTGGCGCCCTGCGCCTGCGTGATCTTCACGTAGTCGTTCGGCAGGAACGGATCCGAGCAGAACGAGCTGCCGCTGTCGCAGACCTGCACCGATGCCACGCCGACGTTGTCGGAGGCGAGCAGCTGATAGAAGCCGTCAGGGTTCTGGCCGCTCTTCGGGTTGTTGCCGGCCGCCGGGATTTGGCCCGCGGGGTTCACGCCCTGGACGCAGCGCGCCGACGGCGCGGTGACATCCTCGACCGTGATCGTCTTGGTTTCGACGACGAGATTGCCCTCCGCATCGAGCATCGGCGAGCCGTTCAGCAGCGCGTGATCGCGGCAGACGTAGGTCTGCCCCTGCACGGCCCCGAGCGACACGTGGATCGTTTCCGTGAAGGTCGCGGTGCCGCCGGACGTGATCGTCTGCGAGGCGGGCACGAAGGTCGTGGTGATCGCGCCGCCGGTGACGGCTGCGCAATCGCTGGCCATCGACACCGTGACCGGCAGGTTGGTGAGACCGGCGATGATCGCATTCGTCACCTGGTTCGGGTTCGCGCCCGCGAGCAACACGCCGCCGGTGGCGGAAGTGATCGCGGTGGCCTGCCCGGTCGCGTCGAGGCCGTCGCCGGAGCCGGTGATCACCGGAATGGCGATTACCCGCACATCTTCGCCGACCAGCGCCGCGATCGTCGACGCCAGCGTTTCGCCGCCGATGCTCGGATCGTGGCCGGACGCATCGCCGAACCATACGACGATGCGTGTCGAGCCGGCGCGGAAGCCGGCAGCGGTGACGAGCTCCGTCAAGCCGTGCAGCTGCCCTTCAGGAGTATCGCCGCCGCCGCCGGCCGCCCACGTATTGATCGCGTTCTGCACGTCGAGGGTGGTCGCGGTCACCGTCTGATCGACCTGGAACTGGGGCGTGTCGAAGGTGTCCCGATACTGCGCCGCGCAGAACTGCGAGTCGGGCTGCACCGCGCGCACCAGGTTCATGATCATCGTCGCGTTGTTGCGCACGTTCGTGATCGCGGTGCCCATGCTGCCGGTCGTGTCGGCGAAGAAGCAGATGTCGGGTCGCGGTGGAATCGGCGGCGTGGTGACGTTCTTCGAGACGTCGAAGGCACCGCCGGGCCGGAGGGTCTGCGTCACCGAAGCAGGGTCGAGCGTCTGCGCGCGCGCGGACGTCCATGCGCCGGCTGTCAGCACCAGGCCGGCGGCGAGGGTCAACAGGGTCTTCGACTTTCTGACTTGCATAGATCTCTCCCTTTCAGTTTTCGAATCTGCGAACGGCGCAATCGCGGCACTGGGGGAGAGGAGCCGCGGCTCGTTCGCTTGGTGCAACGAAGCGGCATTCTGCACAACGCGCGCGGCAAAAGAATCACCTGTTCGAGGCGTTTTCATCAAAGCGTGCAATTTCAAAATGTGTCTCCGCGCGCCGCTTGGTATTCCATGGCACTCGGTGTTTAATCGTGTGACCTGTGACTCAATTACTTCAACGCAAGCCGATTGCAGATTTGTTGGTGGACGAGGCGGACTCGTCGCGCTCGCTGAAGCGCGTGCTCGGCGCGGGCGACCTGATCATGCTGGCGATCGGCGCGGTGATCGGCGCCGGCATCTTCGGCGCGATCGGCACGGCCGCCGCCGGACAGATCGGTCCCAACGGCGAGGTGATCCGTCATGCCGCCGGGCCGGCGCTGGTGTTCTCGTTCATCCTGCTTGGCGGCGCGTGCGCGCTCGCCGGACTCTGCTACGCGGAGCTGGCGTCGATGATTCCGCAGGCCGGCGGCGCCTATGCGTATTCGTACGCGGCGCTTGGCGAGCTCATCGCGTGGATCATCGGCTGGGATCTGATCCTCGAGTACGCGATCGGCAACGTCGCCGTCGCGATCTCGTGGGGCGACTACTTCAATACGCTGATGCGAAGCTTCGGCGTCGATTTGCCGGCATGGCTGACGACGGGCTATCGGACGGCGCTGCTCAGCTCGAATCCCGATATCAACGGGCTGCTGCAGACGGCGCCGAGCGTGTTCGGCATCCCGATTCTCGTCAACGTCCCCGCGTTTGCGATCGTGATGGCGGTGACGTGGCTGTTGCTGCGCGGCGCCAAGGAGAGCGCACGCGCCAATGCCGTGATGGTCGTGATCAAGCTCCTCGTGCTGGCGCTGTTCATCGGCGTCGGCCTGATGAACATCAATCCCGCCAACTACACGCCGTTTGCGCCGAGCGGCTTCACCGGCATCCACCAGGGCGCGGCGATCGTGTTCTTCGCATACATCGGGTTCGATGCGATCTCGACGGCGGCCGAGGAAACGTATAACCCGCAAAGGAACCTGCCGCTCGGGATCCTCGGCGGCCTGGCCATCTGCACCCTGATCTACGTCATCGTCGGCGCCGTGATCACCGGCATGGTGCCGTACACGGAACTGGCGGTTGCCGATCCCCTGGCGCGCGCGCTCGAGATGATCGGCTACACGCGTGTCGGCGCGATTGTCGCGTTCGGCGCGACCGTGTCGATGGCGGCGGTGTTGCTCGTGTTCCAGTACGGACAGCCGCGCATCTTCTTCGCGATGGCGCGCGACGGCCTGATGCCGAAATGGGTCGCGAAGGTCGATCCGAAGACGCGCATCCCGTATCAGGCAACGCTCGTCACCGGCCTGGTCGTCGCGGTCGCATCGATGATTGGCGATGCGGCGGAGACTTACGACCTGACGAACATCGGGACGCTGTTCGCGTTCGCGCTGGTGTGCGCGGGCGTGCTGGCGCTGCGCATCCTCGAACCCGACCGTCCGCGCCCGTTCAGGGTGCCGGTGGTGTGGCTTATTGCTCCGCTCGGCATCGGCGCGTGCGTGTTCATCATGGTCGGCCTGCCCGCGCAAACCTGGCGGGTGTTCGGGTGGTGGCTGTTAATCGGAATGGCGGTGTATATCGGCTACGGATATCGCCACAGCACGTTGCGGAAATAGCCATTTGTAACGAAGACTGAGGTCGATACCCGGCAAAACGCTGCAGTTTCTGCGACCCGCGGTTTACAATAGGGGATTGCGGACCCGGTCACGGGTCTCGCAGTCACCCTCATGCCGCATAACCTGATTTCCGTCCGGGGCGCGCGTGTCCATAATCTCAAGGACATCGACGTCGACATCCCGCGCGACAAGCTCGTCGTCATAACGGGGTTATCCGGATCCGGCAAGTCCTCGCTCGCGTTCGACACGCTCTACGCCGAGGGCCAGCGCCGCTACGTCGAGTCGCTGTCGGCCTACGCGCGGCAGTTTCTCGAGCAGATGGAGAAGCCGGACGTCGACCTGATCGAAGGGCTGTCGCCGGCGATTTCGATCGAGCAGAAGACCACCGGCTCGAATCCCCGATCGACCGTCGGCACGGTCACGGAAATTTACGACTACCTGCGCCTGCTGTTCGCCAACATCGGCGTTCCGCACTGCCCGAACTGCGGGCGCGAGATCGCGTCGCAGTCGCTCGAGCGGATCGTCGACCTGGTGATGACCTACCCGCAGGACACGCGCATCAACGTGATGGCGCCGATCGTTCGCGGCCGCAAGGGCGAGTTCAAGAAGGAGCTGCAGGCGCTGCGGACGCGCGGCTTCACCAAAGCGCGCATCGACGGACAGCTGCGCTCGCTCGAAGAAGACATCGCCCTCGACCGCCGCCGCAATCACAACATCGAGATCGTCGTCGATCGCCTGATCGTGCGGAGCGGCATCGAACGCCGGCTGAGCGAATCCGTCGAAGTGGCGCTGCAGCTGGCCGACGATGTCGTGGTGATCAATTCGCTCGACCAGGGCGATCGCCTGTTCTCCCGCAAGCTGGCGTGCGCGGTGTGTGGCATCAGCGTGCCGGAAATGTCGCCGCGCGCGTTTTCGTTCAACTCGCCGCACGGCGCGTGCACGTCGTGCCAGGGTCTTGGTTCGACCTGGGATTTCGACCCGCAGCGCATCGTCCCGGACGATGCGTTGTCGCTCGCTGAGGGCGCGATTGCGCCGTGGGGCAAAGGCGAAATCAAGAACGAAGCCGTTGCTGCGATCGCGTCGTATTACGGCATCGACGCGAAGATGCCGTTCGGCAAGCTGCCGAAAAAGCACCGTGACCTGATCCTGCTGGGCCCGTCGACGGCGCAAAAAGACCGCGTCGACGAGGATGCCGGCGCGGCAAAGAAACTGGTTGCGAAGGCGAAGAAGGCGGTCAAGAGCAAGCTGAAGGGGCCGGATCCGTTTGGCCGCGATTTCGAAGGCGTGCTGCCGAACCTGCGGCGTCGATTCGAGGAGGGCTCGTGGGCGGTGCAGGAGGAGCTCGATCCGTATCGCGCGCTCCGCGAGTGCCCCGTCTGCAATGGCAATCGCCTGCGCTCCGAGAGCCTTGTCGTCACGCTGAAAGGCAAGACGATCGCGGATTACGTCAACCTGCCAATCTCCGAGGCACTGGTGCTGTTCGACGCGCTCGAGCTGCGCGATCGCGAGGCGATCATCGCCACGCGCATCCTCAAGGAGATCCGCGATCGCCTGCGTTTCCTCAACGATGTCGGCGTCGGCTACCTGACGCTGGCGCGATCGGCGGCGACGCTGTCGGGCGGTGAAGGGCAGCGCATCCGGCTGGCGACGCAGATCGGCTCGAACCTGACCGGCGTGTTGTATGTGCTGGACGAGCCCTCGATCGGTTTGCACCAGCGCGACAACCGCAAGCTGCTGAACACGCTCGGACGGCTTCGCGACCTCGGCAACACCGTGGTCGTCGTCGAGCACGACGAGGAAACGATTCGCACCGCCGACTACGTCATTGACCTCGGCCCCGGCGCCGGCGATCTTGGCGGCGAGGTGATCTTCCAGGGACCGCCGACCGAACTGATCGGCAACGGTCACGGCTCGCTGACGGGCGCGTATCTCGGTGGACAGACCACGATCGAGACACCGAAGGCGCGCCGCAAGGAATCAAAGGGCGAGATCGTCATCAAGGGCGCCCGCGCCAACAATCTCAAGGATGTCGACGTCAAGATTCCGCTCGGCCGCCTCGTTGCGGTGACCGGGGTCAGCGGCTCGGGCAAGAGCACGCTCGTCAACGACATCCTCTACAAGTCGCTGGCGCGCGAGTTCTATCGCGCCGCCGACGAGCCCGGCGCGCACGACAAGATCGAGGGCATCAACCTGATCGACAAGGTGATCGAGATCGATCAGTCGCCGATCGGCCGCACGCCGCGATCGAATCCGGCGACCTACACGAGCCTGTTCACGTTCATCCGCGAGCTGTTCGCGATGGTGCCGGAAGCACGCACGCGCGGCTTCAAGCCGGGCCGCTTCTCGTTCAACGTCAAGGGCGGGCGCTGCGAAGCGTGCCAGGGCGACGGCGTGATCGCCATCGAGATGCACTTCCTGCCGAACGTCTACGTGACGTGCGAGCAGTGCAAGGGCCGGCGCTACAACCGCGAGACGCTCGAGATCAAGTACCGCGGCAAGTCGATCGCCGACGTCCTCGATCTCACGGTCGATCAGGCATTGCCGCTGCTCGAAAACTTCCCGCCGATTGCGACGAAGCTGCGGACGCTGCAAAGCGTCGGCCTCGGCTACATCACGCTCGGCCAGTCGGCGACGACGTTGAGCGGCGGAGAGGCACAACGCGTGAAGCTCTCGCGCGAGTTGTCGAAGCGCGGCACGGGGCGCACGCTCTACATCCTCGACGAGCCGACGACCGGCCTGCATTTCGAGGACGTTCGCAAGCTGCTCGACGTGCTGATGCGGTTGGTCGAGCAGGGCAACACGATCGTCGTGATCGAGCACAACCTCGATGTCATCAAGTCGGCTGACTGGCTAATCGACCTCGGCCCGGAGGGCGGCGAAGGCGGCGGCAAGGTCGTCGCCCAGGGCACGCCGGAACAGGTGGCCAAGGCCAAGGCGTCGGCCACGGGCCAATTTCTGGCCGAAATCCTGAAGTAGCGGATGGAGTAGCGGATGGTGCCTGACACCGACCGCTGACCGGTGTTGGTTGGTGTCAGGCACCCATCAACACGTGCGGTAAAAAAGACACGGTTCGGGCCTTTGCCTATGTGGCTGGGCAAACACAACGATGGTGGGTGCAGTTCTGCTGAGTTTACGTAAATGTTGCAGCGTCAGGACTTAAACGATTTGCCTCGATGGCAATGGCCGGGCATCGACTTTGCTTCTGCGTAGGGCACACGTTAAGTCAATGGACGCTCAAAGGACTCTCAAACGTCAGATCTCGTGCGCGGGTATCGGGCTGCATTCCGGCCAGAAGGTGACGCTCACCCTCAAACCCGCACCCGCGGACACCGGCATCCGGTTCCGCCGCACCGACCTCGGCGTCGAGATTCCGGCGTCGGTCCAGGAAGTGTCGAGCGTCCAGCACGCGACCGTGCTCGGCAAGTCCGGCGCCACCGTTGAAACCGTCGAGCACCTGCTCGCCGCGCTCGTCTCCGCCGGCATCGACAACGTCGTCGTCGAGCTCAATCACCGCGAAGTGCCGATCATGGACGGCAGCAGCGCGCCGTTCCTGTATCTGCTGCAGGAAGCGGGCGTCAAGAAGCTCGCGGCCAATCGCAAATATCTCAAGATCCTGAAGCCGGTGCAGATCGCGGCGGGCGACAAGCGCATCGCCATCTACCCCTCGGATCATTTCAAGGTCAGCTACACCATCAGCTTCGATCATCCGCTGCTGCGGCACCAGTCGCGCACGGAGCGCATCACCGAAGCGTCGTTCGCGGATCACATTGCCGGCGCCCGCACGTTCGGCTTCCTGAAGGAAGTGGAGTGGCTGCGGCAGAACGGCCTCGCGCTCGGCGGTTCGCTCGAGAATGCGATCGTGATCGGCGATACCGGCGTGCTGAACGCGCTGCGTTTCGAAGACGAATTCGTCCGCCACAAGATTCTCGACGTCGTCGGTGACCTGGCGCTGGTCGGATATCCGATCGTCGGCCACGTGGTCGCGCACCGCGCCGGCCATGCGCTGCACACGAAGCTGGCCGCCGAGATTCTGGCGGAGCAGGACGCGTGGTGCCTCGTCGAGGCGCCGGCGGCCGTGCCGGAAGCGGCATTCGAGCCCGTTGGCGCGGCGGTCGGCACCGTCCGCGCTCACTAACCACAAGTTTCCTCGCCTCTACCTCCAACGTGAACGCATAGGGCCGCGGCTGACGCGGTCCTTTTTTTGTCTAATCTTGGAGCGGTCCGCCTGAAGGCGGACCCTCACGGATCAACAGCCTGACTACTGCTGCGCGTCGGTGGAGATCTTCGGGCGCGCGGCTTCGTCCTCGAGCGTCTTGAGCACGTCGCGCCACGCGAACTTCTTGCCGATGCCGCGGACGTAGTAGTCCATCCACGCCATCTCGCTGACCGACTTCACCAGGCTGTTGCGCGGGTCAGGAATGCCGTGCGTGTTGCCCGGATACATGTAGAGCTCCGTCGGCACACCGAGCTGCTTGAGCGCCATGTGCAGCTCCACCGACTGCGGGCTCGGCACGCGCGGATCGCCTTCGACGACGTGGATCATCGTCGGCGTCTTGGCATTCTTGATGTACTTCAGCGGCGACTGGTTCCAGTAGGCGTCGAAGTCGTCGTAAGGAAGCTTGTTGCCGAGATAGAACTGGCGGTTCCGCTGCACGTCGCTCTGCGCGTACATCGAGATCCAGTTCGACGTGCCGGCGCCGGTGCTGATCGCCTTGAAGCGATCGGTGTGCGTCAGGATCCAGTTGGACCAGTGGCCGCCCGCACTCCAGCCGAGCGCGCCCATGCGATTCGGATCGGCAATGCCTTGCGCAATCAGGTAATCAACGCCGGCCATGATGTCTTCGTAGCCGGGCTGCATGTAGTTGCCGACAATGTCGGTCTTCAGCTTGTTGCCGTAGTTCGTCGAGCCGCGGTAATTCGGCTGCAGCACCACGTAGCCGGCGCCCGCGTAGACTTGCGCGCCGTAGCCGCCGTTGAACCGGAGCACGTCGGCCGAGGCGGGCCCGCCGTGGATGGCGACGATCAGTGGATAGCGTTGCCCCGCGCGATAGCCGACCGGCTTCACCAGCACGCCGCCGACCATCGTGCCGTCCTTCGACTTCCACGTGATCTCTTCCTGCTCGCCGAGCGCGAAGCCGCGCACCTGCGGATTCGGGTCGGTCACCTGGCGCCACGCCTTGCGCGTGCTGGCGTCGCCAATCTTGTCGATCGTAAACACCGTCGCCGGCGTCGTCGCGTCGGAGTAATTGATCAACAGCACGCCGGTGCCGGCGTCCTGATCGATCGAGACGGCGGCCTTCTCTTCGGTCAGCGGCCGGACGCTGTTGTAACGCACGTCGAGGGCGACGATCTGATTGGTGGCCTTGATGCCCTCGTTGAAATAGATCGTCGACCCGTCCTTCGACCAGAAGCCAATCCCGACGTCGCCATCGAAGCTTTCGCCGAGCTTGCGGAACGGCTTGCCCCGGTCGGCGACGGCGCGAATGTAGACGCGGTTGTTGCTCATGTTGTACGCGCTCATGTCGTCCGGCGCGGAGAAAGCGAGCTGGGTGCTGTCGGGTGAGAAGCTGACCATACCTTCGCCGACTTCCTTGTTGCTGGTCAGCCGCTCGATCGATCCGGTCGCGACTTCGAGCAGATACAAATCGGAATAGAGATTTTCCGCCGTGATGCCGCGCTCGTAACGGTTCGTCGAGAGGCCGCGGAACCCGATCCACTTGCTGTCTTTCGAAATCGTAAAGTCGTCCGCGGAGTAGGTTGTCCCCTCGGTCAGACGCTTGGTGTCGTTCGCGTCGACGTCGAGCGCCCACAGGCTCGAGGCCGGCGTCTCGGGATTGCGGATGTTGACGGTGAACTTCTTGTCGCGGCGAGCCTTGTCGTCCGCATCGAGCGAGTCCGGCGTCACGAAGTAGATGCGCTTGCCATCAGGCGCCCACTGCCAGGTGCCAACTCCGGTTGGATGGCGGGTGATTTGTTCGGCAACCGCGCCATCCGGCAGATCACCGGGCAGCCGATACAGTTGTTCTTCACCGCCCTTGCCGGATCGGAACACCAGCGCGCGGCCGTCTTCGCTGAATGCGAATTCCGATACGCCTTCTTTCGCGTCGGAGATGCGGCGTGCCTCGCCGCCGTCAGTGCGCATCGCGTAGAGCTGGTTGCGCGTCGCGGCGCTGTCTGGCGCCTCGCGGTTCGAAAGGAAAACGAAGAAGCTGCCATCACGCGACCAGCGCGGCGACGTTTCGTTCTTCTCCTTCGTGAACGTCAATTGCTTCGTCGACGCCACACCTTGCTGCAGCGACACCACGTAGATGTCGGTCTGGCGCTTGGCCTCCTTCCAGTCCGGCGTCGACAGCGTGTACAGCATCCACTTGCCGTCGGGACTGGGAGTGGTGGCAGCGACCTGGCGCATGTGCTGCATGTCCAGGAACGTCATCGGCCGTGGGGCCGCGGTCTGTGCCTGCAGTGCGGGCACTGCGGCGTGAGTCAACGCGAGGATCAACGCGGCGGCCGAGACGAGGATTCGTGCGATCATTCGCGCAGCTTATGCCTCGCGAAACCGTCCGGTCAAGGCAAGCCGTGCCGGCATTCCTGGCCACGCGCGTGGCCCTGGTCATCACCGGATATCTCGCATTGACGCTATTTCCGGCCCATCCTGTCGAGTCGTGGATGGGGCTGTCATTTCCCGATCACAAGTGGATCGACGGTTTCGTGCGATGGGACTCGTTCTGGTACCAGGCGATCGTCGATCCGAACCCGCGGTTCCTGCCCGTGGGTTATTCACACGCGAACTTTTTTCCGTTCTACGCGTGGGTGTCGTGGGTGTTCGCGCAGCCATTCCGGCTGGTCTTCGATTTCGAGCACGCGTTCTTCGCAGGGGGGCTGATCGTCTCCTCGATATCGTTCTTGCTGGCGTTGAAGGCCGTCGATCGCATTACAACAAGGCTCGCGGGTCCTGTTGTCGCGACGCGCGCGTTGTGGCTGATCGCGGTGTTCCCGTTCTCGTTCTTCTTTACCGCCGTCTATGCCGATGCGCTCTACTTCTGCTTGTGCGCGTGGACGCTCGCGCTCGCATTGGAAGGCCGGTGGTATGCCGCGTGTGCGCTGGCGGTGCTTGCCTGCTTCACGCGCATCCCGGGCGTCGCGCTGCTGCCGGCGCTCGGACTGGAATACCTGCGACAGCACGGCTGGCGCGTCGGGCCGCCGCGCAAAGCGGTGATTTGCGTCGCGATTCTGGCGCTGGCCCCGATCGGCATCGCCTCGTACTTCCAAATCCGATACGGCCACCCGCTGGAATTCGTCAGGGCTCGACAGGCCGGGTGGAACCGCGCCTCGGGGATGCAGGGGTATTCGCGCGACTTCCGATACTTCTTTGCGAGGCCGATGTTCCCCTGCAGCGGCGTGGGCGATTGCCTCAGGGAATTTGCGCCGACGCGCGTGTTGCTCGGCGCGACCTATCTTGCGCTTTTGCCGCTCTCAGCGGCGCTCGTGCTGATCAACCGGCGAAGGCTTGGCGTCGCGTTGACGGTGTGGGCGCTTGCATCGATTCTCGTGTCGCTGCCGAATGGATTCGACGGCGTTGGCCGTTTCACCGCCGTGCTGTTCCCGGTCTTTATCTCCGCCGCGATGCTGTTGCGCACTCGCACCGCATTCACGATCGTCTGCGCGGTGTGCGTGCCGTTCCTGCTGTTGTTCTTCGCTCAATTCGCGCGCTGGCGCCAGGTCCTGTAGGCGAGGTGCTTCTCCGCGGGATACCGCGGCGATCGAAACAATCCCCACTTGGCCAGGCGGAACTGTGCCGCGGTGTTGAGACAGCCAAAACCGTACTTCACGCTGCGCGCGAAGTTGATCGACGAGGCATCCGGTGCGTAGCTGGTCGGGCACGACACCTCGCCGATCTGAAATCCAAGCCAGACCGTCTCGGCCAGGATCTGATTGTCGAACACGAAGTCGTCGGAGTTGGCCTGCAGCGGCAGCGCCTGCAGCAACTCGCGCGAGAACGCGCGATACCCGGTGTGAAACTCCGATACCTTCGTGCCGAGCAGGATGTTGCCGAACAACGTCAGGAAGCGGTTGGCGACATAGCGCCACATCGGCATGCCGCCTTCGAGCGCGCCGCCGCCGAGGATGCGCGACGCCAGCACGCATCCGTAGAGCCCGGTCGCGACCATGCTCACCATCGCGGGGATCAGCTTGGGCGTGTATTGGTAATCCGGGTGGACCATCACGACAATGTCGGCGCCGTGATCGAGCGCAAGCTGATAACACGTCTTCTGATTGCCGCCGTAGCCGCGATTCTTCGGGTGGCGGTGCGCGATCACGCGATCCAGCCCCTGCGCCAGCGCCATCGTCTGGTCCTGGCTCGCATCGTCGACGACGATTACCAGGTCGACGACGTCGTGCGCGATCACTTCACGCCAGGTCTTCTGGATCGTGTGCTGGGCGTTGTAGGCCGGCATCACGACGACGACCTTGGGCTTCGGGGTGGGCATCCGCTGTATGGACTCTATAATAGGCCGCGGTGCTCTGGATTCTCGCAAGCGTCGCGCTCGCGCTGCTGCTCTACGAGATCCCGACGCTGCTGTTCTCGGTCCTCGGGCCGTTGCTGGCGAATCCGAACGCCCTGCAAACCGACTTTCACTATTACTACGATGCGGCGGTGCGATACGGCGCGGATCGAAGCCGGCTTTATCCGCCGAGCGACGACGTAATCGCCGGCTTCACCTATCCGCCGCCGGCGATCGTTCCTTTTCTGCTGCTGTCGAAGCTGCCGCTCGGCGTGGCGCTGGCGACCATGACGATCGCCTCGTACGCCGCGCTGATCGATGCGGCGGCGACCTGGTCTTCGTATCTGCGGCGCCATGGCGTCGAGGTGGATCGCCGATCGCATCTCGCCGTGATGCTGATCGCGATTGCATCGGGGCCCTCGTACATGAACGCAATCTTCGGCCAGGTCAACGCGTTCGTGCTGCTGGCCGCGGTAGTGTTCGTGGCGCGCGCCGCGGCCATGCCTGCCATCGCGGGAGTCGCGCTCGCGGCGGGCACGTGGCTGAAAATCTATCCGGCCTTTCTGGCGTTGATTGGCGCCTGGGACGCGAAGGTGTGGCGCGCCATCGCGATCGCGGTGCTTGCGGCGATTGCCGTCGCCGTCGCCCTGCTTCCGGTCGTGCCGTACAGCGCATACGAGGCATTCGCCGCGCTGCTGGCAAAGCGCGCGGACGTGACCGCGATTCACGTTACCAATCAATCGCTGATCGCGTTCCTCGAACGATTCCGCTATTCGCCCGACCTGTTCTTGAACTGGACGGGCCAGCAGGCGGTGGTCGTCACGCCAGTCGTGCGCATCATGCACGCGCTGATTTCATTGTTGCTCGTGCTGAAATGCTGGTACGACAGCCGCAGGCACGGCGCCGACCTGCCTTCGATCGCCGCGTCGATGATCGCTCTGGTCGCGGTCATCGCTCCACTTGGCTGGGGCCACACCTATGTGATGGTGCTGCCGCTCGTGATGCTGCAGCTGGTGGCGATGCGCGACGCGCCGCGGCCGATGGCACTGCTCATTTTCGTGTGCGTGATGGCGATGATGATTCCGGCGGGACGGCATCTGCCAATCGACAGCGCGCCGTCATGGCTGCAAAATGTCGTGTATTCCCGCTATCTGCTGGCGACATTGGCTTTAATCGCGATCTCGACGGTTTCGGTCGGGCGGACGACCAAATCGACCCTTGCTGCTTCTGCTTGACACTCGCTCGCGAGGGGCGTAGTAAATGGGTAGGGGAGGTGGAAATGCATGACCCACCGGACCAATCCCGCGCGTGAACGTGGAACCTAGGCCCGGGCACGCGCAGCAGTTTTACGAGCAAGACAGAATTTGAGCAAGTAGCAAGAAAGAAAAATGTCCCGGATGCAACCGGGACGCGCATAACGCGCAATGAAACGCCCGAAGCCGATTCCGGCCCGGGCGTTTCGCCTTTTAGGTCTTAGGGTCCTAAGGTCTTACTAATACGTGACGCGGACGCGATACTTCAGCACCGCGGTCCCTTCGGCTGCGACCGGCACCTTGAACTGCGCGGCCCAGGCCGCGCTCTTCGTCCATTCGTGCGACGAGTTGATCATCCGCCACGTGCCGCCGACCGGCTCGTTCACTTCCACGTTCACTGCCGTCGCCTTGTGGTTGCGAAGCGTGATTTCGTAGCCGATCTCGTAGACGTTCGACGCGATCTTCTCGAAGTCGACCTGGTTGCGCTCGCAGATCACGTCGAAGGCGTTGCCGATCTTGACGTTCAGCGTTTCATCCTTCGGCGTGTGCATGATGCGGTCTTCGCCGACGAAGTGAACGCCGCCTTTCGAGTCCTGCTGGTAGACGCGCAGGACGCCGGCCGGCATCGGCATGCCGAGCCCCGCCTTCTCCTCGTTCTTGAACTGGTAGAACACCTGCACCGAGTCCTTGAGCGGCGAGCCGGGGTGCATCGTGTTGCGGTAGTAGTAGTGCTGTCCGTCGACCACGTAACGTTTGATCACGGGCACATCGGTGCCTTCGAGCAGGCTGACCTGCTTGGTCTGCGCGTTGTTGATGGTGGTCTTCCTCCCCATCGTGTAGAGGTGATAGTCCGAGAAAGCTTCCTGCGCCATCTTCTCTTCGCGGGCTTGCGCCGCCGGGCTCGCGGCGGCGAGGTCCGCCATCCGGCCGAGTTGCTGACGGACGCGATTGAGGTCGCCGGCAACCAGCTGCAGCTTCGCGTTCCTGAACGCGGTGCCGCTGTTGTTGGTGAGCGTGACCCAGCCGTTGAGATCGCCGGCCCTGTCGTCGCGGCCGACGGTCAGCACGTAGTCCGCATTCCACGCCAGGCTGCGCGCGAGATACGACGCTTCCACGCGGTGCCGCGCCGCGCCGTCGTTCTGCACGGTCCAGATCAGCGTTGGGCGCGAATACAACGTGTCCGGCAGCTCGGGGAAGCGGATGTGATCGGCGCCGAGGCCGGTCACGATCTCGCTGCCGATCTTCCACACCGGCCCGTTGTTGTAGCTGAGAAGCAGCGCCTTCACTTCCTCCTGGCGGGTCGTGCCGTTCTCGGAGCGATTGCGCATCAGCGTCACTTCCCGGCCGACGTACTTGCGCAGGAGCTTATCGGGATCGAGCAAATCGTATTCGTAGTTCTGCTCGAGCACGCTCACCTGCGACGGCTCGGTCAGCGATCGGAAGTGAACGGTCGCGGGATTCACCGTCGCGGCGATGTCCATGAACCGCAGGTTGCCGGTGCCGCGCGCGAGATTCAAATTACGGACGTCGCGAACCAGCGCGATGTCGGAGTTGTAGACGGTGATCGAGACCTCGGATTGATCGTTGATCGTCGTGGTGAGGTCCTGGCCGGTCTGCGACTCGTCGACCAGCGTCGCGGCCGCCGGATCGGCGCCGGCCGATAACGAGGGCGCATCCGAACCCGCGAAGACGAGAGCGCCGGCGACGGCTGCGGTCGCGAGCAATGTGCGAAAAGACATCTGAAGCCGCTCCTTGAAAGCGGGCCGATCATCGGCCCTTTTCCTTAGAACGGAGTCGTCCGGATTTCTTGCAGGCGGTTAAAAAGGCTGCCAGGTGCGGCCGCCGTCCTGGGTGCGGAAGCGCCGGCCGCTGACCGTGAAGATTGCGGCAATACGCGCGTCTGCCGCGGACACGCTTGCAATATCAAGCGGCTCCGCCAGGCTGACGTCGCTGAAGGTGGCTCCCGCGTCCGTGGTCACCAGCACCAAACCGCCGCCCCCGACGAACCAGGCCACGGCGACGGCGGGTGCCGATCCGGCGGTGATCACCTCGTTCGACACTTGCC
>DASUSZ010000143.1:0-8914 GCA_036374815.1 Vicinamibacterales bacterium | reverse complement strand
ATCTCATTCTATCCGCCTTCGCCCCCGGAGCGAAAGAACCGGGGCTTGGGCGGGACCTCTCCGTCGCTTTAGCGTTGGCCGGCCGCGAGCTGGCCCAGTTTTTCGGCCGACTCCTGCTCTAAATCCTTGTGCAGGCTGTTGCCATGGGCATCCATGGTCACAATTGCAGGGAAGTCCTTAAGTTGTAGATGCCACATCGCCTCGGGGGTTCCAAACTCCATCAGCGACACGCCGTCCACCTTATCGATACAGCGGGCGTAAAACTGCGCGGCGCCGCCGATAGCGTTGAGATACACGGCGCCATGCTGCTTGAGGCCGGCGAGGGTCTTGCCGCCCATCCCGCCCTTGCCGATCACCGCGCGCACGCCGTATTTGCCGATGATGTCCGCCTGATACGGCTCCTCGCGAATGCTGGTCGTGGGACCCGCGGCGGTGATCTTCCAGGTGCCGTCGGCCTGCTTCGCGATGACCGGGCCGCAGTGATAAATCACTCCGCCGTGGAGATCGACCGGCGGCGCATGACTCGCGAGGTGGTGATGCACCGCGTCGCGCCCCGTGTAAGCGCGGCCGCTGATCAGCACCACGTCGCCGACCTTCAACGATCGGATGGTGGCTTCGTCGATCGGTGCTTCGAGCCTCACCTCGCGGCCGGTCCGCTTGAAGCCGGCCTGGTCCATCATCGGGATCGTCGGCACGGACGGATCGCGATAGAGCCACGACTTGATGGCACCGGTTGATCCATCGAGCGTCAGGCCGAGACGGCGATACGCCCAACAGTCATAGGCGATCGACACGAAGAAACTTGCGGGCAATCGATTCTGGACGCCGATCTTGCAGCCGATGAGCGAGATCTTTCCGCCGAAGCCCATCGGCCCCACGCCGAGCGTGTTCGCCGTGCGCATGATCTCCGCCTCGAGATCAGCCAGCCGCGGATCCGGATTGACATCGTCGAGGCTGCGGAACAACTGCTGCTTCGCTTCCACGTAGCCGCTCGTGCGATCGCCGCCGATGCACACGCCAATCGCGCCGGGCGCGCAGCCCTTGCCTTGCGCGTTCCACACCGCGTGCAGAATCGCCTTTCTCACGCCGTCGATGGTGCGATCGGCGCGGCCAAGATGCGCGAGATCGGCGGGCAGCGAATACTGCGCGTTCATGTTCTCGCAGCCGCCGCCCTTGAGCAGCAGCTTCACCTCGATGTCGTCGCGCTCCCACTGCTCGAAGTGGATCACCGGCGTGCCGGGGCCGAGGTTGTTGCCGCTGTTCTCGCCGGTCAGCGAATCAACCGAATTGGGGCGCAGCTTGCCGCGCTTCGTCGCTTCGGCGATCGCCTCCTTGATCTGCTTCTTCATCCAGATCTGGTTCGCGCCGACCGGGCACCTGATTTCGAACGTCGGCATGCCGGTGTCCTGGCAGATCGCGCCTTCGACGTCCGCGGCCTGATCGATGTTCTGGCTGATGATGTTCAGCGCCTGCCCGGCGCGCGAGGAGGGCTCTTCGGTCTGCACGGCGTGCTTCATCGCAGCGCGCACGTCGGGCGGTAAGTCCGTTGAAGTCTTGATGATAAGGGTGACTATGGAGTCGAAAAATGACTGCATAGCTCTTCAGTCTAGCCGAACCCTGGTTTTGAACCTTCGTGGGAACCTTCGGCCGGAACAACCGTCTGAACCATCGTGAAACACTCAATCCGCCGATTGTTCAAGACCCCTGCGTTCGCCCTGGCCGCCGTCATCACCGTCGGCGCCGCCATTGGCGCCAACGCGCTGATCTTCAGCGTCGTCAACGGCGTCATCCTCAAGCCGCTGCCTTATCCGAACCCGGAGTCGCTGGTCGGAACATGGCTGACCGCGCCTGGCGTGATGCAGGGACCGCTGCAGCAATCGGCCGGCACGTATTTCATGCTGCGCGAGAACGCGCAGTCGTTCGAGGACATCGGCCTCTGGCAGAGCGGCTCGGCGACAATCACCGGACGCGGCGAGCCCGAGCAAGTCGAGACACTGTGGGTAACGGATGCGACGTTGCCGCTGCTGCGAGTGACGCCGGCATTAGGGCGCATCTTCAACAAGGAAGACGATTCGCCGACAGGTCCCGCCGTCGTCATGATCTCGTACCGCTACTGGCAGCGCGCGTTTGGCGCGAGCCCGTCGGCGATCGGACAGACGCTGATGTTCAACGGCGCGGCGCGCGAGGTCATCGGCGTGCTGCCGGAGAATTTCCGTTTCCTTCGCGCCGATCCGCAGGTGATCCATCCGCAGAAGATCGATCGCGCGACGGTTCACGCGGCGGGCTTCAACTACCAGGGCATGGCGCGGCTCAAGCCCGGTGTCACGATCGAGCAGGCCAACGCCGACGTCGAGCGCCTGCTGCCGTCGCTCACCGATCGCTTCCCGCTGCCGCCGGGCTTCTCCAAGAAGATGTTCGATGACGCGCGGTTTGGCTCGCTGGTGCGGCCGCTCGAGGTCGACGTCGTCGGCGACATCGGCAACATGCTGTGGATTCTCCTCGGCACCGTCGGCCTGGTCTTGCTCGTCGCCTGCGCGAACATCGCGAACCTGTTTCTCGTGCGCGCGGAAGGCCGTCAGCAGGAGCTGGCGATTCGCCTCGCGCTCGGCGCCGAAGCGCGCCAGGTTGCATGGCAGCTGCTCGCGGAGTCCCTGCTCGTCGCGTTCCTCGGTGGGCTGCTCGGCGTCGCGCTCGCATATGCCGGCATCCAGATGCTGCTTTACCTGCAGCCGGCGCAGCTGCCGCGGCTGAACGAGATCACTCTCGATCCGATCGTCCTGCTGTTCACGCTCGGCATCTCGCTGATTGCGGGTGTTCTGTTCGGCGCCATTCCGATCGCAAAGTACGCCCGGCCGCACATGGCCTCGGCACTGAAGGACGCGTCGCGTGGATCGAGCGAAGGACGTGAGCGTCATCGCGCGCGCAACACCCTGGTCGTCGCGCAGGTCGCGCTGGCGGCAGTGCTGCTCGTGGCCTCGGGTCTGATGGTGCGCACGTTCCTCGCCATCCGTGACGTGCCGCCCGGATTTCGCAATCCCGAAAGCATCCTGACGCTCCGCATTTCGATCCCGACTGCCGTGATCAGCGACCCCGCGCAGACAGCGCGCACGCACGAGCAGATCGTGCGCAAGCTCGAAGCGATCGGCGGCGTCGAGTCGGTCGGCGTGACGTCCGAAGTGACGATGGGCGGCAATAACAATAACGATCCGATCTGGGTCGAGGATTTCCCGCAGCAGGACGCGGGCATTCCGCCGCTGCGCCGCCACAAATACATCGGCGATGGTTACTTCGCGACGATGGGCAACCCGGTGATCGCGGGCCGCGGCCTGACGTGGAATGACTCGCATACCTGGAACAAGGTCGCGCTGATCAGCGAGAACCTGGCGCGGGAGTACTGGGGCGAGCCGAACAAGGCTCTGGGCAAACGCATCCGTCGGTCGAGCAAGTCGCCGTGGTACGAAATCGTCGGCGTGGTGGGCAACGAGCGCCAGGACGGCGCCACCCAGCCGGCGCCGACGATCGTCTACTGGGCGATGCTGAACGGCGACAAGGAAGATCCGCGCGGCATCTACGTCCAGCGCTCGCTGGCCTACGTGATTCGATCGCCGCGCCTGCAGGATCCCGGCTTTATGGGTGAGGTGCAGCAGGCCGTGTGGAGCATCAATCCGAACCTGCCGCTCGCCCGCGTCAGGACGATGCAGCAGGTCTACGACGAGTCGATGGCACAGACCTCGTTCGTGCTGGTGATTCTCGGCATCGCCGCAGCCGTGACGCTGCTGCTCGGTCTCGTCGGCATCTACGGCGTCATCGCCTACATCGTGGCGCAGCGGCGCCGCGAAGTCGGCATCCGCATGGCGCTCGGCGCGCCGGGTGAATCGGTGCAGCGCATTTTCGTGTCGCGCGGCCTGACGCTCACCGCGATCGGTCTCGTGGTCGGTTTGATTGCTGCGGCGGGACTGATGCGTCTGCTGTCGTCGATGCTGTTCGGCGTGGCGCCGTTCGATCCGGTGACCTACGCGGCTGTGATCGCGGGGCTCGGTGGCGTGGCGCTGCTCGCGACGTGGCTGCCCGCGCGGCAGGCGACGCGGATTGATCCGATGCTGGCGTTGCGCGCGGAGTAGCAATCAGCAATCGGCAATCGGCAATCGGCAATCAGGAAAAGCTTTTGCTGGTTGCTGGTTGCTGGTTGCTGGTTGCTGACCGCTACTTTCCGAATATTAGAAAGTACTGGTACTGCAAGAAGGGCTCTTGCCGGATAAGGCGGAGGCCAGCCTGTTGCGCGTCTCGAATGACGACGTCGGGGCTGACGCGCTCTTCGGCTGACGGGCCCGGGCCGGTGCCATCGAGCTTGAAATCGATCACGCCAAGGCGCCCTTGCGGCTTGAGCGATCGCGCGAGGCTGGTGAGCATCGCGACGCGGTCTTCGACTTCGTGGTAGGCGTCGACGATCAAGACCGCATCGACCGGCTGCGGTATTCGCGGATCGTTCTTCAGGCCGAGGACGGGCTTCACATTCGAGAGCCCTTCGCGGCTGGCGCGGCGCGTGATCGCGGCGATCATCTCCTTCTGGACGTCTTCGGCGAACACGATGCCGCGCGGTCCGACACGCCGCGCGAGGCGGATGGTGAACCAGCCGCTGCCCGCGCCGATGTCGGCGACGACCGATGCGTCGGCGATGCCGAGCGCGTCCATGATCTGATCGGGCCGCTGCCAGAGATCGCGATCGGGCGCGTCGAGCAGCCCAAGATCGGACGGCGGAAACAGGCGGCCCGGATGGCCGTCCTGTTGTTGCGACTGTGCGTGCGGAAAGGCTGAGAGACAGCCCAGCAGAATCCCGGCGAGAACGAGTTCTCGACGAAGACGAATCACCGTCACCCGTTCACGTACTTTCAGTGACGGAGAAACTTCCACGCCGTGGGCAGAACGAGTCCCGCGGCGACCACCTTGATCACGTCGACGATGACGAAGGGATAAAGACCCGTAGCGAGCGCCGTGTCGACGCCGGCAAGCCGCGCGATCCACAGCACGCCGCCCGCGAACACGATCGACAGCCCCACGCCCATCGCGAAAATCGACGTCAGGTAGCGGCGATCGAAACCGTTCTCGGCGAGCAGGCCCGTGACGAAGGCCGCAATCGGATACGCCAGCAGGTAGCCGCCGGTCGGGCCCATCAGCCGCGCCACGCCCTGCGGCAGTTCCGGCGAAAACGCAAACACCGGCAGCCCGGCGATGCCGAGCATGAGATAAAAGACCTGTGCGAGCGCGCCGAGGCGCGAGCCGAGCGCGGCGGCGCCAATCAGCACGATCATCGGCTGGATGGTGAAAGGCACGGGCGTGAACGGCAGCGGGAAGCTCAGCTGCGCGGCCGCCGCGGTCAACACGGTGACGAAGAGCACCGACAGCATCTGCACGCCGGTCCACGCGTTGGCGGACGCCGCGCGCATGCTGACCTGATCGAGAATCGTCGACGCATGCGAGACCATTGGTCGTGATGTCATGGGAATGAATGATAGCGGCTCGCGCGGAGCGAAGTCGAGGGGCATGCCGGCCGCGCTGACCATCGCCGGATCCGACTCGGGCGGCGGCGCCGGCATCCAGGCGGACCTGAAGACGTTTGCCGCGCACGGGGTTTACGGCACCTCCGCGATAACTGCGCTGACGGCCCAAAACACCGTCGGCGTTCAGGGAGTTCACGTAATCCCCGATGATTTCGTCGCGAAGCAGATCGAAGCCGTGGTGTCGGATCTGGGATGCGATGCCGTCAAGACGGGCATGCTGGCCAATTCCACGATCGTCGAAGCCGTCGCGGCGGCGGTCGAATCGCTCGAGCTCCCCAACCTCGTCGTCGATCCCGTGATGGTGGCGAAGAGCGGCGATCACCTGCTCGATGAAGAAGCGGTGCACGCGGTGCGCTGGACGCTGCTGCGGCTCGCGCGCGTCGTCACGCCCAACATTCCCGAAGCGGAAGTGCTGGCGAAGATGTCGATCGCGACCGTCGCCGACATGAAGGAGGCGGCGCGGCGCATCGCGATGCTGAAGCCCGCCGCCGTGGTCATCAAGGGCGGGCATCTCGCCGGACCGGAAGTGATCGACATCCTGCTGGAAAACGGCGAGTACCACGAATGGATCGGCCCGCGCATCGAGGGCCCGAACACGCACGGCACCGGCTGCACGTTTGCGGCGGCGATTGCGGCGCACCTTGCGAAAGGCGCGACCGTCGTCGAAGCGGTGCCCGCGGCGAAGGCCTACGTCGAGGGCGCCATGCGGAACGGCATCCCGCTCGGCAAGGGCCATCGGCCTCTCAATCACTTCTGGCGCGCAATATAATCGGATGTTCCAATGCCCCTGACCGCGATAACCACGGCGCCGCTCGATCAGGACGCGATCGTCCGCGAGCTCGATACGACCGGCGTCGGCGCGGTGTGCGTGTTCCTCGGTTTGGTGCGCGATCACAACAAGGGACGGAAGGTCCTGTTCCTCGACTACGAGGCGTACGAGGCGCTCGCGCTTCGTGGTCTCGATCTGATCGTGGCTGAGGCGCGCGAGAAGTGGCCGACGGTCCGTCTCGCAATCCATCATCGGATCGGCCGCATGGAGATCGGCGAGGCCAGCGTCGTGATTGCGGCGGCGTCGCCGCATCGCGCCGACGCGTTCGCGGCCAGCCGCTACGCGATCGAGCGCATCAAGCAGATCGTGCCGATCTGGAAGCACGAGTACTTCGAAGGCGGCGATGTGTGGATCGAAGGCGCGACCGCCGATCCCGACAACGCCGCGGCGCGCGAGGAGGCGTTGCGCATCGCATGCGCGTGACCGTCCGCCTGTTCGCCCGGTTGCGCGACATCGCCGGCAGCGGCGAGCTGACGCGCGAAGCGCCGGCCGGCGCCAACGTCGGCGCGGTGTGGTCGTCGCTGGTGGCGGACTACCCGGAATTGTCCGCGTACGAAAAATCGATTTCGTGCGCGGTCAACGCCGACTACTCACGATTCACGGCCGCGGTATCGGAGGGCGATGAGATCGCGTTCCTGCCGCCGGTGTCCGGCGGATAAGGCGCCAGGGGCGCCCAAAGAACAATGCCTGATATGTTCGACAAGATCGCCTCCACCGAGGCGAAGTACGAAGAGCTGATGGCGTCGCTCGGAACGCCGCAGGTGCAGAGCAACGCCAACGAGTTCCGCAAGCAATCGAAGGCGCTCGCCGAGATCGAGGCGCTCGTGCAGAAGTACCGCGAGTACAAGGCCGTCCAGGCCGAGATCAAGAGCGCCGAGGAGCTGATCAAGGGCACCGATCCCGAAATGCGCGACCTCGCGCTCGAGGAGATCAACGATCTCAACGTCCGCAAGGAGCGCCTCTCGGACGAGCTGAAGATGCTGCTGGTGCCGAAGGATCCCAACGACGAGCGCAACGTGATGCTCGAAATTCGCGCCGGCACCGGCGGCGAGGAAGCGGCGCTTTTCGCCGGCGATCTATATCGCTGCTACACGCGCTACGCCGAGCGGCAGCGCTGGAAAGTCGAGCTGATGTCGTTGAGCGAAGCCGGCCAGGGCGGCATCAAGGACGTCGTCGTCAGCATCGAGGGACGCGGCGCCTACAGCCGCTTGAAGTACGAGAGCGGCGTGCACCGCGTGCAGCGCGTGCCTGCCACCGAAGCCAGCGGCCGCATCCACACGTCGGCGGCCACCGTGGCGGTGCTGCCCGAAGCCGACGAAATCGACATCCAGATCCAGGACAAGGACATCCGCATCGACACGTTCTGCTCGAGCGGCCCGGGTGGGCAGAGCGTCAACACCACCTATTCCGCCGTGCGCATCACGCACATCCCGACCGGCATTGTCGTCTCGCAGCAGGATGAAAAGTCGCAGGTGAAAAACCGCGCCAAGGCGATGAAGGTGCTGCGCTCGCGCCTCTACGAAGCCGAGCTGCAGAAGCAGAACGACGCCATTGCCAAAGAGAGAAAGGGCCAGGTCGGCACCGGCGATCGATCGGAGAAGATCCGGACCTATAACTTTCCGCAGAGCCGCGTGACGGACCACCGCATCAATTTCACGACCCACCAGCTGCAGTCCGTCCTCGACGGCAACCTCGACGAGATCATTACCGCCTTGACGACGTATTACACAGCGGAGAAACTGCGCGAGGTCACCGAAGCGAAGTGAACATCCGCGAGAAAATCAACGCCGCCCGGGCACGGCTGGTCGCCGCCGGCATCGAGCACGGCGAGGCCGGACGCGATGCGAACCTGCTCGCCCGCCACGTGCTCGGCTGGGATCGCGCCACCGTCTACACGCGCGAGAACGAAGCGGCCACGGCGGATTTCATCGGCAAGTACGATCCGCTGATCGAGCGGCGCGCGCGGCGCGAACCGGCCGCCTACATCCGCGGCGTGCAGGAGTTCTGGAGCCGCGATTTCACGGTCACGCCCGCAGTGCTGATTCCGCGGCCTGAAACCGAACTGATCGTCGAGGAGTTCTTGGCGAGGCTGCCGGAGGACCTGCCGAACCGCAAGCAGAAGGTTGCGGACATCGGCACCGGCAGCGGATGCATCGCCGTCACGGTGGCCATCGAGCGGCCGTACGTCGAAGTGATCGCGACGGATATTTCAAAGGACGCGCTGCAGGTCGCCCGGCAGAACGCGGCGAGGTACGGCGTTTCGAATCGGATCGAGTTCCGGGAAGCGGCGTATCTCACCGGATCGACCGAAAAGTTTGATTTCATCCTCGCCAATCCGCCCTACGTGACCGAGCGCGAATACCAGAATCTCGCGCCGGAAGTGCGCGAGTACGAGCCGGCAATGGCGCTCGTGGCCGGCGAAGACGGCTTCCGCGACATCAAGCAGGTCGTCGATCTCTCGACGCATTACCTGGCTCCGGGCGGAACGCTGTTGATGGAGATCGGCTTCGAACAGGCCGACGCGGTG
>DASUSZ010000142.1:0-5444 GCA_036374815.1 Vicinamibacterales bacterium | reverse complement strand
AATCCATCATCGTCTCGGGCAGCGGCCCATCGTCGCGAATCGAGCCGGCGAGGATGTAATGCACGCCGTACGTGTGACAGGCGTGCATGATGCCGGACGTCAGCACGCCGGATTCCACTGCTTTCGCAATGCCGCCGGCGCGACGCACGGTGTTGATGGCTCGCATGTGATTGCGGTGGCCGTGCTCGACGGGATGACCGCTGCTCAAATCGATGCCGAGAGAGGTGCCCGACAGCGCCACTTCGATGTCGTGCACCGCGAGCGCATTGCCCGAGAGCAGCACGTCGACGTACCCGAGGCGAATCAGATCGCAGAAGTATTGCGATCCGCCGGTGTGCACGATCACCGGGCCGGCGACGAACGCGATCCTGCCGCGCTCGGCTTTGACCTTGCGCATCATTTCGGCGACGCGACGCACCGAGGTTTCAACGCGCCGCTCGGACGACACTTCATTGCTCATGAAGCCGAACGTCGGCTTGTCGCGCTGCTGCACGTCGGGGCTGACGCGAATGCCCTGCATGCCGCACACGATCAGGTCGCCTTTGCGAATATCGCGCAGCTTCCTGCAAAACACCTGTGGGCCTTCGGGCTTGCGGACTTGCGGGCTTGCTTTCACCACCACGAGCGCCGCATCCATGCGTTGGTTCGTCACATCGACCCAGACGCCGTCGATAACTACCGATGTGCGGTGGTTGGTCGTCGAATAAAAATCCTCCGGCGCCGCGCCGTTCATATCGGCAGCACGCAGCAGCGCGTCGGGTGCGCCTTCGACGAAGCAGCCAAACACGGACAACCGCGAGAGCAGGTCCTGCAATCGCGCGTCCGTGTCGGAGGTCAGTTTGAGCGTGAGATGCGAGCCCTGCTCGTTGGTGCGGCCGACGTCGAAGCGGAGGATTTCGTACTCCGAGCCGTGCTCGACGATCGTGGTGAGAATCGCCTGGAAGTTGCCCGAGTCGATCAGGTGGCCTTCGGCCTCGACGGTCTCGGAAACCATGAGTGAGAAATTATACGGGCCGTCCGCCTTCGCCAAGGCTACGGCGGGACGGCCGACCCGAAAGGGCAGACCGCCCCGCCGAAAGGCGACGGGGCGCCTGTGTTAGCGGAGGGTCGGCCGCTGAAGAGCGGCGATGCGCTCCTCGAGCGGCGGGTGCGTGGAGATCAGGGCCATGAAGCCCTTGCCGCCGTTGATCTTCATCGTCGCCAGCTGCGGCTGCGATTCGTCGACCAGCCCCTTGTTGGCCTGCAGGCGCTGCAGCGCGGCGATCATGTTGTCGCGGGTCGACAGCACCGCGGCGCCGGCGTCGGCGCGGAACTCGCGGGCCCGCGAGAACCAGGCGACCACGAACATGCCGAGGAAGCTGAAGACGATGTCGAAGACGATCGTCGTGACGAAGAACACCAGGCCCGAGATTCTCTCGTCGACCAGCTGGCGGACGATGTTGGCGATGACGCGCGAGAAGAAGATCGAGAAGGCGTTGACCACGCCCTGGATCAGCGTCATGGTGACCATGTCGCCGTTCTGGATGTGCGACACCTCGTGCGCGAGCACGCCTTCGATCTCTTCGCGCCGCATCGAGCGCATGAGGCCGCTCGACACCGCGACCAGGCTGGAGCGCTTGCTCGGGCCGGTCGCGAACGCGTTGACCTCAGGCGATTCGTAGATGCCGACTTCCGGCATCGGCAGGCCGGCCTTCTGCGCGAGGCGCTGCACCGTCTGGTGCAGCCAGTCGAGCTCGGCATGGCCGGTGCGGCCGTCGACGAGCTGCACGCCCATGGCGGTCTTCGCCATCCAGCGCGACATCAGCAGCGAGATCATCGCGCCGCCGAAGCCCCAGACGAGCGAGAACACCATCAGCGCCGCGTAGTTGAGGCCGTCGGCCGTGATGTAGCCCGTGACTCCCAACAGGCTCAGCACGATCGACAGCGTGATCATGATGGCGAAGTTGGTGGCGACGAACAGGAATATGCGTTTCATGCTTGTTAGGATAGCAAACCGGTAATCTCGCGGAAAAATCCGTAATTTGGGGCTGATCCTTCGTAAATACCGAACCTATTGGGCCCGCGCGTAACCCTCCGCCAGCTTTTTACGTGCCGCCTCGACGTCGCGGTGGAACACGAACAGCACGTCGGCGTTTTCATTCTTGTCGGTGAAGTTCCAGGTCTTGCCGCCCTTCTGCTTCACGCGCAGGTTCTTCTGCAGGTAATCGATCGCGAAGGTCTCGATTTGCGCGTAGGGCAGCGTGAACGCGTCGCCCTTGTTGCTGGTGTCGTAGCGGATGCCGTCGAGCGACGCGATCAGCTGTCCTTCGCACGATCCCATGCCGTGCTTGTGCACGACGCTGGTGCGGGCATTGAGGCTCACTTCCTTGACGCGGATGGTGATCGTGTTCGGGCCCGCATCGAGATTGATGGTGCGCTGCACGCTGCCGAACGCTTCGGTCGTGACCTGCACCTGCTTGCGGCCCGGTTCGAGCTTGTCGAGCGAAAGCGGCGTGTTGCCGACGAACTGGCGATCGATGAAGACCGACGCGCCGGGGACGTCCGAGTCGAGATGCAGCGACGCGAGCGTTGGCGCTGCCGGTGCGGCCGGCGCGGCGGGCGTCGCGGCCGGCGCGGTCTTCTTCGGCGCGGCCTTCTTCGCGTCCGCGACAGGCGTCGGCGGCGGGGCGTCTTTCTTTGGGACGACCCGCGGGGCCGGCGCCGGGGCCGGCGTTTCGGCCACGGGTTCCGGTCGTTCACCACGCATCAGCAGCGCGATGGCCGCGACGATCAGCACCACTGCCACGGCCGCAATCAGAAGGCCTCGATTCATTGATGAGATGGTATCTGAAGGGATGCGCGGCGGGAAGCGGTACCGGGGGGAGCGATACTTGACGGGAAGCAGTTCTTGACGGGAAATACAGCGATGTCGCGAGCCTTCAGCCTTGTCGCGGTCGTGTTGGTGCTCGCGATCGATCCGCTCAGCAGCCAGACTGCGGCGCCCAACGACTGGTTCCAGTGGCGCGGTCCCAATCGCGACGGCATCTCGCAGGAAACCGGACTGCTGCAGGAATGGCCGAAGGCCGGCCCGCCGCAGGTGTGGCGCATCACCGGTGTCGGCAACGGCTATTCATCCTTCTCCTCATCCGGCGGGCGTCTCTATACGCTCGGCGCGCGCGCGGGCATCGAGTACGTCGTCGCGCTCGATCGCGCGACCGGCAGGAAAGTGTGGGAAACGCAGAACGGGCGGCGCTTTGAAAACGATCGCGGTGATGGGCCGCGCAGCACGCCAACGGTGGATGGCGATCGACTCTACGTGCTCGGCGGCAGCGGCGATCTCACCGCGCTCGAACTTGCGACCGGCAAGAAGATCTGGTCGATCAACGTCGTCCAGAAATTCGGCGGCGTGAATCCGTATTGGGGCTACAGCGAATCCCCGCTGATCGTCGGCGATCGCATCCTCGTAAATGCCGGCGGGCGTCGAGCGGGCATCGTTGCCGTCGCGAAGGCCGACGGCTCGACGCTGTGGCAGCAGCACAACGACGGCGCCGGCTATTCATCGCCGATGCTGATGCGCACCGGCAGCCTCAACCAGGTGATCTACTTCACCGAGAGCCGGACGATGGCGGTCGATCCGCGCGATGGCCGCTTGCTCTGGTCGCACAACAAGGCAGCGAACGGCACCGCGAACGTCGCGACGCCGATCGTCCGCGGCACGCGCGTGTTCGTTTCTTCCGATTACGGCACCGGCGCCGCCTTGCTCGACGTGCGTGCGGCCGGAAATATCGCGACCGCCAACGAGGTCTACTTCACGCGCGAGATGCGCAACCATCACTCGTCTTCGGTGCTCGTCGCCGATCATCTCTACGGATTCTCGAGCAGCATTCTCACCGCGCTCAGGTTCGATACCGGCGCGATGGCGTGGCGCGATCGCAGCGTCGGCAAGGGCTCGCTGGCGTTCGCCGACAATCGTCTCTATATCTACAGCGAGAACGGCGTGGTCGGACTCGCGGATGCATCGCCCGATGCCTACCGCGAGCGCGGCCGCTTTACACTTTCGCAACAAAGCGGCTCGCCCACCTGGAGCCACCCCATCATTACCGGCGGGTTGTTAGTCATCCGCGATCAGGACAGCGTCTACGCCTACAACGTTCGGGGGAAGTAACGTCCTCCCGGATTGGCGACAATGACGCCGTGTCCCCCCACACTCCGGAAAAACTGTCGGCGTTGATCGTCGCGCGCACGAATCCGTAATCGAAGATCCCTAGCGCCGGCGCGTTCGACGGCTGGAAAAGTCGCGCAATGCCGAGCTCGCATAACGGAATTGTCATTTCATGCGCAAGAATTTTTTCCGAAAGGTGTTGCGGACGGTGGGACAAACCGAAGAAAATGCGTCTCTCAACCCGACACCGTTTTTGTGTGCAGATTGCTGTGCGTTGAACGCCGCGCGTACGGGTTCGTCTTATCTGTCAGGAGTCAGCCCCCCGAGGTTCCTATGAGTGGATTAGTCGCACGTTCGCGTCGAACCGTCGCGTCGCGTCGGTGGCGGACACCGGCCGCCGTTTTCGCCATCGCATTAGCGGCAATGATCGCGCAGCAGCAGAGTGGCCGCGCTGCTGAATATCACGCTCCCGGCGACGCGCTGCCGTTCACCGGCGGTTACCTGATCACCGGTGATTATGAGGTGGGCGACTTCGGCGGTTTCGCCGCTGATCCTGCCGACGCCAACTACAAGATCGGCACTGTTTCAATCACCACTGTGCCGGCGAATGCGGACATCGTCGCGGCGTTCGTCTACGGCGAAGCGATTCTTTCGAACACGGTGCCGGTGCTCGACCCGGTCACCAAGTATCCAACTACCGATCCTCCAACTCTAATTGCCGGTCCTACGGGAACCTGGGAGGATCGATTTTTTGATCCGCGACTCAAGTTTGGCGTCGGCAGCACTCTCGAATTAGTCCCGTTCGGAACCGCGACGTCGCGCTCGCTGGATCCGCTCGTTCCCGCTCCGGGAGATCCGGTAGTTCCATATAGCGGCCTCGCGACATGTGCGGCGACACCGCCCGCCGCCGGCGAGACGCGCAAGCTCACGACGTTCCGCGCGGACGTCCTCCGATTCCTGCCAATGGAAATGACGGCAGGTACCCCGACGGAACCTTCCATCCCGGTAACCGGCAAGCGTCTCGTCAACGCGACGCAACTCACCGAGCTCGGACTCGGCGCGCTGACCATCAGAGTGCCGCAACACACGACGGGCGCGACGCTCGTTGTCGTCTATCGCGACCCGCTGATGCCGCTGCGAAAGATCGTCGTCTACGACGGCGTTCACGTTCAGCCGACTGACGGGCTGGTGACCACGCAGACGCTGCGCGGGTTCTATCACGCCGATCCGCTCTCGCTGGGTGCGAAGGTCACGCACATCATGGGCAGGGGTCCCAATGCGAACACCGGCGCGTTGTCGTTCA
>DASUSZ010000141.1:0-6439 GCA_036374815.1 Vicinamibacterales bacterium | reverse complement strand
TGGTGCGCGACCTCGTGGAGCTGGCGGTGAACATGGTGCGCGAGGAGCGCATCGAGGAAGTGCGCGGCAAGGCGGAGCTCAACACCGAGGAGCGCCTGCTCGATCTGCTGCTGCCGCCGAGGCCCGCCGCGCCCGACGAGGATCCGGGACGGGTCCGCGACGAAATGAGCGGCACGCGTCAGCGCATGCGCGAGCAGCTGCGCGCCGGCAAACTCGACGAACGCATGGTGGAGATCGACGTCCAGGAGAAATCGTTCCCGTCGATCGAATTGATCACCGGATCGTCGATGGAAGAAGTCGGCGTCAACCTGCGCGACATGATGCCCGGCCTGTTCCAGGGGCGATCGAAGCGCCGGCGCGTCAACATTGCCGAAGCGCGCGAACGGCTGTTGTCCGAGGAAGAACTGAAGCTGATCGACATGGATTCGGTCGCGAGCGCCGCGGTCGAGCGCGTCGAGCAATCCGGCATCATCTTCGTCGACGAGATCGACAAGATCGCGGGGCGCGAGGGCAACCACGGGCCCGAGATCAGCCGCGAAGGCGTGCAGCGCGACATCCTGCCGATCGTCGAGGGCACCACCGTCAATACCAAGCACGGCATGGTGCGTACCGATCACATCCTGTTCATCGCGGCGGGCGCATTCCACGTCTCGAAACCGTCGGACCTGATTCCCGAGCTGCAGGGCCGCTTTCCGATTCGCGTCGAGCTCGAGGCGCTCGGGCAGGCAGAGTTCGTGCGGATCCTGACGGAGCCGAGAAGCGCGTTGATCAAGCAGTACATCGCGCTGATCGCGACCGAAGGCGTCGACCTGCAGTTCTCGGACGACGGCATCGCGACGATCGCCGAGTTTGCGACGATCGTGAACGAGCGCACCGAAAACATCGGCGCGCGGCGCCTGCACACGGTGATGGAGCGGCTGCTCGACGAGGTGTCGTTCGAGGCGCCGAACCTGCAGGACAAGACGATTACGATCGATGCGCCCTACGTGCGCCGCATGCTCGCAGACATCGTCAAGAACGAAGATCTATCCCGATACATATTGTGAGTGCGTGCCCTTCGACTGGCGGCCGCTTCGCGATGCGAACCGGCCGCTCGCTCCCTTCGACCGGCGCGAGGGCCGCTCTGCGGCCTTCGCGCGCGCTCAGGGCAAGCAGGTGGGTATGCTTTCTCACAGCCACGATGGCCGGTGTTGGCTGTGGAAAAAAAGGCCCGCCGCTCGCGCCGTTCGTGCGCGTGCCGGCGGCGGTCACGGCGGTCACGCCGCAGCGCATCGGCAACGATGTGTATCTCTCGTTCAAGGTTCCCGACACCAACGCGGACGGGCAGAAACCCGCGGACATTGCGGCGGTCGACGTGTATGCGGTGACTGCCACGACAGCGCCGGAGAACGAGGAACAACGCGACGTGGCGACGCTGGTCGCAACGCTTCCGGTCCGGCCGATTCTTCCCGAAGTGCCGGTGCCCGCGAACGGATCGCCGCCGCCGCCATTGCCGCTCCCGCCGGGCGTCGATCGCGGCGCCGCCGTCGCCGTGAAGGAAGCGTTGACGCCGGAGACGCGGGTGGCCGTGGAGCTGCCGGTCGAAAAGCCGGTCATCGCCGCGCCACAGGTTGATGAGACCGGCCCCGCGTTCGGCCCGCTGGTGGCGCCCGCGCCGACGGAATTACCGCGGCGTCACTACTTTGTGATCGCAAAGAGCCCGCGCGGCCGGGAGAGCGTCCCCTCGACGCCGGTCTCGGTGCCGCTCGAGGCGGGCAGCTCCGCGCCCGGAACGCCGAGCGTGACCTACACGGCATCGGAACTGACGATCTCGTGGAGCCCGCCTGCAGACGCACGTGCGTCGACCTTTCTATTACCGCCGTCGGTGAAGCCGCCCCCGGCCGGCGCCAACGCGACGCCGTCGAACACGACTCCGAAAGTGGTGCCGCCGCTCACCGCGAAGTCGCTCGGCTTCAACAGCGAGGCCACGACGTATCACGTCTACGACGTCACGCCTGCGAAGGCCGCCGCGCCGGATGATCCGTACGCGATCGTCATGCCGGCGCCGATCACCCCGGCGCCGATCGCCGACACTGAGCTGGTGATCAAGGGCGTGAGCTTCGACGTGGAGCGCTGCTTCGAAGTGCGCCCGGTCGATCGCATCTTCGGCGCGGTGGTGATTGGCCCCTCGTCGGCCGCGACCTGCGTCACTCCCAAGGACACGTATGCGCCGGCGGCGCCGCGATCGCTTGCGGCCATCGCGGGCGCAGGCGTGATCAACCTGATTTGGGATGCGAACGCCGAAGCCGATCTCGCCGGCTACCTCGTGTTGCGCGGTGAAGCGCCAGGTGACACACTTCAGCCGGTGACGCCGGAGCCGGTGGCCGTGACGTCGTATCGCGACGAAACGGTGCGAGCGGGCACGCGATACGTGTACGTGGTGGTGGCGGTCGATCGCGCGGGCAATCGAAGCCCGCAGTCGAATCGCGCGGAAGAAACGGCGCGGCAGTAGGCGAATGGGCGAATAGGCCAATAGGCGAATGGGCCAATGGGCCAATAGGCCAATAGGAAACGATGGATCGCATCTACAGGATCAAGCAGGGCAGCGAAGGACGTTACGCAGTCGAGCGGGACGGTCAGTTCTTCTGGATTAACGGCGACATCTTCGGCGGCTACCAGGCCGGCGATGCGGTGACGGCGGGCTCGCACAAATTTTTGCCGCCGGTGATGCCGTCGATCGTGGTCTGCATCGGCTTGAACTACAAGGATCACGCGGCAGAGATGAACAAGAAGCTGCCCGCCGAGCCGCTGGTATTTCTGAAGCCGCAAAGCTCGGTAATTGGTCCCGACGACGAGATTCGCATCCCGTCGTGGGCCGGGCGCATCGAGCACGAGGCGGAGATGGCCGTCGTGATCGGCAAGCGGGCCTCGAAGGTTCGCGCCGAGGACGCGATGAGCTACGTGCTCGGCATCACCTGCCTCAACGACGTCACCGCGCGCGAGCTGCAGGCCAGCGATGTGCAGTATTCGCGCGCCAAGGGCTTCGACACCTTCTGCCCGATCGGGCCGTGCATCGCCGTGGGCCTCGACCCGTCGCAGCTTGGCGTCGAAGGCTGGGTCAACGGCGAACGCCGCCACAATTCGAACACGCGCGAGCTGATTTTTCCGGTGCCCTACCTGGTCCAGCACGTCACCCGGTTCATGACGCTCAATCCCGGCGACGTCATCACCACCGGCACGCCGTCCGGCGTGGGGCCGCTGCGCCCCGGCGATCGCATGATGGTCAAGGTCGAGGGCGTCGGCACGCTCTCGAATCCCTGTGTAGCGGACTGATGGATCCGATCGAGCGTCTCAAGGAGCGCGAGCGGCTTGCCGAGCTCGGCGGCGGCGAGGAGCGGCTGAAGAAGCAGCACGCGCAGGGCAAGCTGACCGCGCGCGAGCGCATGACGCGGCTGTTCGATGCCGGCACGTTCGAGGAAGTCGACAAGCTGGTGACGCATCGTTGCCAGGACTTCGGGATGCAGGAGCAGATCATCCCGGGCGACGGCGTGATCAGCGGCCACGGCCGCATCCACGGCCGCGTCGTCTACGCGTTCGCGCAGGACTTCACCGTGTTCGGCGGCTCGTTGTCCGAGACCAACGCCGCGAAGATCTGCAAGGTGATGGACATGGCGGTGCGCAACGGCGCGCCGATCGTCGGCCTCAACGATTCGGGCGGCGCGCGCATCCAGGAAGGCGTCGTCTCGCTCGGCGGCTACTCCGACATTTTCCTGCGCAACACGCTCGCCTCGGGCGTGGTGCCGCAGATCTCCGCGATCATGGGGCCGTGCGCCGGCGGCGCGGTCTATTCGCCGGCGATCACCGATTTCATCGTCATGGTCAAGCAGACGAGCTACATGTTCGTGACCGGCCCTGACGTGATCAAGACGGTGACGCACGAGGATGTGACCAAGGAAGATCTCGGCGGCGCGATGACGCACAACGAGAAGAGCGGCGTGGCGCACTTTGCCGTCGAAGACGACGCGGAATGCATCGCGCTGATCCGCGAGCTGCTGTCGTTCCTCCCTGGCAACAACCTCGACGATCCGCCGCGCAAGCCGAGCGACGACCCGCACGACCGCGAAGACGACAGCCTCGATTCGCTGGTGCCGGCATCGCCGAACCAGCCGTACGACATGCTGGACCTGATTCACACCATTGCCGACGGGGGTTACTTCCTCGAGGTGCACCAGCACTACGCGCGCAACATCATCGTCGGCTTCGCGCGGCTGGGAGGACGGCCGGTCGGCATCGTCGCGAATCAGCCGGCGTATCTCGCAGGCACCCTCGACATCAACGCGTCGGTCAAGGGCGCGCGATTCGTGCGCTTCTGCGACGCGTTCAACATTCCGCTGATCACGTTCGAGGACGTGCCGGGGTTCCTGCCGGGCACCGTCCAGGAATACGGCGGCATCATCCGCCACGGCGCCAAGCTGCTCTACGCCTTTGCCGAAGCGACGGTGCCGAAGATCACCGTGATCACGCGCAAGGCCTACGGCGGCGCCTATTGCGTGATGGCGAGCAAGCACATTCGCACGGATTTCAATTACGCGTGGCCGAGCGCCGAGATCGCAGTGATGGGCGCCGAAGGCGCCGTCAACATTCTCTACAAGCGCGATATCGACAAGGCAAAGGATCCGGCGGCGATGCGCGCGGAGAAGATCGCCGAGTTCCGCGAGCGGTTCGCGAGCCCGTACGTAGCCGCCGAGCGAGGCTACATCGACGAGGTGATCCTGCCTCGCATGACGCGCGGCAAGCTGGTGCAGGCGCTCGCCACGCTCGATCACAAGCGCGACAAGAACCCGCCGAAAAAGCATGGCAACATCCCGCTCTGAGCCGCGCGGCGTCGCGTTGCTGTTCGTCGTCCTTGGTCTTGCATGCGCGGGCCAGGTCTCACCGGCCTCGAACATCACTCCACGCAATGCTGAACTTGCGGCGATTCAGACGTTGGAGATCGAGCACCTGACGCCGCGCCGCGATTTCGTCGGGCCGGTGCCGGCCAGGCTCGAATGGACGGCGATCGCCGGCGTCGACAGCTACGCCATCAAGGTCGAAGACGAGATCGAAATTCCCGTGTTCGATCAGGAAGGCATCACGACGAACTCGGTGCCGTGGCCGAAGGAAGTACGCATTCCTCCCGGCACGTACTTCTGGCGCATCGTTGGTGTGAAAGGCGGCAGGCTGATAGCCGATTCCGGCCGCGCCGCCTTCGTGGTTCGCGATCCGTAGTGCATGACTTTTGTACAGCTGTAACTTCTTGCATGCGCAGAAGTTGAAGCGAATTCTCTGTCTGGTCGCCGTTTTGTGTTCCATTTAGACACATTTTTGCACTGAGGAAGGCCCCGCTTCTCTCGGTGTGGCTTGACCGCAACCTCTTTAAAAGCAATACTTTGGATGACTCTTTGGGACACTTTGTCCCACGCGTGCTCGTTTTTTTGTGCACAGGGCGGCGCGGTTTGTAAGACCCTTTGTTGTTCGGCGTTTTTACGAGTGAGCAAGGACGAATGAGGTACAGGCTCCCCCTGTCGACGTCGCGCGCTCGCGGTCTGCTCGCCGCGCTTGCGATCGTTTTCACCATCACATCCGCGGCACTCGCCCAATTCGGCGGCTTCGATCCCTCTTTCGACGGCGAGCTGTGGACTGTCCGGCACCAGCTGACGATTGCGGATGATGGTGTTCCTGCGGGCCTGGCGTTCAGCGGGGGCACGCTCTTCGTCGCTGACTCCGCGCATCACTCGATCGTCGGCTACAACACCGCGGGCGCGATCGTCAGCCAGTGGGACCTGACCGCGTCCCCCGCGTCCGACCTGGTTCCCAACCAGTTGACGGCCACCGTCATCAACGTCGACGGCGCCGATCGCGATGCGCTGCTGCTGTCCGATCGCGAATCGAATCGCGTCGCGGCATTCGCTGCCGCGGACGGCACCTACCTGTTCACGCTGCGTCTTGCGCGTCCGGCAAACGAGCCGACCTACGCACTGAGTACCGGCCAGACGGCGCTATCGGCGGGCGCAAAGTTCAACTTCACGAGCAGCCCGCCGGCGCTGACGCTCACCGGTAATTTTGCTGCGGCGTGGCGTGAACAGTGGCTGACCGGCCCGGTCGATAGCGGCGTGCTCGCGTTCGATGGCGCAGCGTCGGTATTTCAACTCGACGGATCGGAATTCGTCGGCACCGCGTCGATCGTATTGAACGGCACCGAAGGCAATCCCGTCGCGCCGGCGCCGCAGAATTTCTTCGGCGTCACGTTCGACACCGCGGGCAATCTGTACGCGCTCGATGCGTTCACCGAGCGGCTCCACGTCTACAGCGCGGCGTTCACGCGCCTGTTCACGTTCGGCACGCCGGTCGCCGGCGGCGGCACCGCGGAATTCTACGAGCCGTGGGGACTGGCTTTCTGGCCGGACGCGTCGGGCTCGAG
>DASUSZ010000140.1:0-3204 GCA_036374815.1 Vicinamibacterales bacterium | reverse complement strand
TAGCAAGATAGCGGTGTACGCGGCCCTCGGTGGCGCGGTCCCACCGCGCCAGGCCGGCCAGCACCGGCCGCAGCACCATGCTGGCGACGGTGCCGACGCGATCGGGGCCGAAGTAGGCGTCGAACTGGTCCCACGCGTAGCGCATCGGCGTCAGGCAGTAACAAAGATGACGCGCGCGCCCGGTGACGACGACGGATTTCGCGGCGCAGTGGCTGGTGCTGATCACGAGATCGTAGCTGTCGAGATCGAACTGCTCGACGGCGACGGGGAAGAGCGGCAGGTACTGGCGATAGAGCCGCCCCGCGAAGGGCAGCCACTGGATCGCCGAGCGCTTAACGGTGCGCTGTTCGATCACCGGCGACGTCGTGCCCGGCAGGTGCACCAGCGTGAACAGGTCTGCCGCGGGGAACATTTCGCAGAAGACCTCGAGGGCCTTTTCGCCCCCGCGCATGCCGGTGAGCCAGTCGTGAATGAGGGCGACGCGCAACCTTCCGATCATACTCGGGCTAGGATATGGGGCGCAGGGAGGTTGGTATGCGCAAGGTTCTCGCGATCGCGGTTACGGTGCTCGCCGGCGCAGTGACGCTCTCGGCCGATCAGCCGGTGAATCCGCAGGCCAACGCGAAGTTCGGCGCGCTGCGGCGAACGCCGCCCGCCAGTCCGTACGAAAAGTTGTTCGAGCTGCGCGGCGCGCTCAACAACGCCGTCGAGCAGTCGCAACCCGCTCCCGCCCCCAAATCACGCGTCGTCTGCGGCATGACGGTGATCGAAGTCGATCCGGCGATCGATCCGAAGATCGGCGTCACGCCGCCCGGCGACGAGAAGACCCGCTACACGATTCGCGCGGTTGAACCACCGATCTGCAAGTAGACGAGTCGCCGATGTTTTGTCCGAAGTGCGGAGCGGAAAACGACGACCAGAGCTTCAAGTGCGCGAAGTGCGGCCAGATCTTTCGCTCGCGCATCGTGACGCGGAGCGAGCCTCGCCCGACGACGGCGAAGGACAGGATGATCATGCCCGTCGGCCGATCCGGCTGGGCGATCGCGGCCGGTTATGCGGCGCTATTCGGATTGCTCGTCGCACCGGCGCCGATCGCGCTGATCCTCGGATTGATTGCGGCGTGGGACCTGAAGAAGAACCCCGAGAAGCACGGCTGGGGCCGAACCGTGTTCGCCCTGCTCGTGGGCGCGGCCGGCACGGCGCTTCTATTCATCGTCTTCGCCCTCGGCGGCTAGCCCGCGCGAGCGAGCGAGAAAAGGGGCCGGGGATAATTTCGACTTAACTTGCTGTGCTAGCGCTTCTTAGGTCGACCGACAGATCGCATCGTGAGTCCGAGTAACGGCGCCACTACCTTGGCCCACTCGGGATCGCCAATCGGTTGATCGTGCTTAATGCATCTCCGTAAGTCCCGAAGTTCGGCTTCTGTCTGCGGCGAATTAACGAGCTCAATCCAGTTCGTCGGCTGTGCGATCGGCCATGGAGCGAGCGGGATCGGATGCCGGTTGTTGCATTGTGCGTAGAGACTACCCCAGGGCCAGTCTTGCGCTACCCGAACCAGATGTTTACGCAGCGCGTTGCGCTCAATGTATCGGCAGACGCGAATCAACGAAGTGCTCGTCTGAACCGGCACACATTTGAACCTGCCTTGATACACGTAACCGCGGCCCCGGGCTTTATGCGCACCCGCCCATCTGTTGGCGTGCGTCCCTTCCATCCAGTGCATGAACTTTGAAAGATCCGCGATCCGATCGCAGGTAATTCCAAAGTGCCAATGGTTGTCGAGCACCTGGTAGGTATGAATGCGTACTTTGTACGCAATCCGTTCCAAGCCCTCGCACACTGTTTCTGCGAAGGCATCGAAATCCCGATACGTTCGAAACAGTTTCGTGCCGCGCACGGCGCGGTTCATGACGTGAAAGGCAATGCCAGTCAGCTCGTGTCGAGGACGTCGCGGCATTCGGATCCTCCGGGGAATGCCGGACGCCTCGCAAAGCCGATGCCGTCGGAAAAGATCCCCGGCCCCCTTTTCAGGCGGCGGGGGGCAGCGGCTAGCGGGCGACGTCCATGTAGATCTGGTGGATCTTCTTGACGCTCTGCGTCCAGGAGAACGATCGCGCGCGTTCGAGGCCGCGCTTGATCAAATCGGCGCGCAGGGTTTCATCCGTCACCGCCTGCACGATGCCGCGTGCAATCGCGTCGGCGTCGTACGGATCGACGAGCAGCGCGGCGCCGCCGGCGACTTCGGGCAGCGACGACAGGTTCGACGTCACGACCGGAGTGCCGCACGCCATCGCCTCGAGCGGCGGCAGGCCGAAGCCCTCGTAGAGCGACGGAAAGACGAATGCGCGGGCGAGCCGGTAAAACGTCGACAGCGTCTCCATCGGCTGGAAGCCGAGGAAGCGCACGTGCTTGTCGAGCTTGTGCTTGTGCACCGACTGGCGCAGCGCCGGGTACTTCGAAATCTCGTCGCCGACGATGATCAACTTCAGATCGTCCGGGCAGTGCGGCCGCGCGCGGCCGAACGCATCGATCAGGCGCGCGAGATTCTTGTGCGGCTTGATGTTGCCGACATACAGCACGAACGGGTGATCGAGCTGATAGCGCTGCTTGACGAGCTCGGTGCGCTCGGCGTCGGCCGGCGCGAGGAAGCGCTCGTCGATCGCGTTGTGCGCGACCACCACCTTCTCCGGCGGCACGTCGAAGAAACGCAGGATGTCGCGCTTCGATGCCTCCGACACCGTCAGAATCCTGTCCGCCTTCTTCGACGCGGTCCACATCGAGCCCTTGGCATACACGTAGGCCAATCGGCTCGGCAGATACTGCGGGAACATCAGGTGGATGCAGTCGTGAATCGTCACGACCGAGCGGCACCGGATCAGCGGCGGCAACACGTAGTGAGGCTCGTGCACCAGCCGCACGCGCTCGCGCGCCAGCGACAGCGGAATGCGGAACTGCTCGCCGATCGAATACGACGGCGCGGTCTCCGGCACCATCCGGAAATTCCTGCCCAGCACGTCGCCCGAGCCGATGTCGTCGGGACGGCACAGCACCACGTACTCGGTGTCGCGATCGAGGCGCGACAGCTCGATCAGGATGTTCCGGATGTAGGTGCCGATGCCGAAGTCGCGGAGCTTGCGGGCATCGATGGCGATGCGCATCCGTCAGACCTTGCCGATCATCTTCAGGTAGAAGCGCAGCAACGGC
>DASUSZ010000139.1:0-3514 GCA_036374815.1 Vicinamibacterales bacterium | reverse complement strand
AGGATCGCGCGCACCGGCACAGCCGTCGCTTCGACCGACACGCGGCCGTCGTGGAAGCTCACTTTCAGGTTTTGCGCAGCCGCCGGCCAGGCGGTGACAAGTGAAAGTGCAACGGTGAGAAGCAGAGCTCGGCGCATGGTGCGGTGTTCCAATTATAAGGTCTTTGATAAGACGCGGATCACCGCCCGAAAGTCGCCGCCGCCTCGGCCACGGCCCTGACCGCCTCGTCTGAAAGCCCCGGATACATCGGCAGCGAAACGACTTGCGCGCACACGTGGTCGGCGATCGCGCACATGGCCGGGCTGGTCGACTGCAGCGCCGGCTGCCGGGGAATAGGCACTGGATAGTGGATCAGGGTCTCGATGCCGCGATCCTTCATATGGGCCTGGAAGCGATCGCGCGCGCCGGTCAGCACCGGAAACAGGTGATAGACGTGGCCGGCGTCGAACTCGCGAGGAACGGTCATGTCCCGCGCGCGGTCGAGCGCGACGCGGTATTGCTTCGCGATGGCGCGCCGTTTCGCGGTCCACGACGGCAGGTACTTCAGCCGCGCACGAAGGATCGCCGCCTGCATTTCGTCGAGCCGCGAGTTCACGCCGAACTCGTCGTGCTGATAACGCGTCACCTGTCCGCCGTTGCGAAGGCGTTTGATGCGAGCCGCCAGCCGCGCGTCGCGCGTCAACACCGCGCCGCCATCGCCGGCCGCGCCCAGATTCTTGGTGGGGTAAAAGCTCGTCGCGGCCGCAACGCCGATTGTGCCGACCGGCCGCCCATCCGCGGTGGCGAGATGCGCCTGCGCGGCGTCCTCGACGAGCGCGAGATTATGCCGCTTGGCGATCGCCTCGAGCGCGCCCATGTCTGCGGCCTGCCCGTACAAATGCACGGGCATGATCGCGCGCGTGCGGCTGGTGATCGCGGCCTCGACCAGTTTCGGGTCGAGCGTGAGCCGCTCGGGATCGATGTCGGTGAACACCGGCCGCGCGCCGGCCATCATGATCGCGAGCGCCGAGTACGCCGCCGATAGCGGCGGCGTGATCACTTCATCACCTGCGCCGATGTCGAGCGCGCGCAGGATCAGCGTGATTGCATCGGTGCCGGTGCCGACGCCGACGGCATGCGGCACCTGGCTCGCGGCGGCGAATTCCGCTTCGAACGCTTCAACCTCGGGCCCGAGCACGAACCAGCCGCTCGCGAGCACGCGATCGATTGCCGCCCTGACGTCGGCGGCATCCTCCGCCGGCTTCAGCGCGTTAAACGGAACCTTCACCGACATACTCGCGCAGGTGCTTCCGGTAGTACTCGAACGTGCGCGCGAAACCCTCGCGTAGTTTCACCCGCGGCCGCCAGCCGGCGCGCTCGCGGAACAACGACGAGTCCGCGTAAAAGCTGCCGATGTCGATCGCCTTCTTGTCCGCCGGCCACTCGACGAACGTGTAGCGGCCGCTGCCGGCGATCTCGACCAGCATCTTCACCAGCTCGCGATGCGAGATGTGCTCCTCGCCGCCGACGTTGAACGCTTCGCCGTTGACGCTGTCGGATGCGCCTGCCGCCAGGAACGCTTCCACCGCGTCGTCCACGTAGACGAAGTCGCGAACCTGCGACCCGTCGCCGAAGACCTGGATCTCCTTGTTCTCGAGCACGAGGCGCACGAACCAGCCGATGAAGCCCTGGCGGTTGTGGCGCAGCAGCTGGCGCGGGCCGTAGACGTTGGTCAGGCGCAGCGCGCAGGCGCGCACCCCGAACACGTTGTTGTAAACGAGATGGTAGTACTCGCCGGCGGCCTTGTTGATGCCGTTGACGTCGGTCGGACGCACCAGGTGACGCTCGGTGACGGGCAGTTGATCGGGCTTGCCGTAAATCTGCCGCGTGCTCGCATAGACGACCTTCGTGCCGGGATTGTGGTGGCGGCACGCCTCGAGCAGCGTCAACTGGCTGCGGCAGTTGATTTCGAGGTCCGTATGCGGGTCGCGCATGCTGTCGATGTGACTGACCTGGCCGGCGAGGTTGAAGATCACCTCGCGTCCCTGCACCAGGTAGTTCATCGTGCTCGCCTGCCGCACGTCGGCGACATTGACCTTGACGCGGTCCTCGATGCCGCTGATGTTGAACAGGTTGCCGCCGTAATCGGGGATCAGCGAGTCGACCAGCAGCACGTCGGCGCCGAGCGCGACGAGGCGGTGGGCGAGATTGCTGCCGATGAAGCCCAGCCCGCCCGTGATCATCACGCGCCTGCCGCGATAGAAAGTCTCGGTCATCGGCCCTTGAGATGTTCCTTGCGAATCACCAGCGCCCACCACAGCTTGTGCACGTCGATCAGCGTGCGAACCACCCGCGGGAAGTTGAAGAACTGCGACTGGCCATGCGCGCGATGATAGTGATGGACCGGTTGCTCGGCGACGCGGAAACCTGCGTCCTGGAACTTCTTCATCATCTCCAGGCAGATCACGCCGCTGTTCTTCTCGAGACGAACTATGTCGAAGATCCGCCGCCGCATCAACCGGAAGTCGCAGTCGACGTCGCGCACCTTGAGGCCGAACAGCAGCTTGACGTAGTGATGGTAGAGGCGGCCGATGATGATGCGGTGCAGCGGGTCGGACCGGCTGATCTTCCAGCCGTTCACCCAGTCCACGTCGTCCGTCATCTTCTCCCACAGCGCCGTCATTTCCGCCGGATCATACTGGGCGTCGCCGTCGGTGTAGAACACGTAGTCCTTGGTGGCGGTGGCAAAGCCGGTGCGCAGCGCACCGCCGTAGCCGCGGTTGGTCTCGTGATGCACGACGCGGACGCGGCCGGGATAAATCCGCGCCAGCTCGTCGAGGATCTTCGCGGTGTCGTCCTGGCTGCCGTCGTTGATGACGATCACTTCGTAGTCGTCGGTGAGCGTGGCCGCGACCTTGACCGACGTAATCACGAGGCTGGCAATGGTGCCGGCATCGTTGTACGCCGGAAAGAACACACTGAGGCTGGGCATCAGCGCGGCTTGACGCGGCCGTGCCGCATGATCAGCTTCCACGGCGTCAGCAGCGATTCGAGCAGCACCCCGCTCGACAGCTTCGACGCGCCAATGCGGCGCTCGATGAAGATGATCGGCGATTCGACGATCTTGAGGCCGGCGTCCGCGGCCATGAAGGTGACGTCGAGCAGGAATGCGTAACCGTCCGACACGATGCGATCGAGCGGCAGCTTCGCGAGCGACTCGCGCCGCCAGCAGCGATAGCCGGTGGTGATGTCGCGCAAATGCAGGCCGGTCACCGTGCGGATGTAGAAATTCGCGAACTGGCTCAGGATGATCCGGCGCAGCGGCCAGTTCACCACGCTGATGCCGTTCAAGTAGCGCGAGCCGATCACCAGGTCGGCGCCCTTGTCGGCCGCCTCGATCATCGCCGGCAGGTACTTCGGATCGTGCGAGAGGTCGGCATCCATCTGGCCGACGAAGTCGAAGTCGCTTTCGATGGCGCGATGAAAGCCTTCGAGATACGACACGCCGAGGCCGCGCTGGCCGCTGCGGTGCAGG
>DASUSZ010000138.1:0-15724 GCA_036374815.1 Vicinamibacterales bacterium | reverse complement strand
CGTGCGCGTCGGCGCCAACGCACCGGACATCGCGCAGACCGAACCGTTCGTCCGCCAATCGCTCGCGCTCGGCTTGCACGTGTCCGTCAACCTGATGAAGTCCTATGCGGTTCCGCCGGCGCGCCTTGTCGAGTTGTCGCGGATGGCCGAAGGCTACGGCGCGCAGGTGGTCAGCCTGGTCGATTCGGCGGGCACCATGCTGCCTGATGATGTGCGGACCTACGTGAGCGCGATGAAGGATGCGTTGAGCGTGGAGATTGGTTTCCACGGCCACGACAACCTCGCGCTCGGCATGGCTAATGTGCTGGCCGCCATCGAAGCCGGCGCCGCCGTCGTCGACACGACGCTGCAGGGCATCGGCCGCGGCGGCGGCAACGCCGTGACGGAGATCCTGGTGGCGATCCTGCACAAGCAGGGCGTGTCCACGGGAATCGATCTGAATCGCCTGATGGATTTGAGCGAGCGCGTGGTGCGGCCGCTGCTCAAGGGCAAGGGCCACGATCCGCTGAACATCACGTCCGGTTTCGCGGGGTTCCACTCGAGCGCGCTCGAGATGATCCTGCGCCATGCCGACCGGCATCACGTCGATCCGCGCGACCTGATTGTCGAGGTCAGCGGCGTCGATCGCGTCGACGTGACCAGCGCGCTCGTCGAGAGCGTCGCCGCGGAATTGAGCCGGCGTCAGCAGGGCCGCTCCGGCGTGCATGTCGTCGATCGTCCGGCATCGTTCGCGGATCCAAGCGGTGCCGGCCGATCGTTTGCGGAACTGGCCAGCGATGCGGCGCGCAAGGCCCGCACCGTGGCCATCAAGAGCGGACGCCGCAGCGTCTTCAACGTCGTGGCCGCTCCGCAGCGCCGCGAACGTTCGAGCGTGTCGGCGTTCGTGCAGGAGGAGTTCGAATCGGTCATCGCGAGCGCCGAAGTGCACGACAGTGCATCGGTGCGCGAGCTGGCGGCCGCGATTGGCGCCGACATCGACGTGTGGCTCGCGGATGCCGACGTGCAACCGGGCGGCTGGTCGCCGGCCGCGGTGCTGGCGGAGGTGATCGAACCGGCCCGCCTGCTCGCGTATCGCGACAGCGACACGTGGATTCGCGCGGTCGATCTCCAGATCGCGTCGTTGTCCCCGGATACGAGCGTGCCCGCGCTCATCGTCGGCAGCGACGCGATGGCGATGCGCGCGGCACTCGCGCTGGCCGATCGCGGCCGTCGCGTGACCGTTGCCGCCGCTCACACCGCGGCGGTGGAGAGCGCGATCGGCGCGCTGGCACGTCCTGCCTCGGAAATCGTATTCGCCGCGGATGCGGTTACAGCGGCGCGAGACGCCGCCGTGCTGGTGGCGTTCGCGCGCGGCGCGATTGGCGCCGACGTGGTCGATCAACTGCCTGATGCGGCGACGATCTTCGACGCCGGCATCGGCGCCCTGCAACCCGGGGCCGTCGAGCGCGCTTCGGGCCGCGGTATCCGCGTCGTGCGGCCTGACATGCGTGCCGCGCTCGCTGCGGAGCTGGCTGCGGCGGCCGGGACTCGCCGGGTGGCGACGGAATTAATGGGGCGCGGCGATCTCGACGGCGTCGCGGTGGTCGGCGGCGGCCTGGTCGGCCGTGCCGGCGACGTTGTCGTCGATTCGATGACCAATCCGACGAGGGTGCTGGGTGTGGCCACCGGCGATGGCGGCGTGAACTACGCGCCCGGTCCCGAGTTGGCGGAGCGCGTCACTCGAGTGCAGCGCGCGATCTGGCGCCGCAAGCTCGGCGCGGAGGTCAGCTGAGCAACCGCCGCAAGACCGTGATGATTCTGGGCGCGTCGCGTTATTACGCGCGCTCGATCCGCAAGGCGCGCGCGATTGGCTATCGGGTGGTTGCGGTCGATCGCGATGCGAATGCGGAAGGGTTCAAGGACGCGGATCAGCATGCGGCCGTCGACATCACGGATCGAGACGGCGTCCTGCGCGTGGCGCGCGAGATCGGGATCGATGCGATCGTGCCGTTGAACGACTTCGGCGTCGAGACCGCAGCGCACGTCTCGCATCACCTCGGGCTGGTCGGCATCACGCCCGATGCGGCGGCCCGTGCGACACGCAAGACCTTGATGCGCGCGGCATGGGACCAGGCCGGGCTGCCGCAGGCGCGCTGGCGCGCGGCGACGACCGTCGACGAAGCAGTGGCCGGCGCTGACGCGATCAACCTCTGGCCGTTGATCGTGAAGCCCGCCGACAGCCACGGCGGCGCCAGCCGCGGCGTGTCGGTGGCCGCGAACCGAGATGCGCTCCGCGAAGCCGTCGCCTTCGCGCAGTCCGCCTACAGCGATCCGGAAATCATCGTCGAAGAATGGCTCGACGGCGTGGAACACAGCGTCGAGACGATCACGTGGCGCGGCGAGACTCACGTCCTCGCCGTTTCCGACAAGGTCAAGACGCCGCTGCCGTACCGGGTCGACAAGAGCGTGGACTATCCAACGGCGCTGAGCGGCGACGCCCTGACGGCGTTGCACGATCTCGTCAAGGCATCGGTTCGCGCGCTCGGCATCACCGTCGGCGCCGCGCACGTCGAGGCGTGCACGACGGCAGCCGGCCCGAAGTTGTTCGAGCTCGGTGCGCGTTGTGGCGGCGGCGGCACGCCGGACCCGATTGTGCCGCAGGTCACGGGCATCGACATGTTGAGCGAGGTCGTTCGCGTCCACGCCGGCGACGAACCCAGCAACCTCCTGCCGGCGACGCAACAGGGTTGTAGCTACCGGTTCCTGACTCCTTCTCCCGGCCACCTGCGCGCTGTCGCCGGCGTTGAGGAGGTGGCCCGGTGGCCAGGCGTGCTCGATTGCGCCGTCACGGTCGCGCCCGGCCAGGAAATCAGGCGCGTCCGCGTCGGCGCCGATCGAGCTGGGTTCGTGATTGCCGCGGGCCGATCGCGCGCCGATGCCGTGGCTCTCGCCGATCGCGCCGAACGATCGATCCGGTTCGACATTGAGTAGCGTTCGGGCCGCATGGTGGCGTGCGTTGTATGCGCTGCTTGGCAGCCGGGTGACGATCGCCGTCGCGGGAACGATTCTCGATCTGATTGCGGCGATGCGCGGACCGCAGGCCAGCGCGCACGTGCTTGGCGTGTTCGAGCAACGATTCGTGTATTCCGGATGGCCGCTATACGAGATGGGCTGGGTCAACGTGCACATGTCGCGAGTGGCGACGCTGGTGCGGCGCCGCGGGCGTCCGGTGGCAGCGAAGCCCGGGCCCTCGCCGGGTCAGGCCATTCGCGTGGCGATGGTTGGCCGCTTCGTCGGACTACTCGGGTTCCCACGCGAGCTCGTCGATGCGTGCCCCGCCGATCTCGTAATCGCCGACATTAGCCACTCCGGCCGCTTCGCGTCCTATTTGCAGCGCGAGGGCCGGCAATATGCGGCATTCGATCTCGATTCGGGTGCGGCGAACGCCGCGGGTGTAGCGCAGTTCATCAATCACGCCAGACCGGACCTCGTCATCAACATCGGCCAAAAGGAAGAGGCGTTCGAGATCGTCGACCTGATCGAGGCACCCTGCATCGCCAATCTCTGCGCCGGCTCGGACTTGATGCATCACCGCAACGTCGATTTGCAGTTTCACGGGCAGCCGGAAGCCGACTATTTCGTCGTCAATAACCGCATGTTCTGCGGAACGTCGCGAAGCTACGTGCCATCTTCACGCGTTCAGACAATCACCGGCTATATCGACCCTCGGGGGCTGTTGTCGGAACCGCGGGCCAAATGGGCGGAGCGCGAACCGTTGATCGTGTGTCACGGCTCGCTGTTCAAGTTCGCGGCGCCGGCATTTCGAGCCGTCTTGATGCAAGTGCTGGTCAGGAATCCGCAGGTGCGTCTTGCGTTGATGGGCCGGGACTCGGGCGCGGCTCTCGCATCGATTCTCAAAGAAGCCGCCGATGCCGGGGTCCGCGATCGCGTCGACTACCTCGGCGCCTTCAGTGCCGTTCGTGGTGAAGACGGCATGCTGCCGGATCAAGGTTGGGAGCGCCTGCTTGGATTGCTGCGGCGCGCGCGGCTCGCGCCGGATGCATTTCCCCTCGGCGGCGGTTCCTCGCGGTTCGAAGCGTACGCCACCGGCGTGCCCTCGGTGCACCTCGCGGTCCGGTTCGACGAAGACGCGTGGGGCAAACCGCAGCCCGGCACATGCGAAGTGCCGTCTCTTGCGGCGCCGAGTGGCACGGCGCGTTCGATCGCCGATTACGCCGCCTTATGCGACCGATTGCTGGTTGACGGCAAGCTTGCCGATCGACTTGCGCAAGAGCAACTCGAACTCGCGCGCAGAGTCGGTGATGCGAAACGGTGGTGGGCAGAAATTCTGGACGGCCATGCGCACTGGCTGACAGTGAATCGAGCCGCCTCGTAATGCTGCTGGGAGTGCTCGGGCCGCTGGCCGACTGGCTGCTTCGGCTCGCTTATCAATATCGCGCCAACCAGTGGCTCTCGCAGATGCGGCGCGCCGGCTTTGTACAACTGCGCATGCCGCTTCAAATCTACGACGCCGAAAAGATCGAGTGCGGCGGCGACGTTGCGTTCGGCGAGTTCTGCCACATTCGCGCCAACGGCGGCTTGCGCATCGGCAGCCGGGTGATGATCGCGTCGCACGTCGTCATCACCACGCGCGCGCATCCGATTCAGCTGCCGCGATACGCGGTGCCTGTCGACGCAGCCATCGAGATCGGTGACGACGTCTGGATTGGCGCGGGCGCGATCGTGTTGCCCGGCGTCCGCATCGGCAACGGTTCCGTAGTCGCCGCCGGCGCGGTGGTCACCGAGTCGGTGCCCGATCACGTCGTCGTCGGCGGCGTGCCCGCGAAAGTGATCCGCTCGATCAACTCGTAGATGAAGGAGAAGTTCAAATCGCTGCTTGGCGACCGCACCCTCGAACGCGTGCGCATCGTCCGGGCCGCGGCGAACGATCTACGGCGGTCCTTTCAGCCGCCAGACGGACCGACTTATCCAATCGCGATCGCCGAAATTCGCGCGTTCCTCGAGGAGTGCGGCGTCGGGCGCGGCGATCTGCTGCACGTGCACTGCTCGGTGGGCCACCTGCTGCGCGGCTCGTCGCGGCCGCCGGCCGAGAAGGTGCCGGGACTGCGCACCTACTCAAAGGACTTGTTGAAGATGCTCATCGATCTGGTCGGCGAGACCGGCACCCTGACGATGGGCACCGATTTCGATCGGCCGGTTGGCTGGCTGCGGCGCTTGATGGCCGGCGCGCCGGCTGCAGATGACGTGTTCGATCCAGTCAACAGCTCGTCGAACCGCGGCCTGGTGTCGGAATACTTTCGCAAGCTGCCGGATGCGGTGCGAAGCGTGCATCCGTATTACAACCTCACGGCGCGCGGACCGCTTGCGACAGAGCTGGTCGGCGAGCACCATCTCTCGACACCGTACGTCCAGGATCGCCATTCGCCCTGGTTCAAGCTCACCGAACAGGGCGGCAAGGTGGTGTTGCTCGGCCGCACGTTCGAAGTGAACTCGCTGGTGCACCTGGTCGAGTACCTGCACCCGGACGAATACCCGCGGCCGTTGTTCATGAGCAGGCCGGTCAAGATGCCGTATCTCGATCGAACGGGCGCGACGCAAACGATCGACGTGCTGCTGCACATTGCCGGCGTGCCGGGCTCGATGTCTTTCGATCCGCACTCGCTGCATCCGTTCGGCGCCTACATCAACGAGCATCACGGCGGGCTGTACAAGATCAAGCAGTACCAAAGCGACGTCGGCATCGTCTTTTTCAATGCGAAAGAGCAGTACCAGGCGTTCCTCCACGAAATGAAGCGCAACGTGACGTGGTACGACCCGCAGTTCCAGCGGTGACGGCGTTCCTGTACTACGCCGGCATGGCGGCGGATCGCCAGACAGAACAGATCGGGCTCGCGGTCGCCGAGGACGGCCGCTCATTCCGCCGCGTCAACGGCGACGGCTTGATCATCCCGATCGATGCGGCGGTCGCGTGGCGGTCGGTGCGGACCTGCAATCCGACGGTGCTGCGTGTTCGCGACGAATGGTGGATGTTCTACCAGGGCGTGGGTCCGCAGCCGGCCGGCGATCAGCTGACGCACGTCATCGCGCTCGCGCGATCGCATGACGCCCGAACGTGGAAGGTGGATGCGGAGCCGATGCTGACGTTCGATGACGTTCGCGCAGCATGCCCGGTGTTTGCGGACAGCCGGCATGGGGGCGTCATCGAGCCGTCGGTCAGCGTGGTTGACGGCGAGCTGCGCATGCACTTCGTGGCATATCGCGATCACTATTCGCGCGGCACCTGGTTGTGCCACGCCCGCAGCCGCGATGGCCGTGACTGGCGAATCGATCCCTCGTGGGTGCTGTCGGGGGATCAGTTCGGCAACTACCGCCTGCATTACCCGCAGGTGACCTTCGCGAAGGATCGCACGGTGATCTGGTTCAGCCTGATCGAGCGCCGCACCGGCGCCGCGGCCATCGTGCAGATGACGTCGAGCGGCGGCAATCCATTCGGCGAGACGCGGCAGCTGCTTCCGCCGCACGGGCCGGGATTGCGTGTCGAGCCCGAGGAGCTCGTGGCCGTTCGCATTGGCGGCGGACGCGTTCGCGGAGCGGATCGATTGAACCAGTCACTCGCGCGGCTGGTGCGTGACGGCCGCAATTACCTGGGATATTCCCATCCGCACGTGACCGACGGCCGCTTGTATTACCACGCCTATCATCGCCATCGCGGCGGCCGGACCTGGATGGACATCGGTTACTGCGACTACCCGGTCAACGGCGGCCCCTCGCACACGATTGCGCTGTCGCCCGCAGCGGACCAACGCGCCTGGGACGCGTGGTTCGTCGCCGATCCTTTCGTCATCACATTATGAAAAAAGCCCTGGTGCTCGGATCAGAAGGCAACATCGGCGCTCCGCTCGTGAAGCACTTGCGGGCGAGCGGCGTGGAAGTGCTCGAGTCGGACATCAGGCCCGGCTGGCGCGAAGGCTTTTTGATGGCCGACATCAACCACCCGGTTGACTTGCTGCCGGCGTTCGACTGGCAGCCCGATGTCGTGTTCCTGCTGTCGGCGATCGTCAGCCGCGTCACCTGCGAACAGGCGAGCAGCCTGGCGATCTCCACCAACCTCGGCGGCATCAACAACGTGCTGCAGCTGGCAAGGCGCGCCAGGGCGCGGGTCGTGTTCTTTTCGACGTCCGAAGTCTACGGGCCGGAATGCGACCCGATGGACGAGCGGCTGTCCGATCCAAAGCCGAACAATCGCTACGGCTTGTCGAAGCTGCTGGGCGAGCAGCTCGTCGAGTACGAGGCGCGCACCTACGGCCTCAAGGCGTGCGTGCTGCGCCCGTTCATGATGTACGACGAGAACGAGGAGCTCGGCGACCATCGCTCGGCGATGATCCGCTTCACCAGCGACCTGGCGCTGGGCCGGCCGATTCACGTGCACCGCGGCAGCATGCGCAGCTGGCTCCACGTCAGCGACGCGGTCCGCGCCATCGAAGCCGCGGCGGCGATCGATCAGTACTCGGTCATCAACATCGGCCATCCCGACGTGATGCCGATCGAGACGCTCGCGGAAATGATTCGATCGACGCTCGGCGCCGATCCATCGCTCGTCAGGATCAACGAGCTGCCGTCGCGCATGACGCTGATCAAGCGGCCGACGCTCGATCGCATGCAGACGCTGCTTGGCGTGACGCCGAAGGTCGGCGTCCAGGAAGGCGTGCGCCTGGTGTGCGCGCGCGTGCAGCAGCGGCTCAACAGCGGTGAGCGTCCGTTCTAGTTTGCGTCCGTTGATTCGATCCGCGCGCGAAGGCCGCGCCTGGGTCCAGGGCGCGGTGGCGGCGATCGCCGGAAAACCCCGCGCCACCGCCGTGTCCTACGGTCATCTGCATCTGCCCGCCCGCGACGAAACCGCGGTCGGCGGCATCGTCAAGCTGCAGAGCCTGGCCGATGAGTTTCCGAATTCGCCGCTCCGTTTCGACGTGCTGTATCTGGTCTCCAGCAACCTGCCGGAAGGCGCGGTGACGATGGCGCGGTGGGCGCGGCGCGCGGGCGCGCGCGTGATCCTCAACCAGAACGGCGTCGCCTATCCCGCGTGGCACGGACCCGGCTGGGAGCGTGTCAACGAACCGATGCGGCATCTGCTTTCACTTGCCGATCACGTGTTCTACCAAAGCGATTTCTGCCGCCGCAGCGCCGACAAGTTCGCGGGCCCGGCCGCCGGCGCGACTGAAGTGCTGCACAATTCCGTAGACGTCGAGACCTTCGCTCCCGCGCGTGATACGAGAGTGCCGAAAACGTTGTTGCTGGGTGGATCGCAGGACGCGTGGTACCGATACGCGACCGCGATTGATACGCTCGCCGCGCTGGTTGGTGGCGGCGCCGACTATCGGCTGATTGTGACGGGACGATTGGGTTGGAACGCCGATCGAGGCGCTGCGCGGGAGCGCGCGAATGGGTACGCGCGCGACCGCGGCGTCCTCGAGCGCGTCGAATTCGTTGGACCGTACACACAGCGCCAGGCGCCGGACATCTACCGCCGCGCCGACATTCTTCTCCACACCAAGTACAACGATCCGTGTCCGGCCGTCGTGGTCGAAGCACTCGCAACGGGCCTGCCGGTCGTGTACTCGGCGACCGGCGGCGTACCGGAGCTGGTCGGTGACGCGGGTGCGGGCGTCGCCGGCCCTGAAAGCTGGGAGCAGGACTACCCGCCGGATCCGCTCCTGCTCGCCGGTGCTGTGCGCCGCGTTGCGGCGGATCATCGGGCCTTGTCAGAACGGGCCAGGCAGCGTGCCGTCACGCATTTGAACGTGCGCAGCTGGCTGGCGCGGCACCGCGCCGTGTTTGCTTCATGAAGCCATGCCGGGTGTTGCTGCTGTGCGCGTTGTCGGAGCAGAACTCGACGTTTTCGTACCAGCAACAATGGCCGCGCCACTTCGCCAGTCACCCGCTGTTCGAATGCACCGTCGTCAACGTGCTCGATCGCGAGTGGCAGCAGCGGATCCGATCGGGCTGGCTGGCGCACACCTTCAGCGGCGATGCGATCGTGCTGCTGCATTCCGTGTTTTCGAACGATTCGCTCGCGCCGGAATGGATGATCGACGCCCTGGCGGCGCGGCCGCAGCCGAAGATCTTCTTCATCGGCAACGAATACAAGCTGATGGCGGAGAAGATGGCGTTCGCGGAACGCCTGCGGATCGCGCTTTTGATCTCGCAAACGCAATCGCCCGTCGTTCACGCGCTGTATCGCAACCGGCTTGGCTGCGCGGTGGCGGGCGTGCCGAACACCGGCCTCGACGAAATGCTGTTCACGCCGGCGACCCGCGTCGAAGACCGGCCCATTGATCTTGGCTACCGCGCCGACGACACGGCGTATTACCTCGGTCATCGCGAGCGCCGGCAGATCGCAGACTTCTTCACTGAGAATGCAGGCCGCTACGGCCTTGCCGTCGATATCTCGATGAAGGCCGCCGACCGCTTCAACGAAACCGAATGGGCGGCGTTCCTCAATCGATGCAAGGGGCAGCTCGGCACCGAGGCGGGCGGCGATTTCTTCTCGCTCGATGATGCGGCAAGGCTGCGCGTGCTCGAGTTCGAGAAGCGCCACCCCGACGCCGGTTTCGAAGCGACCTACGACGCCTGCTTGCGCGGCGATCGTGAATCGGTGCCGCTCCGCATCATGAGCGGGCGTCATGTCGAAGCCGCGGGAACCGGCACGGTGCAGATCCTCTTCGAAGGCGAGTACGACGGCTTCATGAAGCCGGACGTGCATTACATCCCGCTGCGGAAGGACTTCTCGAACGCAGATGACGCCGTCGCGAAGTTCAAGGATCCCTCGGTGCGCTCGACGATCGCCGCCAACGCGATGGCGCTTGCAAAAGAAGAATTCACCTACGACTCGCTGCTGCGGCGCGTACGCAGATTGATCGATCCATTCCTGTGACTGCCGTCCAAACATGCGTCTGATCAGCCGCCTGGCGATGGCGCCGTTTCTCGCGATGCCGGCGATTGCCCGCCGCCGGCTGGTGCAGCTGGTGTCGCGCGCGTCGGCGACCCGCCCTCCCGCTCAGGCGCTGCGCGAGTTGTTGACGATGGCGAGCGACGTGTCCGGGCAGATCGATCTCGCGGCGCTCGCCTACGGCGACGGCGTCCACGTCAAGCACCGCATCATGCGCTACCATGATTTTTTCGTGCAGCGCATCAAGGACGGGGAGCGGGTGCTCGACATCGGCTGCGGCTACGGCGCGGTGTCGAATTCGATCGCCACCCGCACTGGCGCGCACGTCGTTGGTCTCGATCTCAGCGGCGACAACGTGACGAAGGCGCGGCAGCTGTTTCAGCACAGCCGGCTGACCTTCATGGAAGGTGAGGCCCCCGCCGTCCTTCCCGAGGGCCGCTTCGACGTGGTCGTCATGTCGAACGTGCTGGAGCACATCGAGCGCCGGGTCGAGTTTCTGCGCGAGGTGCAGCGCAAGGTGACGCCGTCGCGCTGGCTGATTCGCGTGCCGATGTTCGATCGCGACTGGCATCCGTCGCTCAGGCAGGAACTGGGCTTGTACGCGTTCAGCGACCCGACGCATTTCACCGAGTACACGCTGGCGTCGTTCGAGAAGGAAATGGCCGAAGCCGGATTCACGATTCGCCATCTGCAGGTGAACTGGGGCGAGATCTGGGCGGAGGTCGCGGCGGCGCATGGCTGACATCAACGATCTGTTCGTGTCGCTGCAAACGCCGATGCGCGAGGTGATCGCGCGCATCGATCGCAGCGCCCTCGGCATCGCGCTGGTGGTTGACGGCGATCGCCGGCTGATCGGCGCCATCACCGATGGCGACGTGCGCCGGGCCCTGCTCGCCGGTCAGCATCTCGATGCGACCGCGGAACAACTGCTCGGCGCCAAGGCGGAGGCGGCTCCACGCGTGCCGATCACCGCTCCGGAAGGCACCAGCAAGGCGGAGCTGCTCGACCTGATGCATCGCCACGATTTGCGTCACGTGCCGCTGCTCGACCGCGATGGCCGCGTCGCCGGCATCGAGCTGCTCTCGAATCTCGTCAACGAGTACTCGCTGCCGCTGCGCGCGCTGGTCATGGCCGGCGGTTATGGCACGCGGCTGCGGCCGCTCACCGATGACCGGCCGAAGGCGATGCTGCCCGTGGGCGATCGGCCGCTGCTGGAAGTGATCGTCGAGCAGCTGCAACAGGCAGGCATCCGGCGCGTCAACGTGGCGACGCATTACAAGTCCGATCTGATCGAGCAGCACTTCGGCGACGGCCGGGACTTTGGCGTCGACATCGACTACATCACCGAGGATGCGCCGTTGGGTACGGCCGGCGCGCTGGCGAAGCTGCCGCCATCCGATCAGCCGATCCTGGTGATGAACGGCGACATTTTGTCGCGCGTCAACCTGGTCGCGATGCTCGACTTCCATCGCTCGCATCGCGCCGACATGACCGTCGCGGTGCGCCCCTACCGGTTCCAGCTGCCCTACGGCGTCGTCCGCACCGACGGCGTGACGGTCACCGGCCTTGATGAGAAGCCGCTGATGACGTATCAGGTGAATGCCGGCATTTATCTCTTGAACAGCGCCGTCTGCCGGCTGGTCCCGCCCGATACGCGCTACGACATGACCGATTTGATCGCGCGCGCCGTCGACGACCGCCGCACCGTGGTGAGCTTTCCGCTGCACGAGGACTGGATCGACATTGGCCGGAGCGAGGACTACCAACGCGCGCAATCCGGGTTTGGAGGCAACGAATGACAGCCGGCAATTGGCGCGGCCGCTCAGTGCTCGTGACGGGCGCGGGTGGTTTCATCGGCAGCCACCTGGTCGAAGCGCTCGTCGCGCGCGGCGCAAAGACGCGGGCGATGGTCCGCTATACGTCGACGGGCACGCGCGGCTGGCTCGATCAGTCCCCGGCCGCATCGCAGGTGGAATTCGTCGCGAGCGACATTGGCGACGAGCGGGCGATGGCCAAGGCGATGGCCGGCGTCGACACGGTGTTCCACCTTGCCGCGTTGATCGGCATCCCGTATTCCTACCAGGCGCCGGACTCGTACGTCAGGACCAACGTCGAAGGCACGGCAAACGTGCTGCGCTGCGCGCTGAACGCCGGCGTCCGCAGAGTCGTGCATACGTCGACGAGCGAGGTCTACGGCACGGCGAGGACGGTGCCGATTCGCGAGGACCATCCGCTGCAGACGCAGTCACCGTACTCGGCGACCAAGGCCGGCGCCGATCTGCTGGCGTGGTCGTATCACCGATCGTTCGGCCTGGCGGTCGCCACGGTGCGGCCGTTCAATACCTACGGTCCGAGGCAATCGGCGCGCGCGGTGATTCCGACGATCATCACGCAGGCGCTGACCGGGACGGAGATCCGGCTGGGACACCTTGCGCCGACGCGCGATTTCACGTTCGTCGCCGACACCGTCGAGGGGTTTCTTCGAGTGGCCGACGCCGATCGCGCCATCGGCGCCGTCGTCAATCTCGGTTCGGGCCAGGAGACGTCGATTGGCGATCTCGCGGCGCGGATCTGCGCGCTGACCGGCTCGCGCGCGACAGTGATCGTCGATTCGCAGCGCGAGCGCCCGGCGGCGAGTGAGGTCGAGCGGCTCTGCGCCGACGCCGGCTTTGCGCGTGAGCTGGGCTGGACGCCACAACACGATCTCGACAGCGGGCTGCGCCTCACCATTGACTGGATCAAATCCAACCTTGCCGCGTTTCGAGCCGGTGAATACAGCGTCTGAACCTGGCGGCCCGTCCGAGGCCGGCTGGATCCCGTTGTCGGTGCCGCTCATCGGCGGCAACGCGTGGACCTACGTGAAGCAGTGTCTCGACACCGGCTGGGTGTCGTCGGCGGGCGAATTCGTCAATCGATTCGAGCGCGAGGTGGCGCACGCCGCGGGCCGGCCGCACGGCGTCGCCTGCACCAGCGGCACCGCCGCGCTGCACCTCGCGCTGGTTGCCGCCGGCGTGCAGCCCGGCGACGAAGTGCTCGTGCCGGCGCTCACCTTTGCCGCACCGGCGAACGCCGTCAGGTACGTCGGCGCGTGGCCCGTGTTCGTGGATGTCGAGGCCGACTACTGGCAGATCGACCCGCAGCGTGTGCGGGATTTCGTCGAGCGCGGTTGTGACTGGCGTGATGGCGCGTTGATCAACAAGACGACCGGGCGCCGCGTCAGTGCGGTGCTGCCGGTCGATCTGCTCGGCCATCCAGTCGATATCGATCCGCTGGTGGAAATCGCGCGCTCGCGCGAGCTGCCGGTAATCGAAGACGCTACGGAGACGCTTGGTGCGGCGTATCGCGGCACGCCCGTCGGCTCGAAGGCAGACATCGCCTGCTTCAGCTTCAATGGGAACAAAGTCGTCACCGCCGGCGGCGGCGGCGTGCTGGTAACCGCGCGCGAAGACTGGGCGGCGCGCGCCAAACACCTCAGCACGCAGGCCAAGGTCGACCCAGTCGAGTACGTGCACGATGAAATCGGATTCAACTACCGCCTGACCAACATCCAGGCGGCGCTCGGCGTCTCGCAGCTGGAACTGCTGGACGACTACGTCGCCGCCAAGCGGCGCATTGCCGCTCGATATTCCGGCGCCTTCGCATCGGTGCCGGGAATTCGAACGATGCGTGAAGCGCCATGGGCAAAGAGCACGTTCTGGTTGTATACGCCGCTGATCGACGCGGCGGTGTACGGCGAAGACAGCCGCGCGCTGATGCGCCGATTGACGTCGCTGCGGATCCAGTCGCGGCCGCTGTGGCAGCCGCTGCACCGCAGTCCCGCGCATCAGGCTTCACCTGCCGCCGACGCGCCGGTTGCCGAGCGAATCGCGGCGGCCGCGCTGAGCCTGCCGTCCTCGGTAGGCCTGACCGCGTCCGAGCAGGATCGCGTCATCGAGGCCGTCATCGCGCGTGTCAGGTAGCGTGCCTGCACTGCAACGCATCCGCCAGGCCATCGAGTGGCGCGCCCGCAACGCCGTCTGGACGATCGAGCGGCTGCCCGGGCAGATCGGCGCCTGGCTTGGGTTCCATGCGAGCCGGCGCCACTACGAGCTGCTGACCGAAGAGCAGCTGCGGCGCTCACGCAAGAGCGACACGGTGTTCATTTTCGGATCGGGCGGCTCGCTCAATGAGATTTCGGACGCAGAGTGGCGCCGCATCGAGGCGCACGACACTTTTGGCTTCAACTGGTTCGTGCACCAGCAGTTCGTGCGATCCGACTTTCACGTCGTCCGCGAGATCGGCGAATGGAAAGACTGGCGCAGCGACATCCGGCGCTATTTCGATTTGATTGACTCGAATCCGCGTTTTGCGAACACGACCTTCCTCGTTCAGACCGGGTTCGGCGGCGTCAACGGCAATCGCGCCGTGTGGCTGCAACTGCTGCCGAAGCATCGCCGCGTCTTTCTGTTTCGATCGCATCGAGGTTCGCGGCTGCCCAGCACCTCGCTGGCGGATGGTGTGGCGCATACGGAGGGCACGCTGAGCGACTGCATCAATCTCGCGGCGCTGCTTGGATGGCGGAACATCGTGCTGTGCGGCGTCGATCTCTATAACCGGCAGTACTTCTGGCTGCCGAGCGGCGAGCCGCGCTTCGGCGATTCGACGACGGCCGGGCCGCACAATACGGCGATTGGCGGCATTGTCGAGAGCATGCGTGTATGGCGCGAATTTTACGAGCGCCAGGGTGTCAGCTTGTATGTCTACAACCCGAAGTCGCTGCTCGCGGAAGTGTTGCCGATCTGGCAGCGGCCGGCGGAAACGATCCGAGCATGAAGCCTGAAGACGTCCGCCGCTTTCATCAGCAGCTCGGCAGCGAGTATCTGGCATACGCGTATCCGGAATCTTCCGCGGTGTATCCAGGAGGCCAGCGCAGAACCGCGGCCGCGGCCGCCGCGATCCACGCCGAGTTCGGGCGCGCGCCGCAGCGCGCGGTCGATCTGGGATCGGGCGCCGGAGATTTGTGTTTCCTGCTGGCCGCGGGCGGCGCGAGCGTGATCGGCGTCGACTTCGCCGACACCATGATTGCCAGCGCGCGCGGCCGACTGCAGCAACTGCCGCCGGAGATCCAGGGCCGCGTCTCGTTCGCTTGCGTCGACGTCTTCGAGAATGCGATTCCGGACGCGTCGGTCGACGCCGTTGCTGCGCTCGGCGTGATCGAAACCGAGCCCGGCGATGCCCGGCTGTTTGCGGAAGCGTCGCGACTGCTGCAGCCCGGCGGCGTGTTCGCGGTGTCGTGCCGGAATCGCCTGTTCAACGCCGTCAGCGCCAACCGTCATACCAGGCGCGAGTTGCAGTCTGGAGGCCTCGATCAACTGCTTGCCGAAGCGGAACGGCATCTTGCACGGTCGAGCGCGGCGTCGACCGGCCCGGCAATCGCGGAGTTCATCGCGAAGCTGCAAACCGTGAGCGCGTCCGGCGGCAGTGCCATGGCCGCGCCTCCGCCCGCACCGGTGTCGATCGGCGAAACGCGCCAGCACACGCCCGACGGGCTTGCGCAGTCGGCGCGCGCGCACGGTTTCACAGGCGGCACCTTCATCGGCGTGCATCCGCATCCGTTGCCGCCAGTGCTCGAAGCGCTGGCGCCGGAGCTGTACAACCGGCTGGCCGGCGCCGCCGAGGCGTTCGAACGAGAACCGCTGGGGCTGCTGTGGAGCTCCGCGTTCGTCGCCGCATTCACGAAAGCCTGATGCCTCCACACGTGCTCGCCATCATTCCCGCGCGCGCCGGCTCGCGGCGGCT
>DASUSZ010000137.1:0-9230 GCA_036374815.1 Vicinamibacterales bacterium | reverse complement strand
ACGTCGCGGGCCGCGAGCTCTGGGCCGCGGCGACGGCCGGAATTGACAGCGCGGCGGCCGCGCCGAGAATAAATGCCTTCATCGATTCCCCTCCGGCGCAGACTATACGCCCATGCACGCCTGCGAGGGGGATTAGAACTTCCCCGCAGCACCCCCGCCACCTGAATGACCACCGCCAAACGTTGGCGGCGGCGGTTCATGCGTGTGCGGCCGCGGCGCGCCTGGTCCGAGCGCGGTGGCGCCGCCGGCGATCGCCAGCCGCTCGCGCTCTGAGGCCAGCAGCCGTTCGGCAATAAATCCGCTGCGAGACCCGTCAGCGCCGCTCGACAACCATCGCTTGAGTGCGACGGCGATCGCGATCATCACGAGACCGAACACGATCGGATCCCACGGCTTCTGAACGCCGCCGAGATACGGCTTGTTGGTCATCAGCGTCACGATCGCCATCAGGATGCTGGCGTCGAGCAGCCAGCGATGGCGGTCGATCACGGCGAGCAGCAGGCCGACCGCCGGCAGGATCCATGTGAAGGCGTAGGTTGCCCAGTAGAACACCGGGACGCCGTCGGGAATCGACAGCCACTCCGAGATCTTTAGATTGGTAAGGACATAGATCCCGATCCACGCGGTCGTTTCCAGGGCGCCGTAGAGATCTCCGGGGAACTCATCGTCATGGTCCTTTCGCCGCTCGCGCGCCAGCCCGAAGATGATGACGAAGATGACGATCGCCATCAGCCGCCGCGGCGTATCGGCCACCAGCCCGGTGAAGATGCCGAAGTTGAACGGGATGATGCCGGCGAAGATCACCGCCGCGATGCCGGCATACAGGTAGCCGTAGCGGTTGAAGACGATGAACGACGCGCCGGCCAGCGCGATGAAGCCGCGCAGGCTGGAAAAACCGCTGCGCATGAAAATCGCGGCGCCCATTCCGAACGAGACGATCGCCGACACCGCGGACGCTTCTTCCAGGCCAAAGCGGTAGAAGCGGTAGCGTGCAATCAACCACTGCGCGAGAAAGAACATGCCGATCGCGGCCGACATCAGCAGGAAGCCAAACGCTTCGCGCAAATCGAGCATCAACGCCAGCAGTCCGACCGCCGCGTTGAGGAGGACGATCCCGAACACGAACAGCGCGCCGCGCAGGTAGATGTTGGTGCGGCGATAATCGACGTGCAGATCCGCCAGCATGCGATCGCGCTGCTCCGCCTGCAGCAGCCCCGACGCCGTCCAGTCGGTGACCAGGCCGCGGACGCGAATCTTGCGCTCGTCGTCGCGTCGATAAATCATCATGCGTCCCGCCCGAACCTGCGCGCGAGGCGCACGAGTGCGAAAGCAACGAGCGATGCCGTTGCAACGAAGTAGAGCAAGATCAGCATGGCGTCGTTCAGGCCATCGATCAGGCGGATGCTGAGACCGGCGTAGCCGAACACCGTGCCGTAGGCGACGAACGCAAAGCGCTTGAAGCGAATGCCGAGAGCGATCGCCGCTGCCGAGAGCACCAGCAGCACGAGCAGATACTCCCACTCCGCGTCGCTGCCGACCACGCCGGAGATCGCCGCAAGCAGCAGCGCATTCGCGCCCACCTGCAGATACACGTCGAGAAAGTGCGCCTTGACGGCAATCCGTTTCGACAGCACTCCGACGCCGAGCAGGAATGCGCCGTAGAGGAAACCCGCCAGCCGCAGGCGCTCGCTATCCAGCGTGTCGAAGCCGATCGTCAGCCCGAGATAGCCGGCCAGCGTCGACAGCGCCAGCGACAAGACAAAACGATTGTCGAAGCGATACGCCGCGGCGCCGAACACCACCGACGCGATCAGCAGGTGGGCCTCCCATCCCTCGAACAGCTCGAAGCGTGTTTCGACGAAGGCCAGCGTCGCCAACAGCACCAGGCACGCGAAGTAGAGGACGTAGTCGAAACCAAACGACGGCGATTCGGTTTCGAGATTCGAATACGGGGGCGCCTTGACGAAGCAGTAGCCGAACGACGCCACCATCAACAGCGTCAGCGTCAACAGGATGACGGTGTCGCCGACCGCCGCCGAGTAATCGCGCGCCGTCCAGCCGATGCCGGTGACGAGCGCGATCACGCCGATGTAAAGGATCGCGTTGAGCTCGACGTACAGTGAAAAACGATCGCGCCGGACGATGGCCGACAGGCTGGCGTGCTGCGCGTCGCTGATGACGCCGGCGTCCCGCCACGCCTCGAGGCGCTCGAGTGTCGTCATCAGCCCAGCAGGCCGTCAGGCCATCGGGCCATCAGGAAAGAACCCACCTTAATTTTGCAGCGTCGATGTTGCCACCGGACATGATGCAGACGACGCGACGCCCGGCGACGACATCTCGTTGCTTGTAGGCGGCCGCGATCGACGCGGCCCCGGCGCCTTCCGCCAGGTTGTGGGTGGTCTTGAGCGCCATCCGCACGCCGGCGGCCAGCTCCTCTTCGGTGAGCTGGATGAAGCCGTCGAGATGTTCTTTGTAGATGCTGAATGGCAAATCAAACGTGACGCGGGTGGCAATGCCCTCGGCAAAGGTGTCCGCAGACTTGCCGACGACGCGTTCGGGTCCTTTCCACGATCGATAAACGGCATCCGCGTTGACCGCGCCGACGCCGATGATCTTCGCGTTCGAGCCGAGCGCATTGCGCACGGTGATCAACCCGCACGCGCCCGAGCCGCCGCCGATTGGGACGAAGATCACGTCGGCGTTGGGAAGCTCTTCGAACACTTCGAGGGCGTAGGTGCCGACGCCGGCGATCAGCAGCGGCTCATCGCCCGAGTGAACGTAGCGCGCTCCGGTTTCCGCGGCGCGCTGTTCGCAGCGCTCGCGCGCCTCGTCGAAATCGCGCCCGCCTTCTTCGACGATCGCGCCAAAGGCGCGCATCGCGGCGTTCTTCTCGGGATTGTTGCCGTCGGGCACGAACACGGTGCAGCGGACGCCGTGAATGCGCGACGCCAGCGCGATCGACTGGCCGTGATTGCCGGTGCTGGCCGTGACAATGCCGCGGGCGCGCTCTTCCGGCGACATCGCGCCGACCAGGTTGAGCCCGCCGCGGACCTTGAACGCGCACGTCGGATTGTGGTTTTCGTGCTTGACCCAGATCGACAGCCCGGTGGCCTCATCGAGCAGCGGATGCCGCATCAACGGCGTGCGCGGCACGTGCGGCGCCACGCGCTCGCGCGCCGCGTAGACGTCGTGGAGGGTCGGAGCCTTCAAGGCAGTCGCGGCTGATGTCGTCATGTTCGTTTGCCAAGCCATGCATCGCGCGTGGCGACGGCGATGTCCGGCCGGTCCGAAATTATCCCGTCAACGCCCCAATCCAACAAGCGCTCGATGTCGGCGCGTTCGTTGACGACCCACACCTGCACCGCATGGCCTTCTCGATGCACGTGACGGAGGAATCCGCGCGACACCACGCGCATCCAGCCGGCCCGTTCCGGCACCTGGAACGCCGTCCACGGACGACGCTTCGTAAACGGCCAGCGCACCCACGACCGATGCAGCGTCCAGCGCGCTTCTTCCTGCGACGCGCTGGTCGTGATCTCCGGATGTTCGGCCCGAATGGCGTCGATCGATCCTTGATAAAACGATCCGACGCAGGTCCGTTCGACGGCATCGGCCTTCTTGATCGATTCGCCGACGGCGCGCGCCAGCTCCGGCTGCCCGCCCTTCATCTCGATGATGACGCGCGCGTTGGGATATCGCGGCAATACGTCATCGAGACGCGCGATGCCGATGCCCTGCCCGCGAAAGGGAAACGACGAGTCGATTTCGAATCGATAGCCGGCATCGACGCGCGCGAGCTCATCGGCCGTCAACGCGGTGACGGGACCGGTGCGATCGGTCGTGCGGTCGAGCGTGTGATCGTGGATGACGACGGGAATACCGTCCGCGGAAAGCTGGACATCGATCTCGAAGCCGTCCGAGCCGAGCCGCATGCCGTTGTCGAGCGCGGGAATGGTGTTCTCCGGCGCGAGCTTCGCGCCGCCCCGGTGGGCGAAGACTAAAGGGCGAGTGGACTGGAAGACCGGCGCCAAGGATTAGACACAGAATATTTTACTTCTGAGCTAATCTGCGGCGCGTGCGGTACTGGGTCGATGCCCTGCTCGCCATCCCCTGCGCGCTGCTGCCGAAGCGCTACTGGCAGTCGTTCGATCTGCCGATGGCGAACATGGCCCCGCTGTCGTCATGGGTGACGATGATCGGCGGCTTCGTGATAGGCGTGCCCGCATACTTCGCCTTTCTCGACAGGCTGCGCGGCATCAAAGGCGTTTCCATCTACGACATCTCGACCGCACAAGTCGAAGGGCGGCTGCCGGAAACGGCGCAGGTCAGCGCGATCCCGAGCGTCATGTACATGACCGCGCCGGTGCAGTTCCTGTTCACGCCGCTCGGATTTCTCGCCGCCTACATGGTCCTCACCGGCCTGTTCCGCGTTGTCGCGTCGTTCGTCGACGAGGCGCAGGGCGATCCGATCCTGACCGGCGCCGACCGGCTCGGCCGCAAGCTGTTTTCATCGCAGCGGGAGCGCTCGCAGCGCGTCGCGCGGGAGAAGCTGGAAAAGACCGACGAACCCGATCGCCGCTACGACGGCGCGTGGGCCGGACTGACCGGCGTGGATTTCGTGATTGTCGCCGCGCGACGCAAACCGGGCTGGAGCAAGGGGACGTGGGTGATCACACCGGACGGCTGGTATGTGCTGGGCGAGCCGTTCGACCGGCCGATGCCAAACGGATTGCGCACGATCTATCCACTCACTGCGCAAAACACGCTCGAAGCCGTTCGCAAAAGCGTCACCTATGAGCTGCCGCCGCTGAGACCAACCAAGACGCTGAAGTGATACTCTGCAAACATGTCCTCGTCACCACGTCTTGAAACCCTTGGACAATTGAAAGCGGCCATTACGAGAGGCGAGATTCGCCGCCGGCCAGTGCGCGACGAAGTGCGCGACAACCTCGCGGAGCGCTTGAAGCGGAAAGAAACGCTGTTCCCCGGCATCATCGGCTACGACGACACCGTCATCCCGCAGCTGGTGAATGCAATCCTCGCGCGGCATCACTTCATCCTGCTCGGCCTGCGCGGCCAGGCGAAGACGCGCATCCTGCGCGCGCTCACCACGCTGCTCGATGAGTGGATTCCCGTAATTCCGGAAAGCGAGATCAACGACGATCCGATCGCGCCGCTCTCGGCATTCGGCCAGCATCGCGTCAAGGCCGAAGGCGATCAGATGCCGATCCGCTGGCTGCCGCGCGAAGCGCGCTACGTCGAGAAGCTGGCGACGCCGGATGTGACGATCGCCGACATGATCGGCGACATCGATCCGATCAAGGCGGCGAAGGGCGGCTTGCAGCTCGGCAGCGAGTTGTCGATGCATTTCGGCCTGTTGCCCCGCGCCAATCGCGGCATCTTCGCGATCAACGAGCTGCCCGATCTCGCCGGCAAGATCCAGGTCGGCCTGTTCAACATCCTGCAGGAAGGCGACGTGCAGATTAAGGGCTACCCCGTCCGCCTGCCGCTCGACGTGTTGATCGCGTTCACCGCCAACCCCGAGGACTACACCGCCCGCGGCAAGATCATCACGCCGCTCAAGGACCGCATCGGCGCGGAAATCCGCACGCACTACATGCAGAGCCGCGCCGACGCGCTGAGCATCACCGCACAGGAAGCGTGGGTCTCGCGCGCGGGCGCGCACGTCGAGGTGCCGCAGTTCGTCCGCGAGGTCGTCGAGGAGATCGCCTTCCAGGCGAGGAACGAGCGCAAGATCGACAAGCGCTCGGGCGTCAGCCAGCGCATGCCGATCAGCGTGCTCGAAACGGCGATCTCGAACGCCGAGCGCCGCGCCCTCGCCAACGGCGAGTCGCCGGTCGTGCCGCGCGTGACCGACGTCTACGCCGCGCTGCCGTCGATGACCGGCAAGTTCGAGCTCGAGTACGAAGGCGAGCTCAAGGGCGCCGACCAGGTGGCGCGCGATCTGGTGCGTGCCGCGGTGTCGAACGTGTTCGAAGGCTACTTCGGCAACATCGACGCCAAGCAGGTGATCGAATGGTTCGATCTCGGCGGCTCGCTGAGCCTGTCGGACACGACCGATGCCGCGACGCTGGTGAAAGAAGCGTCGGCGGTGCAGGGCCTCGTCGACCTGGCGCGCCGCGCCGGCGTCGAGCGCGACGCATCGCCGCCCGCGATTGCGTCGGCGATCGACTTCCTGCTCGAGGGCTTGTATTCGCAGAAGAAGATCAGCCGCAACGATGTGCGCGGCTATCACGGGGCTGAGACGGCGGCGCGCCGCCCGCAGCAGCCGCAGTCGCGGACGATGCTGCAGGATGACGAGGAAGAGCTCGACGATCTGACGTCGCGGCGGAAGAAGAAGTATTACAACTGACGATCAGCAATCAGCAATCAGCAACCAGTGAAATACAAATACTCGAAATACGTTCCCAACCTGCTCGACGAGCTCGACATGGACGAGCTCATGTCGAAGCTCTCCGACCTGCTGATGTCGAGCGGGTTCGGGAACCCGCGCGACACCCAGGACGACAGCGATCGCACGATGCAGGCGCTGCACGATGCGATTCTCGAAGCGCTGTTCAACGGCGGCGTGCTGCCGGACGACCTGCTCGACAAGCTGTTCGGCGATGCCGCCGAAGGCAACGAGGACGAGGCGCGCAACCAGCTCGATGAGCTGATCAAGCAGATCATCGAGCGGATGAAGGAATCCGGCTACATTTCGACGCCGCCGGATCTCGAGCCCGAAAAGGCGCGCCGCGCGATGGGCGGCGGCGGCGAGGGCGAACCGGCTGAGGTGAAATTTGAAGTCACCGACAAGGCCCTCGATTTTCTCGGCTACCGCGCGCTGCGCGATCTGCTCGGCTCGGCCGGCCACAGCAGCGCCGGCCGCCACGATACCCGCGACCTGTCGACCGGCATCGAGACCAGCGGCGCGCCAAAGCCGTACGAGTTCGGCGACACGATGAACATCGATGCGACCGCCACTATTCTCAACGCGGTCGCCAGGCGGGAACCGGGAGCCGGGACCCGGGAGCCCGGGATCGACATCGATTACCAGGATTTGATGGTTGCGCAGGGCGAATACCAGTCGTCGTGCGCGACCGTGCTGATGCTCGATTGCAGCCACAGCATGATTCTGTACGGCGAGGATCGCTTCACGCCGGCCAAACGCGTGGCAATGGCGCTGTCACACCTGATTCGCACGCAGTATCCGGGCGACACGCTGCACGCGGTGCTGTTCCACGACAGCGCCGAGGAAATCCCGCTGCGCGAGCTGGGGCGGGTGCGGGTCGGACCGTATTACACCAACACGCGCGAAGGCCTGCGCGTCGCGCGGCGCATCCTCGAGCGGCAGCGCAAGGACATGCGCCAGATCGTGATGATCACCGACGGCAAGCCGTCGGCGCTGACGCAGCCGGACGGCCGCATCTACAAGAACCCGTTCGGGCTCGATCCGATCGTGATCGGCGAGACGCTGTCGGAAGTGTCGGCGTGCGCCAAGGCCGGCATCATGATCAACACCTTCATGCTGGCGCGCGATTACGACCTGGTGGCGTTCGTGCGCCGCGTCGCCGCGATGTGCCGCGGCAAGGCGTATTTCACGACGCCGTACACGCTTGGCCAGTACGTCCTGATGGACTACATGGACAAGAAGACCAAGACCATTCACTAGGCTCAAGGGTTCAGAGTTCAAGCTTCAATGCTTCCTTTCGCCCTCCCGATCTTTCCGCTGCCGACGGTGGTGCTGTTTCCAAACGTCTTCCTGCCGCTGCACATCTTCGAGCCGCGCTACCGGCAGATGGTCGCCGACGCGCTGGCCGGCGATCGGATCATCGGCATGGTGCTGCTGCGGCCCGGCTACGAAGACGACTACGAGGGGGCGCCGCCGATCTACACCACCGGCTGCTCGGGCTTGATCACCCACGTCGAGACCCTGCCCGACGGCAAGTACAACCTGGTGCTGCGCGGACTTGAAAAGTTCACGATCCAGAACGAGGAGGTGCCGGCGGTTGGACGCCTCTATCGCAGCGCGGTGATTACGCCGCTCGACGATTCGCTCGGCGACGGCGATCGCGACCAGCTGCGCATCGAGCGCAAGCGGCTGCAGCAGCTGCTGACGCCGCTGTTCGAAGAGGAGAACCTCGGCAACCGGCTGCCCGACGCGATGGCCGACGAGGATCTCGTCAACGCGCTGGCGCAGTATCTCGAGTTCGAGCCGATGGAAAAGCTGGCGCTGCTCGAACGCCGCGGCGCGCTGGCGCGCGCCCGATCGATGGCGGAGTTGCTGGAGATGAAGGCGCTGGTCCGCGACAGCGGACCCGGCGCCGGCATGATTCACTGATCGCGCGGGCTACGCGGCGATCGCCTGACGGGTCAGCCGGACGAGGCCTTTTTCGGCGCGCAGCTCCGACGCATCCAGGCCGGTCATGCTGCCGCGCAGCGCCGCGACGATCCTCTGCTCGGGCAGCCGCGCCGCATCGTCCAGATATGCGGCGCCGCCGGCATTCAGCCGGTCGGTCGCCCATTTCAACGGGTGATAGCGGCCCGCTTCGCCGGCCCAGTAAGGCGGGCCGTCGATCAGCGCCACGTCGATGCCGTCGCGATCGGGCGGCAGCGCGTACGACTTGCTCGCCGGCAGGCCATCGATGCCGACGTAGTCGATCAGCGGCACGACGCGGAGGTCGACGTACTGCGACAACGCGCACGCATCGAGCTGTTTGCGGACCGCATCTGCGTAGCCGGCATCGTGCTCGAAGGTGGTGATGCGGCCGCCGTGGCGATGCACCCACGATGCGAACACGATCGTCGACTGGCCGCAGCCGAACTCGACAATGTGCGGGCGGGTGCGTTCCTGCAGGTCGGCGAGGATCAGGGCCATCGCGTCCGGCGACAGCGCCCACTGGCGCATCGGCTTCAGCACCGGGCCGCCGCTGAGCGCCGATTGGATCTGCATCATGCTGGCAACCTGATCGTAGAGGCGGTCATGGAGCTCCCTGACCTGATCCTCGCGGGCGATGCCCAGCAGGAACCGTTCCCGGACTCGATCGAAGACCCGAACCAAGGCTGACCTAATCATGGCGACCGGGGCTGTTGCAAACAACGCGCCGTGCGGATCAGTGCGTCATGCCGTAGAGAAAGACGTCAAGGCCGACCGCATAGCCCTGGGGTGAGAAGCTGAAGAAGAATCTTGGGTCGGCCGCTTCCCTTTCCCACGCATCCGAGATGTCGGT
>DASUSZ010000136.1:0-4997 GCA_036374815.1 Vicinamibacterales bacterium | reverse complement strand
CGTTGCCTAGGCGCAGACGACTCACGGCACGACGATCAGGAACTTTCTACATACGACACTGTTGGGATCCGATACGATTCTTCACGAAGGAGATCCTATGAACGCTCGCCATTTTGCGCTCGCTGCCCTGCTCATCGCGTTGCCGTCGACTGCTCTCTCGCAAACCGCGAACCCACTCACCGCCAACGCGAAGATCCAGTTCGGTGCGTTGAGCGGATTCGTGGTGCGGTCCGCGGAGAAGGTGCCGGAGGATCTCTATTCGTTCCGCGCGACGCCCGAGGTCCGGTCGATGGGAGAACTCTTTGGACACGTGGCCGACGCGATGTTCTCGATGTGCTCGACCGCCGCCGGCTCGAAAGCGCCGCGCACCGGCATCGAGAAGTCTGTGACCACCAAGCCGGCGCTCGTCGCGGCGCTGAAGGAAGGCGTCAGCTACTGCAACAGCGTTTACGACGCGATGACCGACCAGAAAGGCGCCGAAACGGTCCCGTTCTATTTCGGCCAGACCCCTCGGTTATCGGTGCTGTATTTCGTGGTCACGCATACCTACGAGCATTACGGCAATCTCGTCACGTATATGCGGTTGAAGAACATTGTCCCGCCGTCGAGCGAGGCGAAGCCGGGACAATAACGCAACGCCGGCGCGCGCCCGCGCTATCGCCGGACGCCATTCGCTCTCCAGTCGCTCGCGAGGGCTGGGCAAATCGAGGGTCGAGCCTGCATTCCACCGCTGCGACCCTCGCGTCAGCGCTGCACGATCCAGATCGCCACGGCGACGATCGCGCCTAGCGCGCAGTCGATGATGTAGTGGTAGCGGCCGGTGATACAGGCGAGCGTGATGAAGATTGCGAGCAGCAGGAACAACCCCCCGATCGTGGGCAGCGGATTCAGCAAAGCGAGGCCGACGGCCAGCGGCGCGGCGACGTGACCGCTCGGGATCGTGTTCGCGCCGATCGAGAAGTTCCGCACGACCCCGGACGCGATGCGTTGCATGCGGCGCTCAGCGCGCTCGTGCGTGCCCTCGAGCGTGCGCGGTGGACGAGTGTGAATGATCGCCGTCCCGCCGTAACAAATCAGCAGCGAGCCCATCACGATCGTCCAGTAGCGATCCGCCTGCTGCATCTCGCCGGCCAGCCATAACGCCCACAGACCAGCCGGCACCGTCAGCAACGTGCCGAGATATAGGACATCGAGAGTCGTCAGCGTCCACGCCGGCCACGTCACGAACGCGCGCCCGGGATCGCCGAGCAGCCGGTGGTCCCAGGACATCAGCCAGTCTTCGACCGACCGCGACGGCCGCACGAAGAAGACTCCCGACAGGTAGTAGGCAACCGGGATGATGACGAGCGGGAACCAATCGCGCAGTCCGCCGGTCGTGTTGGCGATCGCATAAACCGCCGCGGCCATCACCGCGGCGCCACCGACAGCGAGGGCGCGCCTGGTGAGCGGCAATGGCTGGATCATTGCCAACGCGGCCAGCACCCCGAAATACGCAACAGCGAAATCGTTGCCCATATCCGGCAATGTGCATTGTGCGTCGCGACAGGCTCATTGAAGCCGCCGCATGCGGCAACCCTTATGCAAGGAATACTCACGGTGAACAAAATGAAGAATTTGCTCGCGATAATCGGTTTCACGGTGGGCGTTGCGCAGCCATCCCTGCTGTGGGCGGCGGGTCAGGCGTCGGCGCCGACGGCATCTGCCGATGCGGCGGCCATCAAACAGTTCGACGACGCGGTCCTCAAGTACATGGCGATGCGGAAGGGCGTTCGCAGTGAAGTGAGCGGGCCGGTCAAGGACTCGACGTCCTCCCAGGTCAACAACGCGAGCGATGCGCTGGCGGGATCGATTCAGCGGGCACGCCAGGGCGCGCAGGTTGGTGCGATCTTCACGCCCTCGGCCGCGGCAGTGATCAAGCGGCGCATTGCCGAAACGGTTCGCACGGAAAAGCTCGAGCCGGCGCTTGCCGACATTGACGATGAAGGGAAAGCCGGCCCGACGCCGAAAGTCCATCTCCGGCTGCCGATCTCGGCGCAGATGGCGACCATGCCGCCGGCGTTGCTGAAGGTGCTGCCGCAGCTGCCGAAGGAGCTCGAGTACCGGATCATCGGCAACTACCTGGTGCTGCGCGACGTTGATGCGGCATTGGTAGTGGATTACCTGCCGGGCGCGGTTCCACGCTAACCGGATCTATCGGCGGGGCTCGAACATCATTCGAGTCAGGAGTTCTGGGCGTTGTGCTCGGCCAGCCAGTTCTCGCTCATCGTCCCGAGGTCGTGCGAGTTGAGCTGCCCCCAGCGCCTGGCCAGCAGAAACAGCACGAACGCGGCGCCGGCAAAGACAAGCAACATCGTCATAAGCTCTCCGGCGCACTCATGGCTGCAGCAGCCAGCGGGCGACGGCCATCATCATCGCGACGGCCATGACGATCGGCGTGCCCACGACAACGATCGCGACCGGAATGCTCCACACGACGAGCACCATGCCGGCGGAATCGGTGACTACAGTCTTCCAGTTCGCCATGCTCCGAGCGTAGCCCTTTCGAGGCGCCCGCACTGTGCGCTATTGAACAGCGCCGGCCGCCGCGTCTGGCTACGCTGGGTGGATATGACTTTTCCTCAACGGAAGCTGATGGTGTTCGCGGCGTGGGCCGCCTTGGTGCTCACAGTGGGCCTGATCTTCGTCAACGACACGCCACTCTCGTGGATGGTGCTGGGAAGCATAGCGATTATCCCGGTGGTGATCGGCAACCGGTTGTGGAGCGCACCCGAGGTGACCCTGTCGCAGCTCATCGTCCGCGCACGAGCACGGCCATGACCGAAGTCGTCGACATCGCCGCCGAACAACGCTGGACCGCCTGGAAGACTGAAGGCGCGCGTCTGGACGCAATCCGCGCCGGCCGCATGCGGACGCTGTTTGCAACGGTAGGTTTCGCCGCGATCGGCTGGCTGCTCTGGAGTCTTTGAGGGCCTCTCTGGTAGCGGCCGCAGCTAGCTGCGCAGGATGATTCCCGGCTGCGTCGTCGCGGCCTGTCGCGCGGGCAGCCAGATCGCCACGCCGGCCACGATCGCCAGAGTAGTTATCGCCAGGCCATACACCGACAGATCGAGCCGGTCGACGCCAAACAGCAATGTGCTGAGCGCCGACGATCCGACGACGGCTGCGATCGTGCCGATTGCCAGACCGATGGCAACAATCACCAGACCTCGGCCGACGAAGAGACGAACGACGTCATGCCCCGTCGCGCCAAGCGCCATCCGGATCCCAATTTCTCTTCGCCGTTGCGCGACGACATACGCGATCACCCCGTAGACGCCGACCACGCCGAGGAGCAAGGTCACACTCGAAGCGATCGTCAGGATCATCAAGGTGAGCGTTCCCTGAGCGGTCGCACGGCGATAAACATCTTCGACCGTTTCAACGCGTGAGATTGGCAGGGCGGGATTGACGGCCCAGACAGCCTGCTGAATGTCGCGCAGCAAGCCTGCGTCCCTCACGCGATCGCTGCGGACCGCGTAGACCAGCGTGCGCTCGACGGTGATCCGGCCGGGCGCATGGTTCTCCTGCAGAAGCGGCCAGTAAACGATCGGCGTCGGGGGCCGCGTCGGACCGTCGTCGTGTTCATCCCCGGCCACGCCAACGATTTCGCGCCACGGACTGGTCGGGTTCGCTCGCACACGCCGGCCGAGGGCCGCCGGCGCGCTCCCGAACGTCTCCCGCGCCAGGCTGTCTGAGACGATCGCGACCTCGCGATGTTCGAGCACGTCGGGCCACGTGAAGTCACGTCCGGCGACAATCGGATTTCCCATCGTCTGGTAGTAGCCGGGCGACACCCACTTCATGCGGCGGACCGGCGGCATACGGCCGTCTTCGCCAATGACGCCTTCCACGAAAACAGGATCCCTGCGATTGGCGCCGTCGGTCGTGATGGAGGATGTCAGCGCCGCGTCGCGCACCCCAGGAATACCAGCGATGCCGCGGACGATCTGCTCGTGCAGGCGCGCCGTCGCTACCGGATCGGGGGACACGGCATCGGCGATGTTGATCCGGAGCGTCAGCAGATCCTCGCCAGCCACGAAGCCCGGTCTCACGTCGCGAATCGCGACGAACGTGCGCACCATCAGCGCCGCACCGACCAGCAGCACGAGTGCGATGGCGACTTGCGCGACGACCAGCGCATTGCGTGTGCGATGACGGCCATGAGCATCGCTCGACCCGCGTCCGTTCTCTTTCAGCGCCTCCGGCAGATCTGGCCGCGTGAAACGGACGATGGGCAGCGCGCAGAAGACCAGGCCGGCGAGCATCGCCAGCGTCATGGCGAATGCGATTACCGGGAGATCGATCGTCATCTCTCCGATCAAAGGGATCTGGTCCGCCGCCGTGCGTTGCAGGACTCGCAGACCGGCGTGCGCGATCGCAACCCCGAGGAGTCCGCTGCCGAGTGACAGCGTCAGCGCTTCGCCCAACAGCTGTCCGGCGACGCGAGCGCGGCCGGCGCCGAGCGCCAGTTGGACCGCGAACTCACGGCGCCGATTCTCCCCGCGCAGCAAGAACAGATTGGCGACGTTCGCGCAGGCCACGATCAACAGCAGACCGACGGCGCCGAACACGATCCAGAGCATGCCGCTCACGCTGCCGGTGAGATCGTCGCGCAGCGGACGGATGTCCGGCGCCAGCCGGAAGCGTTCAAACATGCCTCGCGAAAAGCCGCCGGGGATCGGAAAGCGATCCGGCATGCCCGGAATCAGCCTGGCAAGGTCGGCGGTGGCCTGCTCGATCGACACGCCCGGTTTGAGGCGCGCGATCCCCTGATAGCGAAACAGGCCAATCATCGTTTGCGCGCGATTCAGACGGAGCGGCAGCACCAGATCGGGTGCGTGCTGCAGCAGGCGAAATCGATCGGGGAGCACGCCGATCACCTCGCGCGCTTCCCCATCAACGACCAGGGACTGGCCGATCGCCGCTGGACTGCCTTGAAAGGCCCGCTGCCAGTACGC
>DASUSZ010000135.1:0-11265 GCA_036374815.1 Vicinamibacterales bacterium | reverse complement strand
AGTGGTGATGGCAAAGGCCATAGCTGCCGCAAACCCGAGACGCACCAACGGGTTCGCCACCCCGGCCGCTGTTCTGGCAAACCCGTTGCACCGATACCCGATCGTGAGCGCGACGGTCAGCAGCATGAGCACCCATAAGGCCAAAAAGGCCGACGGCGTATCCAGCGCCAAGGCCGCGGGTCTGCGATACGCCAATTGCGAATCGCCCGGCATCACGCGAAAGCGCCGAGGTAAGGGATTCGTGTATTGCGACGCGAAGGGCCGCCAGATTCGCGACGCGAAGACGCTCGCTCGCATTCGCTCGCTGGTGCTGCCGCCGGCCTGGACCAACGTGTGGATTGCCACCGATCCGCGCGCGCATCTGCAGGCTACCGGCTACGACGCCGCCGGCCGCAAGCAGTATCGCTATCATCCCAACTGGCGCAGCGAGCGCGATTCGACCAAGTACCATCGCATGCTCGCGTTCGCCGAAGTATTGCCGGCCATCCGCCGCCGTACCCGGCGCGACATGATGGGCCCTGCCTGCTGCCGTCCGCGCGTGCTCGCGACGGTCGTCGAGCTGCTGGGCCGCACCTACATTCGCATCGGCAACGAAGAATACATGCGCAAGCACAAGTCGCATGGCTTGACGACGCTGCAGGATCGTCATGTGAAGATTCGCGGCACCAGGCTCCACTTCTCGTTCAAGGGCAAGAGCGGCGTGTTCCAGTCGATCGAGATCGACGAGCCGCGACTGGCCAAGGCCGTGCGCGAAGTGCAGGATTTGCCGGGACAGACGCTGTTCCAGTACCGCGATGATCATCGCCGCGTGAAGAACCTGTCGTCGACCGACGTCAACAAGTACCTGCAGGAAATTTGCGGCGGAGCGTTTACCGCGAAGGATTTCCGGACCTGGGCGGGCACGCTCGCCGCGGCGCAGGCGCTCGCCAAGCTGGAGATTCCGGAGACGAAGACGGCGATCAATCGCGCGATCGTCAAGGCGATCGACTGCGTCGCCGAATCGCTCGGCAACACGCGCGCGGTCTGCCGGGGATCGTATATCCACCCGGCGGTGATCGAATCTTTCCAGGAAGGCGTCACGCTGAACGCCGTTCCGCCCGCGGCAACCCCGCGCGGCCTGCTCGACCCGGAAGCGCGGCTCGTCTCGCTGCTACGTCGCGCCAGCCGCGTTCGCAAGGCGGCCTGACACGCTCTCGCGTTTCCGGCGGATCCACCATTTGCACGCCGCGTAGAGCACGGCGACGCAGGCCGTCGTCACCAGATACAACAGCGACAAGCTCCAACGATAGCCGTCAGGTTGATCGGGCGGCTCCATCGGATGATTGCCGAACAACCACGGCGTGATCGCTCCGGTACGGATCAGGGAGACAACGATTGCCGCAACGTGGATCAGCGGGATGTGCAGGACGTAATAGAACATCGGCACGCGGCCGAACAGCGCAAGTGCATTTCGGACCGGTCCGCGTGCTCGATCGAAGAGCGGCAGCAACGCGATCAGCGGACCGAGCGTCATCAGCAGGAACAACAGCGACGCTGGATACTTGGTGGTATTGAGGAACGTCAGCGGCTGCTCGCCGTTCCATGGCCGCGGATCGCCGTAGAGGTTGAACGTGCGCAGCACGATGAACATCACGATCGCGGCGACGCCGATCATCACGCACACGCGGTCGCGGCGCTCGATTGGTTGCTGCAGCACGCGGCCGAACGCGTAACCGGCGGCCATCACGCCGATCCACGGCATCAGTGAGTACAGGATCGCGATGCGCGGGCCCGAATCGCTGAGCGAGACCGAGCCGCCGAAGTACATGAATTGCCAGAACCATCGGAACGGGCTCTCGCCGATCGCGCGGCCGAAGTCGCGCAGGTACGGGTCGACCAGGTTGTGCCCGAGCACGATCGCGAGTCCGAGCGCCGCAATCGCCCGCAACGGCAGCCACACCAATGCGGCGAGTGCGACCATGCTCCAGCCGATCATCCACAGCACGCCGGCGAGGTTGTAGTTGAGCACGTCGAAGTTGAACGTCCAGAAGAAGCGCATCACCGTGAGCTCGATCAGGACGATCAGCAGGCCGCGCGTGAACAGGTACCGCGACAGCGCCGCGGTCCCAGGCCGCCTGGAGCCTCGTAGAAAGGCCGACGTGCCCGCAAAGAACACGAATCCCGGCGCGCAAAAATGCGTGACCCATCGCGTGAAGAACACCGCTGGATCCGGCCCGCCCGCGGGAACGCCGGAATAGACGCGCACGTGGTCGATGGCCATCAGCACCATCACCAGCCCGCGCGCCACATCGAGCCCGCGAATGCGGGCAACAGGAGCCGGTTCCGTCATGAGCGAGATAATAATGCTGCGGCCGAGCTTGAGACGGACGGGTTTTACCCGTATTCTGGGAAGGTCGATGCGAACCGACGGCTCGTTCTGCACGTCCGAACACCATCTGCAGCTGTTCGATTCATCGAAATCGCTGGCTGAAACCGTCACCGCTTTCCTGGTTGCCGGTTTCAAGCGCGGCGAGCCTCTGCTCGTCGTGGCCACGCCGGAGCATCGTGAGCTCCTCACCCGCAAGCTCGAAGAAGCCGGCATCAACGTCCGCGACGCGATGATCTCGTCGCGGCTGACCGTGCTCGACGCCGCGCAGACGCTCGACAAGTTCATGCGCCAGGACGCGCCGAATCCCGCCGCGTTCGATGAAGTGGTGGGCACGCTCGTCGGGCGGCTCGCCAACGGCCGCCGCGTCTGCATCTACGGCGAGATGGTCGACGTGCTGGCGGCGCGCGGCAACTACAAAGCGGCGCATCAGCTCGAAGAGCTCTGGAACGATCTTGGCCGGCGCGAATCCTACACGCTGTTCTGCGGCTACGCGTCGGGACACTTCGGCGATCCGAAGACGGCGAGGGTGCTCCAGAACATCTGCGACGCGCATAGCGAGCTGCACCGCAAGAAGGACGATTTGCTCGCGGAATACCTGCTCGACCAGCGCACCGGCTGCGGCGCCGCCCGATCCTGATCCACGCTACCATCCAGAGATGTTGACGACGACCGAGCGGTTCGCGTCCGCCATGGCGTACGCCTACCAGGTCCACGCCAATCAGCGGCGCAAGGGCACCGGCATTCCGTACCTCGCGCACATCCTCGGCGTGACGGCGATCGCGATGGAATACGGCGCCGACGAAGATCAGGCGATTGCCGCGCTGCTGCACGACGCGGCGGAGGACGGCGGCGGTGAAGCCACGCTGGCCGAGATTCGCGCGCGCTTCGGCGACGCCGTCGCCGACATCGTGCTCGGCTGCAGCGACAGCCTGGTCGAAGATCCCGAGGACAAGCTGCCGTGGCAGGAGCGCAAGGAGAACTATCTCGCGCACCTCGAGAACGCGAGCCAGTCGGTGTGTTTCGTGTCGGCCGCCGACAAGCTGCACAACGTGCGCTCGATCATTCGCGACTATCACGAGCACGGTGAAGAGATCTGGAATCGATTCCAGGGCAGGCGCGACGGCACGCTGTGGTACTACGAGACCGTCGCGGATACGCTGATTCGACGCCACCGCTCGCCGCTGACGCGCGATTTACAGGACGAAGTCGACAAGCTTCTGCAGATCACCGCAAGCCCGTAAGCCCGCAAGCCCGCAGCCCGCAAGCCCGCGTTCAGGGGAACATCGGCGGAGCGACCCGCTTCTTCGTCGCCTGCTCGAACGCGTACGCGATCTCGATCAGCTTCGGCTCGCTGCACTGCGCGCCGACGAAACCAACGCCGTATGGCGCGGGCTTCGCGTTGAAGCCGGCCGGATACGGCTGCTGCGGCGCGTTGGGGACCATGCCGAACGGGACCGCGATGATCGGATAGCCGGCGCGCGCGGCGATGCCGGCGCCGGAGCCGCCCGGCGTGATGAACGCGTCGAGGTTGTACTGCTTGAGCACGCCGTCGATGCCTTGCTCCCGGCTCAAGCGCCGATCCTTGGCATCGTCTGCATCGAGGCGCGCCTTGTCGGCGGCGAGATCGATCTCATCGGAGATGTCGAATCGCGACTGCTGGTATTTGATCGCGCCGGCCTTGGCGTGCGCCAGGTTCCACTCGCGATGCTCCTTCAGCGACTTGACCGGCGCGGATGGGCCGAGCGACGCGAGCCACGCGTTGTAATCGCGCTTCATGCCGTACTTGAAGTTGATCGAGCAGTTCTGATCCTTGCCCTTCGCGTGTTCGCCGCCCGAACAGAAGTCCCACAGCGGGAAACTGTCGTCGGCGTTCTTCGCCACGAGGCTCGGCACGTCTGCAGGATCGACGACGATCGCGCCCTGCTGTTTCAGGATCGCGATCGCCTCCGTCATCAGCTTTGCCTGTTCGGCGTTGATGCCGCCGCGCGGCGTGGTTTCGCCCGGCAGCGTGACGCGATCGATGTAGAAGGCGCGCGGCACGCCGATGCGTTTGCCTTTGAGTCCCGAGGCATTGAGGAACTTCGTGTAATCGCGATTGGGCGGCGGCGTGCAGGTCCGCGTCGCCGCGTCGTTTGGATCCGGCGACGCGCCTTCCATGGCGCCGAGCATGATCGCGGAATCGGCGACGGTCCTCGTCATCGGTCCGGCGGTGTCGTGATCGGCGGTGATTGGAATGACGCCGTGGCGGCTGATGCGGCCGATCGTCGGGCGGATGCCGACGAGCATGTTGGCGTTCGACGGGCTGATGATCGATCCGCCGGTGTCGGATCCGACGTTGCCCGCCCAGAAGTTGGCGGCGGTGCCGATGCCGGAGCTCGATCCGCCGGTCTGCAGCACCGGACGTCCATCGCCCGGCTCGGGACGCGGGTCGGGCCGCGGATCGTAGGGATTGAAGGCGAAGCCGCCGATCGCGTTGTAGTTGCCGGGCATCGCGTTCGGGTTACCCGCGACCCAGTTGGCCAGCTCGGTCAGTCCCGTCTTCGCGATGATGATCGCGCCCGCCGCCTTGAGGTTGGTGGTCAGCGTGGCCTCGTACGGCGGCACGTAGCCGGCAAACACCAGCGCGCCGCCGGTGGTCGGCATGTCGGTCGTGTGGATGTTGTCCTTGAGCGCGATCGGAATGCCGTGGAGCGGGCCGCGAATCTTTCCTTGCGCGCGTTCGCGATCGAGCGCATCCGCCTCGGCAAGCGCGTTCGCGTTGACCGCCAGCGCCGCGTTGAGGCGATCCTCGTAGAGCGCGATGCGGATCAGGTACTGCTCGACCAGTTGCCGCGACGTCACCTGTTTGTTCGCCATCGCTTCCTGCATCTGCGGGATGGTGGCTTCGACCACCGAGAAGCGGCGCTGCTGGCCCTGGACGCCCAGCACGAGCGCCGCCACGATCGTCGCGAAAGCGAGGGAAAGCTTTTTCATGCGGGGTATTCTAGCCAGAATGGAAATTCCGTTTGAGCAGGCCTGTGCCCTGGTCGGGGGCGCGCTGCAGGGGGAGGTGCGCAGGGAGATCATTGCCGGCCTCGGCGCGAAGTCGATGGGCAAGGCGCTGCTCGAGCTGCGCGACGCGATGCGCGCCAACCGGTTCCGCGCGGTCGGCCAGCAGATTTTCCTCGATCGCGTGATCAAGAGTTACGACGGACGCACGCGCGCCGAAGGTTTCCACATCCTGCACGACTGGGACGGCGTGGCGCAGCAGACCAACCCGGACATCATCCCGATCGACGTGCTGCATTTTCTCGTCGAGCAGCGCGGCACCGATCCGGCGAATGCCCACGAGCTCGCCATCCTGCTCGACTACTACTTCATGCACGTGCTGTCGTTGTTGACGATGCGCGTGTGGGACGATGGCGACCCGAACGAAAACCTTGCGCGCATCGACCGGATGCTCGCCGACCTGCAGGGGCCGTACGGCAGCGGCCAGCAGTTCGCGGCCGATGCCGAGACGCTGATGCTGATCGGCACGTCGCACTACGAGCCGGAGGAGTGGGGCTACGCGAAGCTCCTCGCGAAGGTGCGCACGCTCGACGATGACCACCAGTTTCGCGTCGGGTTGGGCCACGCATCGAGCATGGGCTGCCACTTGCGGTTCGGCTTCGAGGCGCAGTGCGGCCGCGACACCCTCGCGCTGCGCGACGACAACATCGCCGATTACCCGTGGCTGTGTTTCGCGCTGGCGGCAGTGATGCGCGAATACTCGCGTCTTGCCGACGCCGGCCTTACGACCGAGCGCGACGCTGCGGCGGAGCGGAACATCGCGGTGATCGAAGAGTCGCTGCTGAACGGCCTGACCGCCGATGCGCGCGCCTTCATCGGCGTGCCGCCGGCGTCGTTGTCGGAGTCGGAAACCGATCGCGTGCATTTCGTCCACGGTTTCAATCGGCACAAATCGGCGCTGCTCGAATCGTTTCAGCGTTATCGCCCGACCGACACGTCGTACTCGCCGCTGTCGTTCTTCTTCAACTTCTCGCACAACGTCGTCAAGGGAACGGTCGTCGACGCGTTGCTCTGGGGCGAGGCATGGGATGTGTCGCTGAACGATCTGCTGACGAGCGCCACGCGCCCCGGCCTCGAAGCCGGCTCGCAGCAGCTGCTGGCGACGACGCTAATGGGCTACGCCCGCGCCAACCCGGATCGCATCCGCGGCCAGCTGATGCCGGTGATTGTCTACGACCCCCAATCCGGCCGCCGCGCCTTCACCATCGCCCTCGAAAAACTCTCCCAGTAGGGGTCGGTAGCGGTCGGTGCCTGACACCAACCAACGTGGTAGCGGTTGGTGCCTGACACCAACCAACACCTCGGTAGCGATCGGTGCCTGACACCCACCAACGCTCGGTGGGGGTCGGGCGCCTGCAGAATTTGACATGCCGATCGATCGGCGTGGGTGCAACTACTGCGATATCAGCCCGATCGCCGGCCGTGCGTTCCATCAAATTCCGAAGAGATCCGCGAATTGCGGCAGCGGCAAGAAACTTGTTTCTAAGCGGCACATGAGCCGACCATGCCGAGAAAACGTTTGCGGGGGCACGTACCACATCATGAACCGCGGCAACCTGAAGGCGCCAATCTTCGAAGACGTTCAAGATCGACGTCGTTTCCTCGCGACCTCGATTCACGAGCAGAAGACTTACGGTGTCCTCATCCTCGCGGGAACCGAGATGGGGAACCACTTTCATGGAATCGTCACCACGCCTCATGGCAACCTGCCCGAGTTCATGCAGCAATTGGAAGGGCAGTTCGCGCGTTATTCAAATCGTCGACATGGCAACGTCGGCCATGTGTTCCAGGGCCGCTATCGAGCAGTCCTCATTGAGAACGACGTCCACCTCGTCATAGCGCTTTGCTACAACTTCCTGAACCCGGTGTGTGCGGGCATCGTGGAGCGGGCGCAGGACTACCCTTGGAGTACCTACGCGGCCACGGTTGGACTGGCGCCACGGCCCGACTACCTCTCACTTGATTGGTTGACGACTGTGTTCCAAGGCGCGTCGCTCGAAGAAGCGCAGCGACGCCTGCACGCCCTGATGCATGAGGGCAATCCCGGTGCCGCGTATCTCATGCAAATCGAAGAGGACGTGGATCCGGCCTGGATACGGCAGGTCGTTCGTTCTTACATCGGAGAGCAACGACAGATGGGGATGCTGCCGCGAGCCTACCGTTCCGCGCTTCGCCCGAAGTTGTCCGAGCTATGCAGCCCGGAAATGCCGCGAACCGCCCGTGCAGAGGCGATCTACAAGGCCCGGGTGGAACACGGCTACACGGTGGCAGAAATTGCGCGCGAACTGCGCCTCAGCCCCGCCGCCGTGAGCAAGATCTATCGTCGGCACTGCAGCTCACGTCTGTGATTCGGTGTTGGTTGGTGTCAGGCGCCGACCCACACCATCCAGATTGCGAAGGTAGCGGTTGGTGTCAGGCACCCACTGCTACTGCGGTTGGTGTCAGGCACCCTCTGCTACTACGAGTCGCTACTGGCGGGTGGCGGTCCAGGGGAGGTCGCCTTTGGGCGTCGTCATCATGCCCATCATCACGTTGCCGCCGACCTTCGCCTTGTAGTTGACGCCGTCGGCGACGAAGACGAGCTCGTCGCCCGTGAGGCGGCCCATCGCCACCGTCTGCGGCTTGCCGCCGATCGTCAGGGTGCCCTGCACCGTCTGGTACTCCTGTGTCAGCGTCAACGTGCCGTTCGGCATCGACCACGTGCCGGCGACTTTGGCCGGAACGATCCACAACAGCGCCTCGCACCAGCTCTCGCACTCGGAAGACGAGGGCAGCGTGACGCGAACATCCGGCTCCCAGCCGTCGATGCCGAAGGTGTTGGCGACGATGCGCGAGCCGGGGGCAAGATTGAAGAATTTCGGCGCGAGCTTGTTCATGTTGACCGGCAACAGGAACAGCGCCATCACCGTCGCCTTCGAGATGTCGTATTCGTACATGTCGCCCTGCACGAACTGCGCCTTCTCGGCGACGCCGGCCTCGCGCGCCAGGCGCCGCGACAGCTCCACCATGTCGGGGTTGTATTCGACGCCGAGCGCGCGCGCGCCGAGCCTGGCGGCGGCGATCACGTTGCGGCCGTCGCCGGATCCGAGATCGACGACGAAGTCGTTCGGCGTGACACGGGCCAGCTCCATCATCTTGTCGACCATCTGCGGCGGCGACGGCACCCACACCACGTCCTTGCCGGCCTGGCCGCTGACCGGCTCGAATGGCTTCGTGGGCTGCTGCGCGCCTGCGGCGCTGGCCAGCGCAATCAAAAATGCAACGTTGCAAATCAAAAATCGCGTGCGCATTCAGTTCCCCTTCGCTCCGCTCGCCTTCACCAGCTCCGCAAACGGCGCAATCGTGCCGTGCAGAGGCACGATCTTATCAACGCGCAGGCTGCGCTTCTGGATATTCTCGAGCAGGTTCGCCGCATACGGATGCACCTGCGAGCCCGGGCTGAACGCATCCACCTCGACCAGCAATCGGCTGGCCGGGATATAGGCCATCAGCATGGTGTCGCTGTGCGGGTTGCCGGCGACGTGATACAGCGCGACGGTGTTCATCTGATCCTTGAACTCCAGCTCGCCGTCGACGGTGGTGAGATTGAGACGCGACACGTTCTTCGCCAGCAGGTCCTGCTGCAGCGTGTGCGGCCGCCGCGCCATGTTCTCGACCCATTCGCGGTTGCCGGCGTGCGTGATCACCGTCAGGCCTTCGGCGATCGCGGCGCGCAGGCCGGCGGTGTGATCGAAGTGATGATGCGTGACGACGAGCGCGTTGAGCGGTTTCTTCGGCACGGTCTCGCGCGCTTTCTTGATCACCGCCAGCGTCCGCGCTTCGCTCTGCGGCGCTTCGATCAGCATCAGGTGATCGCTGAACTCGACGAGCACGCTGTGATGCGACTGCCCGGCCAGCAGCCACACCCCCTTGCCGATCGATTCCGCCGTCACGTTCGGCGCGGCCGGCGGCGCCGGCTTCAACACTTCCGGCGGCGCCGACATGCTGCCAAGCGGCACATCGATGGCCTGCTTCGACGCGCGAATCTCGTAGGTCGTGAACTCATCGACCTTGCCGGTGAAACGCGCCGGCATGCGCACGCCGTTGGTGTCCTGGTAATCCGCAAACGCCGTCGTGACGACGACGTCGCCGAGATTGGCGTGATACGTCTTCGTCGAGATCGACAGCGGCAATCCGGTCGGATCGATCGTCATCGTCCAGGTGCGATCGCGGAACGTGAAATCCGCCTGGCGCGCGTTGCCGGCATTCCTCACGTTGGTCACCGTGGTGATCGGCGCGGTCGCGGCTTTCAATGCCGTGATCGGGTGATGGAAATAATCGGTGCGCCGATCGCGCTCGGCCAGCGCGGTGGCGACGCGCGTCGACTCGCCCTTGCCGCCGATGTTGAACGCGATGTCGCCGTCGAGCACCTGCACCTGCGTCTGCGGCTGCGGCCCCTGGAAGTACGCGAACTTCGGCGTCCGCGTCTGCTCGATGCGCTGCCGGCCCTGCTCGACGTCAATCTGCCGTTGGTATCCGCTGATCTCGAATTGCTGCGTCGCAGCCTCGGGCTTCATGTCCTGCCCGAGGTTGTAATTGACGCCGCTGCCCTCGATGACGATCGACTTGACCGCCTCGACCTTGGCGCGGCCGCCGACGGCGCGCATGGCGTCATCGACGAATTGCTGCTCCGGCGGGAGAGGCGTCGTGCACGAGGTCAGCGCGAGAGCGGTGGATCCGATCATCAAAAGCGTGCGTGCGGTCATGGTGTGCATCCAGGAATTCGAAACGCGCCAATGCGAGACGAGTAGCTGCTCGCGTCCTTCTTCAAGTAATCGCCAACATACCAGATGGTGCAGTCGTCGCTCGGATCGATTGCGGTCTGAGTGTAGTCCTGCCAGCGCAGCGTCGACGTCTGCGCAGCTTCGCCCTGCACCAGGATCGTCTCACGCGCCGTGAGCTGCCCGAGCGGATCGCCGGCGCGGCGCGCCGCGAAGCGTTGCCCCGCGAAATTCGCGGCATCGCCATACGAATAGCCGATGCCGATGTTGCCGGCCTTGTCCATCGCCGGGCTCGCCATCCACCTGAACCCCGGCAACGCGTAGGTACCTTGTTGATACACCTTCACGACATTGGCGGCGTCAACGCGGAACTCATACCACCGCACGCCGCCGCCACCGGCGGCGGTGTTGACCGAGTGCACGCCGACGATCGATTGCTGGTTGCCGATGCGTCGATACACCAGCCGCGCCATGATCTTGTCGCCCTGCGCATCGAGCCGCCGCTCGACGCCTGGCTGCGGCACGCAGTTGGTCAGTTGCCCGTCGCACAAATAGCGATACGGCGCGACGGCGATGCGCTCGGGACCTTCGAGCCGCGACTTCGACGGGTCATCCCAGTTCGTGAATATCTTCCACGACAGGATCGCGTCGTCTTCGAACACTTTTTTCAGCTGCGTTCCCCCGGCCGCCATCATCACGTTCGGCGCGCCGCGCGGCGGCAGCTGCGTCCCGTCGATGTCGGCGTTGTTCAGGAAGTTGACGTCGTTGATCACGAAGCACTGTTCGCGCGCGGGCCGGCCCTTGATCATCGCGTCTCGCTCGACAACGCACGCGTGCTTCTCGATCACGTCGTCGCCTGTGCTGGACGGCACGTAGTAGCCATCGGGCCAGATTGCCGGGCGCGGATAGTCGGGGAATAACGGACGAAGGAACTCGTATCGGTAATACGCGCCTGATGGGTCATCACTGACGCTCACCGCGTAACAGATCGAGTAGGGTCCCCGATTAGGTGCCTGGGGTGCCTGGGGTGCCTGGGGTGCCTGGGGTGCCTGAGGTGCCTGCGGTGCCTGAGGTGCCTGGGGTGCCTGC
>DASUSZ010000134.1:0-2031 GCA_036374815.1 Vicinamibacterales bacterium | reverse complement strand
ACGAATACACCGCCGCGCACTTCGCGCGCGATGCCGCCGCGGTGATCGCCGCGCTTCACGCGAAAGGGAAGCTGCCGATCCTCGTCGGGGGAACCGGCTTTTACTATCGCGCTCTCACGCGGGGGTTGTTCCCCGGCCCCGGCAAGGACGCTGCGCTGCGCGGCCGCCTCGAGGCGATCGCGCGCAAGAAGGGCGTCGAGACGCTCCATCGCATGGTCAGCCGCGTGGATCCCGAATCGGGCGCCCGCATCCAGCCGCGCGACTTGAAGCGCCTGGTGCGCGCGCTCGAGGTGTATTTCCAGACCGGCAAGCCGCTGACCGCGCACTTCGAGGACACCGTGTCACCGCTGGGGCCCGGCGTCACGATCGGCGCGATTGCGCTCAGGATGCCCGCGCCGTGGCTGGCCGAGCGGCTGGCCAGGCGGGTCGACGAGCAGTTCGAGGCCGGCCTGCTCGACGAAATTCGCGCGCTGCTCGCGTCGGGCGTGCCGCCCGATGCGCGGCCGTTTGGCGGCCTGGTCTACCGGCAGGCGATGGAGCACCTGCGCGGAGTTCGCGACGAAGCGTCAACGCGTGCACTTATTGCGCAGGAGAACCGCAAATACGCGCGGCGCCAGTTGATTTGGTTCCGGAAAGAGCCTAACCTAACGTGGTTTGACGGCCCCGGCACTAACGCCGAAGTGCAGGACAGCGTGATTCGGGAGCTGACCGCGCGGGACCTGTTGAAGGACGGAAGACATGTCGCCGATACCTGAAGCCAAGACCGGCGCGCCGAACATCCAGGACGTGTTCCTGAACTACGCGCGACGCGAGAAGCTGCCCGTCACCGTGCACCTGCTGGACGGCCGCGAGTTCGAGGCCCGCATCAAGAACTTCGATCGCTTTGCGCTGATCGTCGAGCACGCGGGCATGGATCACCTGATCTTCAAGCACGCGATCGCGACCATTCGCACGCCGCGCAGCGTTCCGAATTATTTCTCGTCGCATCACCCCTGAGGCGTGTACCAACGCGCCATCGTCATTGTTCTTGACAGCGTCGGCATCGGCGAATTGCCCGATGCCGCGCTGTATCAGGACCAGGGCAGCAACACGCTCGGTAACATCGCCGCCGCGGTTCCCCTTCACATCCCAACGCTTGCGGCCATGGGCATGTCGAGGCTCGTGCCGCTCGCGGATGCGCCGTTGTCCGAGCCGACCGCTGCGTACGGACGCATGGCGGAGAAGTCTTCGGGCAAGGATTCAGTGACCGGCCACTGGGAGCTGATGGGCGTGATCCTCGATCGCGCGTTTCCGACGTTCCCAAACGGCTTCCCGGCCGACGTGATCGGGCAGTTCGAGACGCGCATCGGCCGGAAGTCGATCGGCAACGTCGTCGCGTCGGGCACCGAGATCATCGACCGGCTCGGCGCCGAGCACATGGAGACGGGCTTCCCGATCGTTTACACATCGGCTGACAGCGTGTTCCAGATTGCGGCTCATGAAGCGATCGTCCCGGTGCCGCAGCTGTACGAATTTTGCGAAGCCGCCTACGACATCTGCGTCAAAGGCCTGGGCCTCGGCCGGGTCATTGCGCGCCCGTTCATAGGCCTGCCGGGATCGTTCCAGCGCACGTCGAATCGCCACGACTATGCGATGCCGCCGACGGCGGAAACGCTGCTCGACCGGATGGTTGCCAACGGCCACCAGGTGAGCGCGGTCGGGAAGGTCTCGGATCTGTTCGCGGGCCGGGGCATTTCGGCGTCAAACCCGACGAAAAGCGACGCCGACGGCGTGGACAAGATCGAGTCGCTGCTCGAAACGCAACGTCACGGCTTGATCTTCGCTAACCTGGTCGACTTCGATGCGGTCTACGGCCATCGCAACGACGTCGCCGGCTACGCGAAAAACCTCGAGCGCTTCGATCAGCGGCTGGCGGGCCTGCTCCCCAGGCTTCACCGGGACGACCTGCTGATCATCACCGCGGATCACGGCAACGATCCGACGACGCCCAGCACCGATCATTCGCGTGAACACGTGCCGATTCTCCTGAAG
>DASUSZ010000133.1:0-6771 GCA_036374815.1 Vicinamibacterales bacterium | reverse complement strand
CCGCTCGCCGGCGTCGATCTTGTCGAGCACCTTCATGATCACGCTGACGTAAGTGCCCTTGTAGTCCATGCGCGGGCCGTAGACGTTCATGTAGCGCAGCGCCACGTACGGGAACTTGTGCTGCTCGTACTGCGAGCGGAGAAACTGTTCAGCGGCAATCTTGGTGGCGCCGTACATCGTGCGATTGTTGAAGGGATGCTCCTCGGTCATCGGCAGCGTGACCGCGTCGCCGTAGACGGACGCCGACGACGAATACACGACCCGCTTCACGCCGGCGGCGCGCGCGGCCTCGATCACGTTCCAGGTGCCGTCGACGTTGACTTCGAGGGCTTTGCGCGGTTCGTGCACGCACTCGTAGAGCCACAGCGCCGCCAGCAGGAACAGGCCGTCGCAACCAGACAGCACGCGCTCCATCAGCGGGCGATCGGTGATGCTGCCTTCGACCAGCCGCACCCGCGGATCCTGCAGCGCGCGCTCGATGTTGGCGCGCGTGCCGCGCACGAAATTGTCGACGATGATCACTTCCTTCACCGGCTCGGCCAGCAATTGATCGACGATGTGCGAGCCGATGAAGCCCGCGCCGCCGACGACGGCGATTTTGCTGTCTTTCAAGTTCACGAAATGGTCTCCACACTCTGCCGCCACTGGCTCTGCGGCCGGACGTAGCCGTGCACCGTCTGCCAGCGATAACTGTCGGCGCCCGCGCGCGACACGTTCAAGCTGGTGAAGTCCAGCGCCTGCTGGACGTAATCAATCTCGTTGCCGTTGCTGGCGATGATCGCGATGTCGATGGTGTAGCGCCGCGGCAGCAACACCACGTCGATATCGGCAACGACGCGGTGCAGGCCGGGTCCGAACGACCACGGCTCGCGGTGGCCGTCGACGTTGTAGATCGACGCGAAGCGGACGCCGTCGAGCGACGACAGGCCGACGCTGACCACCGCATCGCGGATCGGCCGGGTGACCTCGAACGTCATCTCGACACTGAAAGGCTCGCCGAGAAATATCTGGGACGCCGACGCCGAGCTTGCGGTCGACACGACGGCGCGGCGCAGGCGGGCTTCGCCGGTGCCGGTTCGCGGCACCGAGTCCGGAATGATCCCGTCGGCCGCGTTGGTACGGCCGGTCGACAGATAGTGGTCCACGACGTCGTTGACCGCTCCGTCGTGAACGACGCGGCCGCCGTCGAGCAGGATCGCCCGCTGGCACAACGACTTGATCGCGGCCATGTTATGGCTGACGAAAATGATCGTGCGCCCGTCGCGGACGACGTTCTGCATCTTGTCGAGGCACTTGCGCTGGAACTCGGCGTCGCCGACGGCAAGCACTTCATCGACGAACAGGATTTCCGTTTCGAGATGCGCCGCGACGGCGAAGGCGAGCCGGACATACATGCCGCTCGAATAGCGCTTGACCGGCGTGTCGAGGAACCTTTCGACACCGGAGAAATCGACGATCGCGTCGAAATTGCGCTGCACTTCCGCGCGCCGCATCCCGAGCATCGCGCCGTTGAGAAAGATGTTTTCGCGCCCGGTCAGATCGGGATGGAACCCGGTGCCGACTTCGAGCAGCGAGCCGACGCGTCCGAAAATGTCGGCGCCGCCGGTGGTCGGCCGCGTAATCCTGGACAGTACCTTCAGCAGCGTGCTCTTGCCGGCGCCGTTGCGACCGATGATGCCGACCACCTGTCCGCGCGGCACATCGAAGGTGACGTCGCGCAGTGCCCAGAACGTTTCCTTCGGCGCCAGCAAGGAGGCGGCGCCGCCCTCGCGCACGCGCCGCAGGACGTTCGCCGCGCCTTCCGACAGCACGTCGCGCAGCGCCGGATAGCGGAACATGCCCGCGTTGGCGCCAAGCTCGTAGCGCTTGGACAGTGCGTCGATGCGAATTGCCAGTGACGCCATTACAGGAAGTCTGAAAACTGCTCTTCGGCGCGGCGGAAGTAATACAGCCCGCTCAGCAACATGACCAGTGCGACCGCCAGCGATCCCGTCATCAGTGGCCACGGCGACTGACCGCCGAACAGCGCCCATCGGAATCCCTGGATGACGCCGACCAGCGGATTGAGCGCGTAGATCGCCTGGTACTTCTCTGGAACCAGCGTGATCGAGTACACGACCGGCGACGCGAACAGCCAGAGCTGCAGGAAATACGGCAGCAGGTATCGAACGTCGCGATATTTGACGTTGAGCGAGGCCGTCCACAGCCCCGCGGCAAACGCCGTCAGCATGGCAATCGCGGCAAACAGCGGCAGAAACGCCAGCGTCGCCGTCAACGGCACGCCGTACCAGATCATCAGCGCGAATAACAACAGCAGCGAGATCGCAAAGTCGACGACGGTGGCCGCCACCGCGGCCAGCGGCACGATCAAGCGCGGGAAGTACACCTTGCTGATCACGCCGGCATTGCCGGTCACTGAACCCGACGCGCCCGTGAATCCGCTCGAGAAGAGTTGCCAGGGCGCGAGCGCGGCAAGCGTGAAGACGGGATACGGCACGCCGTCCGACGGCAGCTGGGCAAGCCGCCCGAAGATCACCGTGAACACCACCATCGACGCCAGCGGCTGCAGCACCGCCCACCCGACGCCAAGGACCGTTTGCTTGTAGCGAACCTTGATGTCGCGCCAGACCATGTAGTACACGAGCTCGCGATACGCCCAGACCGACGCGAGATCGAGCGCGTTCCAGCCGGATGCCGGGCGGATGCGAACCATCGGAGTTTCGGTGCGCGTGCTCATCGGTGCAGCGTCTTCAGCAGCGTGACGATCGACGCCGCGGATTGTCCATCGCCATACAGAGCGGGATGCTCGGCGGGCCGCGCCGGCGCTGACGCCGCCGCGATGATCCGGTCGCGGTCGGCGCCGGCGATCACGTTCCAACCCGTGCTCACCGTCTCGACCCACTCGGTTTCATCGCGCAAGGTGATGCACGGCACGCGGAGCCAGTACGCTTCCTTCTGTAAACCGCCCGAGTCGGTGAGCAGCGCGCGCGCGTGCCTGACGAGCGCGATCATCGCCGCGTAGCCGACCGGCGCCACGAGGCGGACGTTGCCGCCGGCTTGAACACCGCACGCCGTCATCGCCGCCCGCAAGCGCGGATGCGCGGGCAGCACCACTGGACAACGCAATTGCGATAGCGCCTCGACGATCGATGTCAACCGCGTCGCATCGTCCGTATTTTCGGCGCGATGAATCGTCGCCACGAAGTAGTGCTGTTCACGCACGTTGAAACCGGCGAGCACCGCGCCGGCATCGGCGCGGCCGCCGAACTTCGCGAGCACGTCGGCCATGACGTCGCCAATCACGTGCACGCCCGCCGTGATGCCCTCTTCCGCGAGATTCGCGGCGGCGGTGTCACTCGGGCACAGCAGCAGCGACGACAGGCGATCGGTCACCACGCGATTGATCTCTTCAGGCATGCGCCGGTTGTACGACCGCAGGCCGGCCTCGACGTGCGCCAGCGGCACGTTGGCCTTCGAAGCGGCCAGCGCGCCCGCGAGCGTCGAGTTGGTATCGCCGTAGACCATCACGGCATCCGGCCGGTGCGATTCAATCGCCGCCTCGATGCCGATCAGCATCTTTGCGGTCTGCTCGGCATGTGATGCGGAGCCGACGCCCAGCTCGATGTCTGGCTGCGGTAGAGCGAGCTCCGAGAAGAACTGATCCGACATGGCGGCGTCGTAATGCTGACCGGTGTGCAGCAGGATTTCGCGATGCTGCTGCCTGAGCGCGTGGCTGACCGCCGCAGCCTTGATGAACTGCGGCCGGGCGCCGACGATGGTGAGAATCTTCAGGGGTTGACCGGAACGAGAATGCCGCCCTGCGTTCGATACTTCGAGCCGCAGGCTCCGCACGCCGCCGATGCCGGCGGCTCCTTGCCGGACGCGAGCTTGACCCCGCACGCGCACATCCAGCCGCTGATGCGGCCCGGATTGCCGACGATCAACGCGTAATCAGGCACGTCCTTCGTCACCACCGCGCCCGCGCCGATGAACGCATAGCGGCCGATCGTGTGACCGCAGACGATCGTGGTGTTGGCGCCGATGCTGGCGCCGCGCTTCACCAGCGTCTGGCGGTACTCGTCCTTGCGCGATACGTGGCTGCGCGGGTTCACCACGTTGGTGAACACCATCGACGGACCGCAGAACACGTCGTCTTCGAGGATCACGCCCGTGTAGAGCGAGACGTTGTTCTGAATCTTGACGTTGTCGCCGACGACGACGTCGGGTGACACGACAACGTTCTGGCCGATGTTGCAATTCCGGCCGATGCGCGCGCGCGGCATGACGTGGCAGAAGTGCCAGATCTTCGTGCCGTCGCCAATCTCGCAGCCGTCATCGACGAACGAAGACGGGTGAACGGTGTAGCCGGCCACTACGATACCTTCGCGATCTGCGGATGCCGCGCGCCCTTCGCCGCCGCGGCGACAGGCGTCTGGCGGATCGCCGCGGTCAGCTCGATCGACGGGCGCGCCTCGGTAATGCCGAAGCCGCGGCCGGCAAGCACCTCTTCGTAGACACGCGTGTGGAGATCGGTGAAGCCTTCGCTGAACTCGATCTCCTGGCCGTCGACGGTGATCGACCGGAACGTCGTCTTGACGCCGGGTTGCGGCTCGAACGGCAGATCGGCCGACTCGGCCGAGAGGAACCAGCTGACGTCGGCCCGCTCCAGCGCGATCCATCCACCCATGCGCTTCTCCTGGCGCAGGTGCAGCTCGGTAGACTTCGGGGCGCCGAACAGCCAGATCAGCAGATCGAAAAAGTGAATGCCGATGTTGGTGACGAGGCCGCCCGAGCGATCCTCGCGTCCCTTCCACGACACGTCGTACCACGGACCGCGCGCGGTGATGTAAGTCAGGCTGACCTGATGCGGTTTCGACGCCTGCTCCGCATCGAGCCGTTTCTTCAGCGCGATCAGATCCGGATGCAGCCGCAGCTGCAGCACGGTGTAGACACGCTTGCCGGTCTCGCGCTCGATCTCCTCGAGCGCGTCGAGGTTCCACGGGTTGATCACCAGCGGCTTCTCGCAGATCGCATCGGCGCCCGAGCGCAGCGCCATGCGGATATGCGCGTCGTGCAGGTAGTTCGGCGAGCAGATCGAAACGTAGTGGACGCGCTCTGCTTCGGGTCCGCGATGGAGCTTTTCGAGATGCCGATCGAACCGCTCGATCTCGGTGAAGAACCGCGGGTTGAACCAGAAGCGATCGAGCACGCCGACGGCGTCGTGCGGATCGACGGCGGCCACCAGGCGGTTGCCGGTTTCCTTGATCGCCTTCAGGTGGCGCGGCGCCACGAAGCCGGCGACGCCGGTCATCGCAAAATTCTTGCTCACGGTGTTGATACCTCTGCGCGAGTGGGAACGGTCTCGGACCGCATCTGCCACGTGCGGCCGTGCCTGCCGAACATCTTCCGCGTTTCATGCCAGACGCGGCGTCCGGGCATCTGCAGATCGGCGCGCAGCACGTCCGGAGCGATGGGCGCGGTGTAGCCGGCGAAATGCGCCAGGTAACCGTCCGCGTCGAACCCGCGCGCCGCGGCGCGGATCAAATCGTGGTCGGCGGCAATCTCCTCCGGCGTCGCCAGCTCGCCGGCCGCGTTCCTGAACGCCAGCCCGCGCGTCACATCGTACACGCGCCAGCGATCGCGGATCCAAACGTAGGAAATCGGGATCTCGCGCGGCTTGGCGCCGATCAACATCCAATACGCCGGCACGTCCTGGTAAGCCAGCAGCGTCGTAAAGACGTCAGCCTGCTGGTCCGACTGCCCGTAGCCGCGTATCAGGATGTTCCAGATGTGATCGTCGACGATCGGCAGCCCCGGCGGCGCCGGCTTGATGTTGGCGCGGGTCCAGGCGAGCGCCGCTTCGGCCTTGGCTTCGTCACCCTCGATGCCGCCAAGCACCGCCTCGGCGGCGTTCGCGAAGTTGATGTCGCGATCGACGAACTCCATCACCTTCAGCCACAGCGGCAGCCGCTGCTCCGAGACCACGTAGTCGACGCCGACAAAGCGCGACGTCGGCCAGCACGCAATGGTCAGCACGAGACTGCTCAACCCGGCGGCCAGGACGATGCGACGCAGCCGCAGCCGATTACGCATGGGCATGCACTTTGGCCGCGGCGCGCTCGAACACCGACACCACCGCCGGCGCGTTGGCGCGAAGCGAATACTGTTCTTCGATACGGGCGCGTCCGGCGCGCCCGATCCGGCGGCGCGCTTCCGCATCGGTGATCAGCATGCGCAACCGATCGCGCCATTCCGCTTCGGTGTTGGCGAGCAGGCCGCTGGTGCCGTCCTCGATGATCTGGTTGTTGACGCCGACCGGCGACGCCACGGTCGGCACGGCGCAGGCCATGAACTGGATCGCCTTGAAGCCGCACTTGCCCAGCGTCCATTCGTCGTTCGGCAGCGGATAGACGCCGATGTCGCACGTGTTGAACAGCTCGATCTCGCGCTGCCGCGTCCATGGCTCGTTCTCGATCGTCACGCCGCGCATCTCGACCGGCGACACCGATCCGGATACGCGCAGCACGAATTCGTGCTCCTTGGCCAGCGCGCCGAATACGTCCTGCAATCCCATCAAGTACGCGGTCGTCGTCGGCGTGCCGATCCAGCCGATCACCGGCGGGCCGCTGCGGGGCGGTCGTGACGAAGGCACCCACACGTCGGTATCCACGCAGGTCGGGATGACGTTGACATGCGACGAATACCTGCGCGCGTAGTCGCCGAGGTGCGGATTGCCGGCGATGACTTCGGTCGAGAGCCTGAGCACCTCCG
>DASUSZ010000132.1:0-4748 GCA_036374815.1 Vicinamibacterales bacterium | reverse complement strand
ACATGCCGATGCCAGCGCCGCCGGCATCGCAAGCCGGCGTCATGAATCAACGCGTCGGCGGCGGTCCCGGCCCCGGCGGCGGCGACGGCCCGCAGATGGTGGTGATGGAAGCCAACAACCAGAAGTACCAGTTGAACGTGTTCCTCAACATCCAGAACGCCTTCAACAACGTGAACTACAACGCCTTCATCGGCAACCAGCTGTCGCAGTTCTTCGGCACGGCCACGTCGGCCGCTGCGCCGCGCCGCGTCGAAGTCGGCTTCTCGCTGGGGTTCTGAAGACAACACGAAGGGCACGAAGATACGAAGGTACGAAGCCAATTCTTTCGAAACGCCAGTGCTGCCTGCCGGCACTGGTATTTCCAGGATTTGCCTTCGTGCCCTTCGTGCCTTTGTGCCTTCGTGTATTTTTAGGTGGTGAGTCCGAAGGTCATCATCGTCGGTGCAGGCATCGTTGGTTGCACCGTCGCGTATGAGATAGCAAAGCAGGGCGCGCGGGTCGACATCCTCGAGCCGCGCGGTGTTGGACAAGGCGCCACGCGCGCATCGGCGGGCATTCTCGCCCCCGATATCGAAGGCCATGGCTCGATCCTGCTGCGGACGCTTGGCCGCCGCAGCATCGCGCTCTACGACGGCTTCATCAGCCGTCTTCGAGCCGACAGCGGCCACGACATCTTCTACCAGCGCAACGGCACGTTCGATCTCGCATTCTCGAGCGCGGACGTCGATCGATTGCAGGCGCTGGCGCGATCGCTGGCGCACGATCGCATCGAAGCGAACTGGATCGAGCCTGCGGCCTTCGATCGCTACGAACCGCGCGCCTCGAAGCAGGCGCACGGCGCGCTGTTCATTCCCATTCACGGATTCGTCGGCGTCACGTCGCTCACCGCCGCTGCGTTGGCGGCCGCGGAAAGATTCGGGGCACGGTTGACGTCGAACACGGGCGCGATTCGCATCTTCCCGATGCCCGGCGGGCGCGCCGGCGTCGAATCGGCGAACCGCACGTGGGAAGCGGATCGCGTCGTGCTCGCCGCCGGCAGCTGGTCGTCGATGATCGCGGTGGAGGGCGCCGATCCGGTTCCGGTCAAACCGATCCGCGGCCAGTTGATCCAGCTGCAAACCGATCCCGGCGCGATCAATCGCGTGTTGTGGGGGCCCGACGGCTACCTGGTGCCGTGGCCGGACGGCGCCGTGCTGGTCGGTTCGACGGTGGAGGACGTTGGTTTCGACGAGCAGCACACGGATGACGCGGTCGCCAAACTGCGGGCCGCCGCGGTGTCGCTGGTGCCGAGTCTCGCAGCCGCGGCGATGACCGGCGTGCGCACGGGACTGCGTCCGAAGGGGCCCGACGACGTCCCCCTACTCGGCCGATCGACGGCGGTGCCGGGGCTGATCTACGCGACCGCGCACTATCGCAACGGCGTGATGTTTACGCCGTTGACGGTGCAGCTGGTGACAGACCTCGTCTTCGACCGTCCATCGGATCCCGCGCTTGTCGATCTCGATCCAGCCAGGGTGGGAAGGCTGTAACATGCGCCCCATGGCGCTGCTGACACCGGAACAGATCGCTGAGGCCCTCAAGGAGTCCAACGGCTGGTCGCTGGACGGCAAGACGATCAGGAAGGAGTTCACCTTCCATGATTTTCCGGAGGCGGTGCTGTTCGTCAGCGCGCTGGTGCCGGGCGCCGAAGACGCCGACCATCACCCCGACATCGAGATCCATTACAAGCGAGTCGTGCTCTCCTACACCACGCACGACGCCGGTGGGTTGACCGAGAAGGACTTCGACGGTGCGGCAATGGCGGAACACGTTGCCGCCAACTTGCCGCACCTCGAAGAATTCGGCGATCCCAGCTAACTAATCCGTGGATCTAATCGGTGGCTAGAAGCGGTACCGCGCGCTCAACCTGAATACACGCGCGGCCGGGATCGGATTCGCCGATGCCGCGTCGATACCGCCGGTGGACAACGGCTTGTTGTAGTTCGGGCCGTTGGTCGTCACCCGCCGCAGCACCACGCTCGAGTTGAACAGGTTGAACACGTCGATCATGCCCTCGAGATTGCCGCCGCGCAGCGAGACGCTCTTCGACAGGCGCAAGTCGGCGAGCTTGACCCAGTCGTAACGGCCGGCATGGCCTTCCACCGTCACGTTGACGAGCGCGTTGAGCGCATCGCGAACCTGCACGACACGGTTGAAGTATTCGCCCTGCTGCGCGGTGAACGTGGACGCGACCAGCAGATCCCACGGCAGCTCGTAGGTGCCGCTCAAGCGCGCGCCCTGGAAGGTTTCCGGGAATTCCCAGTTGTAGGCGGCCTCGTTCGGGTTTCTCGGCGCGATGTTCTTGATGTCGCGGCGATCGGCGGAGTACGACGCCAGCATCGACCAGCCATTTGAATAGCTCTTGCTGAACGTTGCTTCGAACGCCGTATACCGATCGTCGCCTTCGCCGTCGGCGGTGTTCACCGTCAGCTCGCGGATTTGCCCGAACGTCGGATAGGTGCGCGGCACGGACCACACCCGCACCACGCCGTCATCGGCGGTGCCCGCGACGTTGTCGCGCCCTGGGTCGACGCCCGTGACCATGTCGGTGAATGCTTCGTAGGGCTGCGCCAGGTTCAACACCTTGTTGCCGCGGTAATCGCGCTTGCGAACCACGTTGATGCGAATCGTGGTGTCTTTCCACAACCCGAGATCGACGCCGCCGGTGTACTCGTCGAGATATTCGCCTTTGAGCGACGGATCGAGGCGCGTATCGCGAGTAGAGCCGGTGATCGAGACGAGATCCGCGGCAATCGGCGTGTACGGGATGCGCCCGTCCCACCGCGTGTAGGTCGAGACGAGCGTAGCCGCCGGATTGACAGAGCTGGCAACGGGGCCGGCGGCGTTGTTGACGCCGGAGCCGGATGCCGCGTAGCGGCCGTAGCTGGCCTTGAGCGCGATGCGGCCGCTGCCGGTGATGTCGTAGACCGCAGACAGGCGCGGCGACCACGCGTTGTAGACGGGGAAGCCGTGCGTTTCGGGAATGATGCGCGCCGTCGCGTACGGTCCCGTTCCGGGATTGCCCTGCTCCGGCAGCCACGACGAGTAGTGATCCCAGCGCACGCCCGCGTTGACCGTCAGCTTCGGCGTGATGTTGACGCTGTCGTTGGCGAACCACGAGTGATACATGATGCCGGCGTTGGTGTTGTTCGGGTACTCGAACACCTGCACTGAATCCGGGCGTTGGAAGAAGTCGGTGTCGCCGGGCAGGCTCCGATATCGATAGATCTGCTGATTCGGATAGCCGTAGGTCTCCACGTAGTTCTGGCTGTTGTAGCCGAGCACGCCCGACTTGATCTCGTGGTTCATCTCGCCAATCGTGCGGAACCACGACCAGGTGCCGTTCCATCCCCAGCGCACCGGCTCGCGCCGCAGCTCCAGGAACGCGCCGCGCGTGTGCGTTGTCGTCAGGTCGGTCTTCCGCACGTCGTCGGTCCACGCGTAATCCGGCCACCAGTAGCCGCTGCGGTTGAAGCTCGCGTCGACCGTCATGCGATCGCTCATGATGCGCGTGAACTTGAACGCCGGGCCGATCGCCGTCCACGCGATCTGGTTCTGCGTGGCCTCCATCGGCAGGAACGTGCTGGCATTGCGATACGGCTGCCATTTGCGATTGAGCTGCTCGGTGACCTCGAACTTGTTGTTGCGCGATATCTGGTAGGTCAGCTTGATCGTCGGGTTGTCGAGCCGCGTGAAGTACTCGACCTGCTCGCCCGTCGCAATCGAGATGAAGCCGGGGATCAGCAGGCCGGAATAGTTGTAGCCGTACGCGCCGTAGAACCACAGCTTGTCGCGGACGATCGGGCCGCCGAGATCGAGGCTGATGTCGTTATAGCGCGTGAACTTGTTGTTGCCGGGATCGAAGCCCTGCTGGCGCAGGCTGTCGGTGACGTTGTTGCCCTGGAACTTGCCGCTCTGGTGCGCGAACAGGTAATTGCCGCTGAACTTGTTGCTGCCCGACTTGATCAGGAAGCTGAGCGTCACGCCGGGGCTCTGCGCTTCGGCGCCTTTCGCGGCCGCCGACACCTGGATCTGATCGTAGGTGTTGTAGTCGCCGAAGAACTGGTCCCACACCACGCCGTCGAACTTGATCAGCTCGCCCCCCGAGCGCCCGTAGGATCGCGCGCCGGTGGTGGTCGAGCCGCCGACGGTGTTGCCGCCGACGTCGAACTGCGTCGGCGACAGCCCGGGCACCAGCCGCGCGATGCCGCGGATGCCGCGGCCGTACGGCAGATCTTCCATCTGCTGCTCGCTCCAGTTCACGCCGACCTGCGTCGACTGCAGGTCGATGGTCGGCGTGGTGCTCACCACCGTCACCGATTCCTCCAGGCTGTCGACCTGCATCGGCGCGTTGATCGTCATCGTGCTCGCCGCGTTGACGACGACGCCTTCGACGGTGATGGTGCGGAAGCTCGCCAGCTGGAACGTCACCTGGTAGGTGCCCGGCGGCACATTGGTGAAGCGATATGTGCCGAGTGAATCGGTGACCGAGTCGCGCGGGCCGCCGATCATCTGCGGGCTGCTGATGCTGACCGCCACGCCCGGCAGGATGGCGCCGCTGCTGTCGACGGCGCGGCCGGTGATGGTGCCGGTTGTTGCCTGCGCAAAAGCTGGTGCAACCGCGGCCAGAACGAGGGCCGTTGCCGCGAGCCAGCGCGAAATCCTCCAAGCCATGCTGACCTCCCGTGGGTAGGAGAAATGAAGAGACG
>DASUSZ010000131.1:0-4096 GCA_036374815.1 Vicinamibacterales bacterium | reverse complement strand
TATTCGCCTATTCGCCTATTGGCCTGTATAATTACGTGTTTGTCTTTCTTTCGAAACCAGAGGCTATAGACAGTGGCAAAGCGTAACAAGTCGGCCCTCAAGGCCAACCGGCAGAACATCAAGCGGCGCGAGCATAACCGGGCGCTCAGGGCCAAGCTCCGCACCGGCCTGAAGGGCATCCGCAAGAATCTCGACGCCAACAACGTCGAGGGCGCGAAGAAGTCGCTTCAGACGCTGCAGTCGCTGGTCGACAAGATGGCGACCAAGGGCATCATCCACAAGAACACCGCGTCGCGTTACAAGTCGCGGCTCGCAGCGAAGATCTCCAAGTAAAACTCGCCGCTCCCTGACGGGAACTGAACCTCGTCGGGAAGGAACCCCGTCGGGAAGAACATCCCGTCGGGAACAACCTTCTGTCGAGAGTTTACGTCTAAGTCTACATAGGTAGTAAACTACGCCTATGCGACTGACCTACCCAACCGCCCTGGTCCTCCAGGCCCTGCTCGACGGCCATCACCATGGCTTCGACATCATGGACGCGACCGGCCTGCCGAGCGGCACTGTCTATCCGATCCTCCGCCGTCTCGATGCGGAGGGCTGCGTCCGATCGCGATGGGAAAAGGAAGGCCTCGCCCGCAAGGAGCAGCGGCCGCCGCGCCGCTACTACGAGCTGACCGCGGGCGGACGGCAGCTCGCCGCTGAAGCGAGGGGTAAAGCGAGCGCCCTGGCGCACGCCGGCCGGCGGCTGCTGGCCGGGAGCGAGGGATAAATGCCCGACATGCAATCACTCACGCGCGCGCGCCGCCTCGTCGCGCTCGCCGCCCGCCTCGTCCCGGCCCGGCTCCGCGACGAATGGCGCGCCGAATGGGAGGGCGAGCTGGCCGCTGCCGCCGAATCGCCGAACGCGCGCCTGGTGCGCTATGCATCCGGCTCCTTTTCCGATGCGTTCTGGCTCCGGCAGCGCGACGTTGCCGACCTTCAGCTGATCGACGATCTGCATCACGGTTTCCGGTATTGGCGGCAGCAATCCGGTTTCGTGCTCACCGCGATCGGCATCCTCGCCCTCAGCATGGCGGCATCGGTTACGGCCTTCAGCGTCGTCTCGCAAATCCTGTTGCGCCCGCTGCCCTATCACGCGCCCGAACGCATCATGACGTTGTGGGAGCGCGTGCCGGCACAGTCCGAACGCCAGTACGTGGCGCCCGGCAATTTCCTCGATTGGCGCGCGCGCGCAACCAGCTTCACGCAGATGGCGTCGGCAGAGCCTTACAGCTTTGATTACGCCGGTGGCGATCGCCCCATCGTCGTCAAGGCAATGCTCGTCAGCGAGGGCTTCTTCGACATTTTCGGACTGCCGCCGCTCGCCGGCCGCTACTTCCTCCCCGAGGAGCACAAGAAGGGCAACAACCGCGTCGTCGTGCTGACCGAGCGTTTCTGGCGCGCGCAGTTCAACGGCGATGCTGCCATCGTCGGCAAGACGATCGCGATCGACGATGGCGCATTCCTCGTCGCCGGAGTGGTATCGAAAGATTTCCAGCCGCATTTCCAGGAGTACGTGCCGGGCGATCGCGATCTGTACGCGGCCAAGGCGATCGAAGACTACGAACCACGCATCCGCGTCAGCGGCTACTGGGGCGTCGCCGCGCGGTTGAAGGACGGCGTGTCGATCGAACAGGCGCGCGCGGAGATGGATGCGATCTCGCTCGGCATCGAGCGGGAGAATCCGCGGACCAACAAAGGCGTGCGCGCCGAGGTCGTCGATCTGCGAGAGCATCTCGTCGGCGACGTCCGTCCCGCCGTGACGTTATTCGGCGCGGCGGTGTTCGCCGTTCTGCTGATTGCCTGCGTGAACGTGACGAACCTGCTGCTGGCGCGAGGCGCATCGCGTCAGCAGGAGCTGGCGGTGCGAACCGCGCTTGGCGCGCACCGTGGCCGGCTGGTTGGCCAGCTGCTCGTCGAAACGCTGATGCTGGCAACGGCTGCATCCGTCACGGCCCTGGTGCTGGCGCAGCTGGCGATGCGGGCGCTGGCCGACTGGGGACCGCCGGAGGTGATGTGGATCGATTCGCTGCACGTCGATGCGTGGGCGATCGGTTTTGCGATGCTGCTCGCGTTCGCGGTCACGCTGACCGCGGGACTGGTGCCGGCCATGCGGCTATCGGGGCTTGGCCTGCAGGCGCCGGGGCAACGCACGATGACCGGCGATCGCTCGCAGCGCCACCTGCGCTCCGCGCTCGTGATTGCCGAAGTCGCGATGGCGCTGATGCTGGTGTCGGGCACCGGGCTGCTGCTTCGCAGCTTCGTCAACCTGCTCGACGTCGATACCGGATTCAATCGCGACGGCGTGATGGTCGTGCAGATGTTCGCGTGGGATCGCAATCCCGGCCCGGCGGCGCTGCGCAGCTTCCACGATCGCGTCACGGCCAAGGTCGCGTCGATTCCCGGCGTCGACACTGTCGGCGTCGTCCAGGCGATGCCGTTCATCGAATCGAACATCGACATCCAGGGCAGCATGCGGCTGATCGGCCAGCCGCCGCCGCAGCCAGGCGAGGAGATTCGCGCCTCTTACAACGTCGCATCGCCGAACTACTTTGCCGCGCTCGGAGTTCGGCCGCTCAAGGGCCGGCTCCTCGACGATCGCGATGGCCCCGCGTCACCGCGCGTCGTGGTAGTCAGCGAGGCATTCGCCGCGAGATATCTGCGAGACATCGAGCCAATCGGCCAGCGTCTCGAGATTCGCGCACAAGGCAAGCCGATCCAGACCGAGATCGTGGGCGTGATTCCGTCGTTGCGCCACGATCGCCTCGATCAACCCGCGCGCGCCGAAGTACTGATGCCGTTCGCGCAATCGCCGACCGGCTCGCTGACGATGGTGGCGCGAACGTCGATCGATCCCGCGACGCTGATCGAGACTACCAAACGCGAGATCTGGGCAATCGATCCGCTGCAGACGTTCTACCGCACCGCGACGCTCGATGAGCTCGTCGATCGCACGCTGATCACGCGGCGTTTCGCATTGATCGTGCTGACGGGATTCGCGGCGCTGGCGCTGCTGCTGGCGGCGGCCGGCCTCTACGGCGTGCTCAGCACGATCGCGTCGCAGTATCGCAAGGAGATCGGCGTGCGCATGGCGCTTGGCGCCGCGTGGCTCGACATTCTGCAGCTGGTCGTCAAACGCGGCCTGATCGTTTCCGCGGTCGGAGTCGGTGTCGGATTGGTTGGCGTGATCGGCGGCGCAAGGCTGCTGCGCAGCTTCCTGTTCAGCGTGACGCCAACCGACCCGATCGCGATCGGGGGTGCGGCACTGCTGATGCTGACGATTGCGATGATCGCCTGCTACATCCCCGCGCGGAGAGCAGCAGGCGAAGATCCGGTCCAGGCGTTGCGCGTCGACTAACCTCTTGGCCTGACCGTCGCGCCACCAAACGCTAAAAACCGCGCCTGTCTTTTCGTGCTTCCACCGTCCGGCCGATGCGCGCGGACGTGTCGGTGTCGAGGTCGGGGAAACGGACGGCGAAGCCGTGCTGAAGGCTGTAGAGCGTTTCGGCGTTTACGATGATCCACCCTTCTTCGAGGAGATTGATGCGCAGCACCGACATCGTGCCGCCGGGCAGCTGGTGGGGGGAATTAACGAAGCAGCCGCCGAGATTGAGATCGTAGACGAGCACCGGGCCGTCGAGGAGTCCGTCGAACGGACCCGTGACACGCTCGTATCGCCGCCGCGTCCGTTCACCTTCGAAGTCGCCGGCCACGCGGCTCAAGAATACCGCACGGCGAGGGCGCAAGGGGCTCGCGTAGAATTGCCGGGTGGAAGGCCGCGACGTCGTCCTCGTCGACCTCGAGTTCGACACCGGCACCAGAGGCGGCGCGCTGCTGGGCGATATCGCGTCGAGTCTCGTCAGCGTGGACGAACTGCTTCGCGACCTGGCGAGCCTCACTGCGGATTCGTCAACCGCTGAATTCCGCAACGTCGAAATCGTCGCGATTGAAATGCGGAGCCCGCTGAGGGTCAGGCTGTCGCTGTATGGAATATCGCCGGAAGCCGTCGAGGCGTTTCAGCAGATGTGCCGGCACGTCATTCTTGCTCGCGGATTCC
>DASUSZ010000130.1:0-69236 GCA_036374815.1 Vicinamibacterales bacterium | reverse complement strand
CGGGCGAATCGTTCTTCCAGGCCGCGCTCAATGAAGACGCCTCGCTGATCGAATTCGGCGTCACCGAAAAAGTATTTCCGGCCAGCCCGATCACGCTGATCGCGCTGCTGCGCGCGGTCGAGCACGGCTGGCGCGAAGAGCGCATCGCGAAGAACGCATCGGACATCAGCGAGCTTGGCAAGGAGCTCTACAACCGCGTCGCCACGATGGCCGGGTATCTCGACGACCTGCGAGGGCGCCTCGATGGCGCGGTGAAGTCGTACAACCAGATCGTCGGGTCGTTCGAGGGCCGCGTGCTGGTGCAGGCGCGCAAGTTCCGCGATCTCGGCGCGGCAACCGCGGACGACATTCCAATCCAGGAACAGATCACGACCGCGCCTCGCGCGATTCAATCCGGCCTGATCGGCCTCGGCGACAGCAACGGCCACTCGAACGGCCACTCGAAATCCGTCAACGGAGACCACTGATGAAACGCTTCGTGCTCGTTGCGGCGATGGTTGCCGCCTGTGTTTCCCTGCTCGACGCTCAGAAACCTGAAGCGACCTCGCTATCGGGCAAGCCGCTGATGATACCGGCGGCCATCCCGAACCAGCAGAAGCTCGAAGCGGATCTCGCAGAGGCGCAGAAGGTGCTCGCCGCGAACCCGAAGGATCCGGAAGCGTTGATCTGGGTGGGGCGCCGCTACGGTTACTTGTGGCGCTACCACGATGCGATCGCGGCCTTCTCGAAGGGCATCGCGATGTATCCAGACAACCCGAAGTTCTATCGCCACCGCGGGCATCGCTACATCACCATCCGGGAGTTCGCGAAGGCGCAGGCCGATTTCGAGAAGGCGGCGCAGCTGATCAAGGGCAAGCCGGACGAGATCGAACCGGACGGCGCGCCGAACCCGGCGGGCAAGCCGCGCAGCACGCTGCAGTTCAACATCTGGTACCACCTCGCGCTGTCGCATTACCTGCAGGGCAATTACGCGAAGGCCTACGACGCGTGGGTCGAGTGCATGAAGGTCTCGAACAACGACGATTCGATCGTCGCGACCAGCGACTGGATGTGGATGACGCTGATGCGCATGAATCGCAAGGCCGACGCCGCGAAAGTACTCGAGCGCATCACGCCGAAGATGGAGATCCTCGAGAACAGCGCGTATCACCGGCGGCTGCTGATGTACAAAGGCCTCGAAAAGCCCGAAGCATTGCTCGACGCCGCCAGTCCCGATCCGGTCCAGATCGCCACGCAGGGGTACGGCGTCGCCAACTACTACTTCGTGACGGGCGATAAAGCGCGCGCGCGACAGGTGTTCGAAAAGATCGTTTCCGGCACCGGCTGGAATGCGTTTGGGTACATCGCGGCAGAAGCGGATTTGCAGCGCATGAGATAGTGCCAAAAATTGGCAGTCGTGCTTTCAGATCCGTAATCAAATTCGTGCGACCGTTTCGGACAATTCGCGAAATCGCGCCTGAATTTCCGTGGCAGCGTGATTGCTCTAGTGAATGGCATGGCTAACTCGCACCCTGTGAGAATCGGCGTCGCGTGCCCCATCCCTGGTGAGCGCGCGGCATTCCTCGAGTGGTTGACGCTGGCAGGTTACGAGCCGGTGCCGATGATCAGTCTCGAAAACCTCAATCGCGAATTGAGCACGCGTCCGATCGAAGCGCTGATCGCGGACGTCAAGCTGGTTTCGAAAAACGATCTGCCGCGCGTCGTGAAAACGCTCGGACCGAACCGCTCGCTGATTCTCGTCGGCGCGCACCAGGACGCGATCGAAGAAGTACCGAAGGATGCGACGTGGATGGATCGCCCGGTGACGCGCGACACCTTCCTGCTGTCCGTGGCGCTCGGCCTCGCCGAGGGCCGGCCGTCGCGCCGCTCGCCGCGCAAGCTGGTGCCCGCGCTGATGTCGTCGATCGACGGCATCTCGTCCAAGGTGATGGACATCAGCATGGAAGGCGTGCGGCTGGAGATCACCGGCACGGCGCCGTCGGCGCTGCCGCCGTATTTCACGTTGAAGGTGCCGGGGTTCGGCGTCGCCGCCAAGGTCAAGCGCGTGTGGGTCGCCTCACCCGCGCAGGGCGAGGTGTGGTGCGGCGGAATCATCGAGAAGCCGAGCGCGAATCAGATCGCGACGTGGAAGAAGTTCATCTCGAACGCGCCGAACGTCGGGCAGAGGATCATTCACGAAACGCAGGCGTCGCTCTAGGCCGCTTTTTTCTTGGCGGCCTTCGCCTTGTCGGCTCTGGCGGCGTCCTTCTCTTTCGCCGCCTTCTCTTTCGCGCCCTTGCTGGAGTCCGCCCAGTCGGCCTCGAACACCTGCTGAATCTTCCGCGCGACGGCCGGGTTGTTGATGATCAGCCCGACCTCGCGCCGATTCTCGAGCTCGTCTTTCCGCAGGCTCTGGCTGCCCACGAACGCGCGAGTGCCGTCGCTGACGATGGCGCGGACGTGCAGGCGCATCGGCAGCCTGCGCTCCTCGATGCCCGGATCCTTCCCTTTCATGTCGCCGATCACGCGGATGCGCACGCCCTTGGCGGCGCGCTCCTTGAGGAGCCGGATCATCGACGGGTCCTGGACCTTGGTGTCGTAGATCAGCAGCTCTCTCCTGGTGCTGGCGATGAACGCGGTCAGCATGGCGCGCGCGTTTTCCGGGCTGACCACCAGGTGCGATTTCCCCGGGATGAACGCCTGCCGCGTCAGGTCCGACTCGAACAGCCGCACCGCCTCGGCCACCGCCTTCGAGTCGCGCGTTGAAATCGCGAAACTGCGGCTCTTGTCGATGTCGAGCTTGGTGAAATTGAAGCCGAACAGGTGCAGCGTGGTCGAGTCGACGACCATGAATTTCGCGTGATAGCGAATCAGGTCGTCGGCGCTGCGCGACACCAGCACGCCGGCCGCGAGCAGCCGCTGCTCGAGCTTGCGCAGCCGCGATTCGCCGCCGCGGTTGGTATGCGCGATGAGCGCGCGCACCTTGACGCCGCGCTGCACCGCCGCGGCGAGGGCTTTTTCGATTTCAGTGCGATCGAAGCGGAAGATGAGGATGTCGATCCACTTCTTCGCGGCCTTGATGGCCTGCACCACCGGAACGACGCCGGCTTCGGGCTGGACGATGAGCTTCACGGCGTCACTTCGGCACTTTGTCTTTGGCCTTCTCGGCCCACTCGACCGCGCCCTTGCCGTCCGGCGCCAGCTCCATCAGCGCGTTCGACACGCGATCGGTCCGCAGCGCCTTCGGCGTGGTCACCATGTACGACACGGTGTCCTCGGCGGCGGTGCGCAGCTCATAGCGCGCCTTGTAGCGGCGCAGCACTTCCTCGATCTTCGGCCGCAGCTCCGCGGTGTTGTCGCCCATCTTGACGTTGAGCTCGAACAGGCGCGTTTGCGGCTCGAAGCCCTCGATGATCCACAGGCACAACACGATGAACAGCGTGCCGATCACCGAGAGGCCGTAGAGGCCGACGCCGGCGGCCAGGCCCGCGGCCAGCGCGCACAGCATCACGACCGCGTCCTTCGGATCCTCGATCTTCGAGCGGTAGCGAATCAGGTTGGCGGCGCCGACAATGCCGAACGCGCGCGCCAGGCTCGCGCCGACCACCAGCATGATCAGCGAGCCGACCACCGCCAGGATGATCTGCGTCTGCACGACGGCCGGCTGCCGCTCCGGCGTGCCGTTGCGGCGGGGCCGCAAGGCCAGCACGGTGCCGAGCAACGCGGCGAGAGGTAAGCGGATCGCGGATGCGAACAGTTCCTCCTGGAACGTGTCCATTACCCCGGGGAGATCGACACCTGGCTGCATGACTGCCCTTCTAGGAAGACGGGGTCCGGCGCACCTCGCCGGAATCGACGCGACGGCCGCGCCGCGAAATCGTCTGGAACCGCATCACGTCGCCGTCGATCTCGACCAGCATGAAGCTCTGCTCGGTATCGAAACCCTTCGCGGTCATGCCCGAGTTCTGCATGATGTCGCCGGCGCGCAGCTTCGCCGAACCGCCGGCGGTGAAATAGTGGATGCCCTTTTGCGGCTTCAACCGTTCGTAGAAGTGCTCGTGCCCGGCGAACACCACGTTCAGGTTGTACTTGATGAACATCGGCTCGATGATCGACCGCAGGTCGACCTCCGATCCGTGGCGGCCGCCGGACGAGTAAATCGGGTGGTGGAAGTAGGCGATCTTCCACTTCGAGCCGGTGCGCGACAGCTCGTTGTCGAGCCACTTCTGCTGGTCCTGGTCCATGTAGTTGCTGTCGAGCACGAAGAACTTGGCGTCCTTCTTCTCGAACGTGTAGAAGCGCTTCCCGCCCATGCCGAAGTTCTTGTAGAAGCGCTGGTTCGGATCGTCGTGGTTGCCCAGCGCGGCATAGAACTCGATCTTGTTGTCGAGCAGCGGCTTGAACGGCCGCTCGAACTTCGACACGTAATCCTGCGGCCGCTCCGAGCCGTACATGTTGTCGCCGAGCATGATCGCGAACTCGTACGGGAACGCCGCGTGCGCCTTCCACATCTGCGCGGCGGTTTCCGTCTGCGCGCGATCGCCGGTGCCGCTGTCGCCGATCACCAGGAACTTCACCGAGTCCTTGCCGACCGGCGGCTGGACTTCGGTGGCGGCGCCGATCTGCGCCACCGGCGCGCGCGGCTGCTGTTGCTGATCGTTGAGCGCCTGGGTGGTGGTGAGGCAGGCGACCGCGAGCAGGGCCCAGCACGAAACGAAGAGGCGAACGGATGACTTCTTCATGATCTATCCCACGTCAGCTCGGAATGGTCGGCACCACGTCTCGAAGGATGTCGACAATCAGATTGGCCTTGACGTCGCGCAGAATCAAGCTGCGCCCGACGATGCGGTATTCGAGCTCCTGCGGAAGATCGGGGAGCTTCCTGAGCAGCGCCGGCGGGAACGTCTCGAGCGGCAGCGTCGTGGGGTAGACGGTGTTGATGTCGACCTTGATGTTCTTCGGCAGCTCGGCGACGAGCGCCTTGCGGTCGGCGGCGGAGCGCAACTTGAAGTCGTCCTGCACGATCTTGACGAAGTACGGCTGATACTCGGGGGCGAAGATGTCGCCGGGCTTCGCGCCGGCGCGCAGCGTCATGATCATCTTGGCGAGCGCGGTTTCCCGATCGGCAATCTCCTTCGGGTCGTCGGTGCGCTTGAGGGCCGGCACCTTGCTTTCGGCCTCGTTGTGAATCTTCATGTACGCGTCGATGTGCTTCTTGAATTCGAGCGTCGCCGCGCCCTGCGGATTGATGGCCTTGCCGTCCGGGGTCACGCCCGGCTCGTGGCCAATCGGCGGGTTCACGGGAGTTGCGTTCGTCGCGGGTTTGCTCTGCGCGTCGGCGGAGGCCAACGCACGAGGTTCGGCGCTATCCGCACGGTTGCACGCGAACGCGAACACGGTGGAGAGCGCGATCAACGCCGAGAGTAACTTCGTCATGGCGCTGTTATGACTTCAATAGCTGTGCCACCGTTGCGCCCAAAAGTGCCCCGTCTACCTCATCAGCATGAACCGGGCGATGCCCAGTTTGGGCCTCGCGCTACACAGGGGGTTGGTGCACTTCGTGCATCGGTCGACTCGTGATGCGTTGGCTCGTCCTCTGCCTTCAAATCAGCGTTCTTACCGCCTGCGGCAACAGCTGGAATGACCGGACCAGGGACGAGACCGCACGCCCGACGCTCGAAGCCCTGCAACCGGCCTCAATCGCGCCCGGCCAGCTCGCATTGCCCAACGCCGAACGCTCGATCAAGTTCGCGATCATCGGCGACAGCGGGCGCGGCGACAAGGCCCAGCACGAGGTCGGCGCGCAGATGGCCGCCTATCGGCAGCGGTTCGACTTCGAATTCGTGCTGATGGCCGGCGACAACATTTATGAAGGACCTGCCAGCGAGGAAGACTATCGCCTCAAGTTCGAGGAGCCGTATAAGCCGCTGCTCGATGCGGGCGTGAAGTTCTACGCGGCGCTCGGCAACCACGACGACACCAACCAGATCTTCTACAAGCCGTTCAACATGGGCGGCGAGCGGTACTACACGTTCGTGCCGCCGGTCGATCCCATCACGCGCTGGGACACCCGCGTCCGCTTCTTCGCGCTCGACAGCACCTACCTGTCGCTCGAGCAGCTGCGCTGGTTCGAGAAGGAGGTCACCGAGTCGCGGGCTGAATGGAAGATCGCGTTCATGCATCACCCGGTCTACACGTCGGGCCGCTACAGCCTCGCGGCGCGCGGCATCCGGCTGGCGCTCGAATCGGCGTTCGTCAATGGCGGGGTCGACGTGGTGTTCAGCGGCCACGAGCACATCTACGCGCGCTCGGAGCTGCAGCGCGGCATCCTGTATTTCGTGACCGGCGGCGCGGGCTCACTGCGCGCCGGCGATGCGCGGCAGGTGCCGCAGATCGCGCGCAGCTACGATCAGGACTATCACTTCATGCTCGCGGAAATCAGCGACGAGGGATTCTTCTTCCAGGCGATCAACCGCAAGGGTGAGACCGTGGATGCCGGCTCGCTGCGAAGGCGGCCTTCGACGGGCCGTGCTACTGAGGACACGCCGGACCGTCGGTAACCTGCTTCACCTTCTGCTTGAACACCCGCACCCACTCCGAGATCGGCGTGGTCTGCTGCACGACCAGGCCGGTGGGGCGGTCGAAGCGCGCGCTGCGGAACAGCGCATCGAGCTGCGCATCGGAAAGCTGCGTCAGCAGGCCGCCGAGATGCTTGCGGCCGGCCTCGCTGATCTTCACCGGGTTGAACGTGGCGCCGTGATACGGCAGGTGATCCATCGACGCCGTGCACGTCTTGCGGTCGGCCCAGAGCGGCGCTTTCTCCCACTCGGGAAGATCGACCTTGCGCGGTCCCCACGCCGAGCCGACGTCCTGCAGCATCGCGAACGGCTTCGAGCACTTGCCGCCCTCGGGCCAGTCCTTCTCTGACAGGCAGACCAGGCGCTGGTTCTCGCTCTTGTTGTCCCAGTGCGACAGCATCACGGACAGCAGGCGCAGCGCATCGACATGGGCGCGCGGCGCGCCGCCTTTTTTCGGGTCGATCAGATCGAGCTCGAAGAACGCCCAGCCTTCGACTTCCTCCGTCTCGATCGGCCGCCCATAGTGCTTGCGCTCGACGGCCGCCCACTCGAAATCCTTGTAGTCTTTCGGATCCATCACCTTCGAGTAGAGTTTCTCGGCGCCGGCGAGACCCAGCGTCTTCATGGTCATGAAGGGCTCGGCCGGGCAGCCGTAGCAACGCACGTTCTCGACGAGGATGACGTTGTCGGCGCCGAAACCGAGCGTGTGCAGCAGCTTTGCGGCGGCGACCTCCGACGGCACTTCGGGGCTGCGTCCGTACTTGATGCGAAGCTTCTCGCCGTCCTTGGTCTTGCAATCGAACTTGGGCGCGGTGCCTCCGAGCTGCGAGATCTCGAAGGTGCACGTCACTTCCCTGGGCTGATTCGGCAGCGGGCCGAGGTTGGCCTTGCCGATCGGCGGGGGCGCAATCCACACCGCGGCGCGCGACAGCGCGTCGACGCGTTCTTCAGCGGACACGGTCTTCGACTTGAGCGGTTTCTTGCCGCCCTGGTCGTCCTTCTTATCTTTCTTGTCGTCCTTCTTCTCCGCAGCGGCAGGTTTCGACGCAGCCTTCTGGTCGTCGTCCGGGCTGGACATGGTGGCCGCGCCAAGGGCGACCGCACCTGCGAGAGTGACGACAGCGAGCGCAGTGCGCATACGCTCGCGGTATGTGCAAGAAGTTCGCCTATTCCCTGATGTAGGGCTTCAACACGGCATCGAGGTCATGCCGCATCCATTTTTGGGCGGTGCCTTCCTGATAGAAGGCCCAGCTCAACATCGAGCCGCCGACCACTGCTTCGATCGTCCGCGCCAACTGCTTAGCATTGGTATCCGGCTTCAACTCCTTGGCAGCGATCGCTTCGCGGACGAGCTTCTGGAGTTCCACGCGGCTGGCCGCCGCGTGCCTGGCGATGTGCTTCCGGAAATCAGGATCGGTCAGATCGATCTGCAGGTAGGCGAAGTTGCGCGCGAAGGCGGCAGGCGTCGCGGCCATGTGGGCCATGCAATCGCTGTAGGCGCGAAGCGCCGCCAGCGGTGAACGATGGCCCTTGCGCAGCCCGGCGAACATCTCGCCCGCGCCGCCCGAGAATTTCTCCGACAACGACAGCAGCAGATCGCGCTTTGAGCCGAAGCGCTGAACCAGGAGTCCCGCCGTGACGCCGGCTTCCTGGGCGATGTCGGCGAGCGTCAGTTCTCCCGGGCCCAGCCGCGACATCGCGCGCTGCGCGGCCGTGTAAATGTCGTCGTCGGTAACTTTCTGCGGTCTGGCCATGGGCTACGGGCTTACGGGCCTACGGGCTTACGGAAGTTGACAGTTAATAAATGCCAGTTTAGTATCTGTTTCTAAATGTGTATTTAGAATACCCGGAGGATGCGCTATGCGGAAGGTCATTTACGGCGGCGCGTGCAGTCTCGATGGGTTTTTCACCGATCGCAACGGCAGCGTCGACTGGCTGATCCACGGCAAGGCGGTCCAGGAGATCATGCGCAAGTCGTGGGCGACCGTCGACACGATCCTGTTTGGACGCAAGACGTGGGAGTGGGCCTCGTCGCAGCCGGGCCCCGCCGATGATGCCGCGTTCGCCGGCATCAAGAGCTACGTGTTCTCGCGCACGCTCACATCGATCCCGGACAGGAAGGCCGAGCTCGTGACGAGCGATGCCGGCGCGTTCGTGAAGCAGCTGAAGTCCGAGCCAGGAAGGGACATCATCGTGATGAGCGGCGGCGATTTCGCCGCATCGCTGCTCAAGGCCGGCGTGGTCGACGAAGTCGGCTTGAACATTCACCCGGTGCTGCTCGGCGGCGGCGCGCCGGCGTTCCTCGATGCCGGCGGGCGCATCAGCCTCGAGCTGACGGAGACCCGCCAGCTCGATGGTGGATGCGTGTATGTGAACTACCGCGTCACGCAGTAACCGGCATCGAGACTGGCCGGACGCTCATGCGATAGCCCATCCACGTCAGCAGCAGTCCCGCGAGCTCGGTGACGTAGAGCACTTCGGTGTAGCCCATGCGCGTCGCCGTGCCGCCGATGCCGGGCAGGATCGCGCCGACCGCGATCAGCACGTTGGCGATCACGCGATGACGCGTCGCCGGGTTGGCGGTATAGCGCAGCGCCGAGAGAATCGCGCCGCCGATCAGGAACACCACGGCGTACATGTTGACGAACGGGCTGAACGCCCTCACCCACTGCCACGCGAAGACGCGCCCGGTCAGGCGATGCGTTTCGACCTGCGAGTAGTCGATCGGCGACAGCAACACCGCCACCGACGCGATCGCGACGAAGCTGACGAGCAGCACCGTCAGCAGGTGCGCGGTGCGGCGCGCCAGCAGCAGGTAGACCGTGCCCTGGGCGAGCGGCGCGCCGCCGAGCAGCGCGCCCGAGATGTACCACGCCCGGAACGTCGGCTCGTTCCACCCCACCACCGTCGTCGCCGCTTCGGTGAACGTGCCGACGCCGTAGACCGCGATGCCGAACGCCCACCACCACAGGTGCAGGCGCTCGGGGTGCTCTCGATAGCGGCGGAAAATCTCCGCCGAGAAGATCACCGCAAGGATCGTCGTGACGATCGGAACGTAGTGAACCGCTTGCGCAGACATGGCTAAAACGCTCCGACGTTGAGCCCGATCGTGAAGCTCCGGCCGCGCGACGGCGCGAACTGGAAGTGCTCACGGTAGTAGAGATCGGCAAGGTTCTCGACGGCGAAGGTCAACGCCGCGCGGTTCCGGCCGCTCGACAGGTTGATGCCGGCGCCGGCGCGATGCACGGCGAAGCCGTCGAGCGAGAGCAGGTCCTGCGCGATCAGGAACGGCGAGTCGAGCAGCGTGGCGGCGACGCGCCTGACTTCGCCCTGCGCGCGCACGCCGTACTCAACCCACCAGCGGCCGCGCGACTGCGTGAAGCGGGCGTTGGCGATCACCTTCGACGGCGTGATGTTGTCGAACGGCGTGTCGGCGAGCGAGCTGTTGTCGAGGGGGTTGGTGCCCTCGCGAATCGTGCCGCGCGTCAGCGCCGCCGAGCCGGTCAGCGTCAGCACTCCGGGACGCAGCGTGATCGGCATCGCGCCGGACAGCTCGACGCCGGTGACGCGCACGTTGCCGAAGTTGCGCGCCTGGGCGAGCGGACCGGCAGCGTTGCTGGCGACCACGAGATCCTGCGCGATGAAGTTCTGATACTGGTTCAGGAAGTAGTAAGCGCCGCCGCTGAACGAGCCGGCGCGGAACTTCACGCCCGCATCGAAGTTGTTGCCGGTTTCGGGCTCGACCGTGACGTTCGGCAGGAGGCTGCCGCTCGTCGCCGTGCCCGCGAACAGCATTTCCTCCAGGTTCGGATGGCGGTAGCTGCGGCCAAATCGGACGAACGGGTTGATGGCGCCATCCGGATTCGAGACGATGCCGATGTCGCCGGTGAGGGCGTTGCGCGAATAGGTGGCGCCGTTCGGATCGGGGAGCTTGCTCTGATCGATCGCCGGCGTGGCGTTGCCGATCACCGCCTGCACGTCATAGCCCGGCGTGGCTTCGGTGACCACCGTATAGAAGTCGCCGCGCAGGCCGGCGACGACCGACAGCGACGGCCTGACGCGCCACTCGTCCTGCGCGAACACCGCAACATCGCGAAGGCTCGCGTCCGGCACGCGGACCGGGTGTGCGATCGCCGGCGGCCCGATGGCGACCGGCGAAGGGAACACCACGGGCGCCGGGCCGCGGGCGCCGAGCGCCACCTGTCCCAGCAGCGACATCTGCGTCGTCGTCGTCCGCTGATCGCTGCTGCGATCGCGATAGAAGGTGACGCCGGTCGTCAGCAAGTGATCCTTGGCCGGCACGAACACGGCATTGAGATCGACGCCAGGTGTCCAGACCCGCTGCTCGGTGTCGGACAGGATGTCGAGACGGAACACCGAGATCGGGAAGAAGGCTCCCGCGGTCGGGGCCGGGAACTGGATCGGCAGCGTCGTGCGCAGCAGGCGTTCGGTGCGCTGGTAATACGCGGTGAGCGAGAGGTTGGCGAGCCACGGGGTGAGCGACCGCGCTTCATAGCGCGCCGAGAACTTGTCGAGATTGCTGTGCGGCAGCGACGTGTCGTTGAAGAAGTAGGGCTGCTCGAAGTCGGGGAAGCCGATGTTCTCCATCCGGCGGCTCTGGTAGCGGAGACGCAGCGTGCGGCGATCACCGAGCTTGAAGAGGCCCGAGGCGTTGACGAACTTGCCCTCGGCCTGCGAGTTCAAGATCTCCGCATCGGTGCGCACGAACGGCTGGTTGAACGGGTCGGGGAAGGCGCGGAAGTTGAAGCCGAAGTTCGTGTCGATCGTGTCGGCCTGGCGCAGCGTGCCATCCGCGTAGAGTGGACGCGTGTCTTCGAGGTCGAACGATCCGGCCTGGTAGTTATCGTACTTCTCGGCGCCGGCCTGGATCCGGAACGTGGCCCGCGGCGACGACCCGCCGAGCGTCACGGTGCCGCGCATGCCGTTCTCGTTGGAGCTGTAGAAGCCGTTGAAGCCGTACTGGAGCTGCCGCGTCGGCGAGAACGCCGTCTCGTTGGTGATGATGTTGACCGTACCGGCGAGGGCGTCGGATCCGTACATCAGCGTTCCTGCGCCGTTGATGATCTCGACGCGGCTGATGGTGTCGGGTGCGATCAAGCCGACTTCCGCGCCGGTGCGATCGGTCGCCTGCCGCGCGGTGTTGAGCCGCTCGCCGTCGACCAGTACGAGCATGCGCGTCGAATCGAGACCGCGCAGCCGCGGACGGACGCCGAACGGCCCGTTGCCGACGGGTGTGACGTTGACGGCGCTGGCCAGCGCATCGCCGGTCGAGAGCACGTTGCTCTGCTCGATGCCGGCGCGCGACAGCGTCTCGACGTGCAGCGGAATCTGCCGGACCTCGCGATCGCCGCGGCTCGAGGTGACCGTCACCTGGTCGCTCAACACGCCGAGCTCGAGCGACAGCGGCAGATCGAAGGTGCGCTCCGCCGAATCGATCACGACGGTGCGGGCGGCCTCGGAGAATCCGGGGCGGCTGACAATCACGAGATACGAACCCGTGCCCGCCACGTCGAAGGTGTAACGGCCGGACGCATCGGTTTCAACAATCGTTTCCTCGCCGCTGGCGAGTGACTTGAGAACGACGCGCGTCGACGGCAACGCCGCGCCGCTGCTGTCGGTAATGACGCCGCTGATGGTGGCCGCGGACGCCGAAGCGGCAAGCGCTATCGCAGACAGAAAGACACAAAGACGAAACGTACGCATAAAAAAGCTCCCGCCACGGGCGTCGGCCCGCGGCAGTTAAAAACTGAAAATAGAAAGTTAAAAAGCTGGCCGCTGCGGCCAGCCGCTTGGCTTGGCGCCTAGCGCAGGGGCGGCGGGCGCGGCGCGAACTGCCGCGAATTTCTCAGGGACAGCCCCCCGGACGGCGTGAAGACGGGGATCGTTGCGTAACGAATCGAAGTTGCACGGCGGCGCGCGAAGAGCAGCGCAGCCAGCAGCCACAGGCCGGCGCCGAGCGCCGCCGACGACAACAGTTGCACAACCGTCGTCGCTACCGTTTCCGGCAGGGCGAACGAGTTGAAGTCGGGTTGCAGATCGGAAATCGCGGGTCCGTGCAATAACGCGGCAAGGACCCAGATCGCGACGCTCTTGCGCCCGAAAATCGATGAATCGCGGCGGCGCACCGCCACCAACGAGACGACCAGCAGCGCCGCGGCTAACCAGCGGAATACCAGCCACGGATCTTCGAGCCGGCCGGCGGCCAGCTGGCCGGCAAACAGCCATCCGTGAAAGGCGACCAGCGCCACGCCCGCCACTGCGAGCGACAGCCTGATCATCCGTGCAACGCGCATACCGTCATTCTATCCCTTCGTGGCATTTTGCTTGCAACTGCGCCAACCCGGAGGGATGAGATAGTGGCGAACCCGATCACGGGGCACTCGTTGCGCTTCAAATTCGCGGACGGACCGATGGCCGGAAAATCGTTCGATCACACGTTCAATCGCAATGGCCAGGTGACGTTTCGCGAGGTCGGCGGCGATCCAAACGCGAAACCAGGATCTGCGGATCAGTATCAGGTTGCGTCACTCGGGCAGGATGTTCATGCCCTTTCTTACCTCTCCGGCAACGGCTACACGCTCACCGTGGTGATGGATTACAAGACGCTGAAGCTGGTGGCGTTTGCGTCGAACGAATCGTCGCTGATCATGCAGCACGGGTCGTTCGAGTTACTCGGCTCCGCCGCGCGCTAGCACGTTGCCGCCGTAGCGGCCGCTGAAGAAGCTGCCCGCGAGCGCGATCACCGCGCACGCCGCCATCATGTATGCCGGCGCGGTGGCGCTTTTGGTTTCCTCGATCAGGCTCGTCGCCACCAACGGCGCGGTACCGCTGAACAGCGTGAACGCGACGTTGAAGACCAGCGCAACACCGGTGAAACGGATCCGTGTCGGAAATAAATCTGTCAGCAGCACGGCGAATGAACCCGCCGACAATGCGCCGACCAGGCCCGCCATCGCGCACAGCATCGTGAGATTCGCGGCGCGCGATTCGAGCGCGGCGTAGAACGGATACGCGGCAGCCAGCAGCAGCACTGCGCCGATCCGCAGCAGGTGTCGCGGCTGGATGCGATCGCCAAGCCAGCCGGTGAGCAACGTCGCGGCAGCCATCACGATGACACCGACCGTCTGCGCCAGCACCGCCTGACGCGCATCGTACTTGAGCACTGCCGACAGATACGCGGACAGGTGTGAGAAGAACAACCCGTTGAAGCAGCCGATGCCGCCAAGCAGCGCGCAGCCGACGGCTACGTGAGGAAGGTTGGTGCGGAGCAGCTCGCGGAACGGCTGGCGCACCGCCAGGCTCTTCATGCGCGCGAACTCCGGCGACTCCTCGAGCGAGCGGCGAAGGACGAAACTCAGCACGCCGCCAAGGCCGCCGAGGATGAAGGCAATGCGCCATCCGTATGCGGGCACCAGCTCCGGATCCATGAACGTGCGGACCGACAGGCTGACCCCGGTGGCCACCGCTACGCCCATCGTCACGCAGGCGAAGACCACGCCGCACACGAACGGCGCGATGCGCGGCGCCGTTTCGACGACGTAGGTCAGCGCGCCGGGGAGCTCGCCGCCAAGGCAGAAGCCCTGGATCAATCGCAGCGTCACCATCAGCAGGCTGGCGGCGACACCAATCTGCGCATACGGCGGCACCAGCCCCATCGCGAGGGTCGCGGCCGACATCACGAACACGGACCACAGGAATACTGAGCGGCGGCCGTAGCGATCGCCAAAGTGCGCGAGCACGATGCCGCCGATCGGCCGGGCCAGGTAACCGACGGTGAACGTCGCGAACGACATGATCAACTGGACGATCGGGTCGTAGCTCGGCGCAAACACCGCCGCGCCGATGTCGCGCGCGAACACGCCGAAGATGACGAAGTCGTAAAACTCGAGGGTGCCGCCGAGGCTGGCGAGCAGGACGATCCTCCAGCCCGCGGGTGTGATGCGATCCGAATCTGCGGTCATTGACTGGGACGCAGCATATCGCGAGTCACGGCCGGATCGCCGTCGTTCTTTGCCGGCTGCAGGCCGAGGATCGCGCACATCAACTCGTAGATGTGAACGTTCTCGAATGCCGCGACCCGCAGGCCGCTGCGGAGCCGCGGACCGTTGGCGATGAACAGGCCGTGCATCGATTGCACGCGCGGGTCGTAGCCGTGTTCGCCCCTCGCCAGGCTGCGAATCTTGTCCTCCACCCATCGGCGCAGGTTGCGCCGCGATGTAATCGACCAGCCTTCCTTCGCAATGCCAATGACCGGAGGCAGCCGCGGATGACCGGCCAATCGAAGTTCCGCGGGCAGCTCCGAGCTGCGATACACATCGAGCGAGGGGTGCTTGCCCTTCAGCGCGGCGTACAACTTCTCGACGTCGCCGTCCTTTGGCGTGAGCGCGAGAACGGGCGACCAGTCGACGACCTCCACCTGCTCGACATCGATGAACTCGTCGAGCACGATCGTTCGCTCGGGGCTGACGCCGGCCATGCCGTGATCGCTGACGATGACGTAGTGAACGTGATCGGCAAGGCCCGCCGCCTTGACGCCGGCCACGAGATTGCCGATTTCGCTGTCGACGCGCTGCACTGCATCCTGCACGTCGGCGGAATCGGGCCCGCTGCGATGCCCGGCGCTGTCCACGTCGCTGAAGTACAGCGTCAGGAACGAGGGCCGCTGCCCTTCCGGAAGCTTCAACCAGCCGAGCACGCGATTGACGCGCGCGCTGTTCGGCATGTCGTCGTCGAACGGCATCCAGTAGGTCGCCTGCCGGCCGTTGATCACCGCTTCGGACCCCGGCCAGAACATCGCGCCCGCTTTCAAGCCTTGCTGCTCGGCGGTGTTCCAGATCGGCTCGCCGCCCCACCACCGCGGATCCTGCTGCACCTGTCGATTCGACAGCGAGAATTCACCGGCGATGTTCGCATCGCGCATGTTGTTCGAGATGATGCCGTGGCGCGCGAGCCGCAGCCCCGTGACGATCGTGTAGTGGTTGGGAAAGGTCTTCGACGGGAATTCAGGAATGAGTCCGTCGGCGCGCACTCCGCTCTTCGCGAGCTCGCCCAGTGTGGGCGGCCGGAAACGATCGAGATAATCCCAGCGGAAGCCATCGATCGAGATCAGGATCAGGATCGGACGCGCCGGCACCGAGACGGCGGTTTCGCGGCAGGCGAGCGCGCTGAGGGCGAGCAGCGCCGCGAGCAATAGTCGTCGCGTCATCGGCGGCGAAGGTAGCTCCACGTGTCGGGGGGCGTCAAACCTTCGACGGGCAGCGTCGCCACCTCTCGTGATGCCAGGTCCACCGTCCGAATCGAGTGATTGTTCGTGTCCGCGACGAACAGCGTGCTGCCGGCGATCGAAAGGCCGCCGGGCTCGTGGAAGCCGGACGCAAACGTCGACACCTTGCCCGACGCCGGCTCGAGGACTTTGATCTTGTGATTGTAGGTGTCGGCGATGAACACCCGGCCGTGCGTCGACGCCACGCCGAGCGGATGCTGCAACCGGACGCTGTCGCCCTTGCCGTCCGCATCGCCAAATTCGAACAGGTCGCCGCCGGCAATCGTCTTCACGGTGTTGACCGGAGGTAACTGCACCGCGCGAATCGTGTTCGATTCCGCATCGGCAACGAACAGCGTGCTGGCCTCGACAGTCAGACCCGATGGCTGCGCGAAGGCGGCCTCGGTGATGGCGCCGTCGCGCCTCGCTTCTTCACCGCTGCCCGCATACGGATACGCCTGGTCGTTCAACAAATCGACCACCCACAGCTGATGCGTGCCCGCCATCGCGACGATCAGGATGCCGGTCTTCAGCGCGAGGTCCCATGGCGATTTCATCTTCGCGTCGATTGCGACGGTGTGCACCGCTCGCGCGTCGAAGTCGACGACGCGCACCTGGTTGTTTTCGGTGTCGGCGACGTACAGGCTGTTCTGATCGAGAGCGAGACCTTGCGGGCGGTTGAAGCGCGCCTGCGAGAAGATTCCGTCGTTGTCGCCCTGCAGGCCGGAGCCGATCGTTTCGATCAGCTTTCCCTCGAGCGTCGCCACGACGATGCGATTGTGATTGGAGTCGCTGATGAACAGCCGCCCGCTGCGCTCGTCGGCGAGCACTTTGCCTGGATACAGCAACGGCCGGTCCTCGTGGCGCAGCCGCTCGAGCTGCATCGGCAGCGGCGCGCGGTTGATGCCTCCCTGCTCGTCGAAGACGCGGATCACCGACCTGATCGCGTTCACGAAGCCTTCGAGGTTGCCCTCGCCCATCGCCGTGCCGACGAGATTGCCGGCCGGGTCGATGATCACCCGCGTCGGCCACGCCTGCGCGCCGTAGCGGCGCCAGATCTCGAGGTTGGCATCGTTGGCGACCGGGTGTTCGATCTCGTAGCGAACGAGGATGCGCTCGAGATTGTCGGTGATCTTCTCGTTCGCGAACTTCGCCGAGTGCACGCCGATGACGACGAGCTCCTCGGGAAAGCGCTGCTCGAGGATTTTCAGATCGCGCAGCACGTGCATGCAGTTGACGCAGCCGTAGGTCCAGAAATCGAGGATGACGACCTTGCCGCGCAGCTGCTCGATCGTGATCGGCGCGGCGACATTGAGCCAGGCGACGGCGCCCTCGAGCCCCGGCGCGCGAATCGGACCCTGCGGCTCTTCGTTCTCGCTCATCGGCCGGCCGCGCGCGTCCACGCTTTCAATTGATCGGCGCGCTCCATTGCTTCCTCGGGATTGAGCCACTTGTCGATCGGCCACTTCACGCGCCACGTCCAGTTGACGTCATCGACAACCGCGGGAACGTTGATGCGGTCCTTCCAGCCAAACACGTCCTGCAGCGGAATCAGCGTCAACGACGAGCCGGCGGAGAGGAGCGATTGCAGCACGGCGGCTCGCTGCTCCTCGGTCTCGCCTTCCGGCGTCGCCGCCAGCGGCTCGATATCGTGCGTCCCCGTCGTCGCCACCGATCGTTCCGGGAACTCTGCCGGATCGATCGGCGGCTGGCCGTCGCGATCCCAGTGTCTTTCCCAGCGGAGCACCTTGAGACCGGGCAGATCGAGGCGCGCCATCGAGTCGCGCACGAACGGAGGAATCGATCCGAGATCTTCAGCGATCACGGACGGGTTCGACGCTGCTCCCGAAAGAATGCCGATCAACGTTTCGCCGAGCGAGATCTGGGACGGCTCATCAGGCGGATCGAAGAACGGCGCGATCGACCTGTCGGCCGGCCGGATGAACATGCGATACAGGCCGACGAGGTGATCGATGCGGAAGCCGTCGTAGAGATCGCCGTAGCGGCGCGCCCGCGCCCGCATCCAGCTGAAACCGCTCGAGGCCATCACGCTCGAGCGCCACGGCGGCAGTCCCCAGTCCTGGCCGGTCTCGCTGAAGGCATCGGGCGGCGTGCCGACCGTCGAATCGAACCGGAACTCGTGCTGCCGCGCCCACACGTCGGGACTGTCGGCCGAGATCATGAACGGCAGATCGCCGAACACTTTCACCGGCCACGACAGGCGCTTGGCCTCGGCCCATTGTTCGGCGGCGAGCCATTGCACGTAGGCGCGATAGCGCGACTCGATCGCGACCGACGGTCGCATCGCGTCAACCGCGCCGGCATCCGCGCGCGCGAGCGGCTCGGGCCAGTTCGTCCACGACTGCTCGTCGTGCAGTGCATGCAACGCGCGGAACAGCACGTATTCGTCGAGCCACCACGACTGCGCGGCGACGAACGCCTCGAACCTCGCGGCACGCGGCGAGCCGCGCGATATTTCGAGCTTCAAGAAACGATCGAAGCCGCGGCGGAGCCACTTGTCCTTGAGGCGCCGGATGGCGGCGTATTCGATGCGCGGCGCCGCGCGCAGCCGCTCGAGCTCCGCCTGCTCGGCGCCGTCGAGCGCGAGCTCCGCGCCCAGCCCGGCGTAATCCGGGACGTTCGCCATCGTGATGTAAATCGGATCGAGCGCCATCGCCGTCATCGCCGAGTACGGCGACGACTCGATCGGCGGCATCTCGTTGATCGGCAGGATCTGCACCAGCGACTGGCCGGCTTCCTGCAGCCAGCGCGCGAACATCGGCAGGTCGGCGAATTCGCCGAGGCCCCAGCTCTGCGAAGATGCGAGCGCGAACAGCGGCACGCTGATGCCGCTCTGGCGCCGCCTCATGCCGCGGCTCCCGAGGCGCGCGACAGTACGCGCGCGATCCCTGCGTCGAACCTGGCCGGATCGACGATCAGGCTGACGATCACGAAGGCTTCGCGATCGAAGTCGAAGAAATACCCGGGATGGACGAGGACGTCATCTTTCTCGAGGAGCTCGAGCACCAGCGCCTCTTCCGAACGAATCCGCGGCGCCTGGATCACCGCGGACCATCCGCCTTCGACCGGGAGTACGCCGATCGATGGGTGCGCGGCAGCAAGTTTGCGCAGCGATTCGAGATTCCGCCGCAGACGCACGAGGATCTGCGCGCGAATCGCGGTGCCGTGCTCGATCAGTTCGGAAGCAGCGGCTTGCACCGGTGTCGACACCGACAAGTACGTGTCCGCAATCAGCTCGTATGCCGCCATCGCTCGATCGACGGTGGCCGCGGGGCCACCGAATCCGATCCATCCGAGCTTGAGCTGCGGCAGTCCCGCTGATTTCGACAGCCCGCCCAGGCTGAACGTCAGCGCGTCGGCGCCGGCAAGCACGTTGGCCGCGTGGGGAGCGGGATCGAGTGGATAGTCGGCAAATACTTCATCGCCGATGATCGCCCAGCCGCGCGCGACAGCGAGATGCGAAATCGCTTCGAGATCGTCGCGGTGGAGGAACGACCCCGTTGGATTGTTGGGCGATACGATCAGGACGGCGCGCACGCGATCGCTCGCGGCGTTGGCCAGCGACTCGAGGTCGATCCGCCAGCCGCCGTGAAACTCGAGCGCATATGGAATCGGCGTGATCGATTCAAGCCGCGTCAGATGCTCGAACAGCGGGTAACTCGGCTGCGGTACCAGCACGGCGTCGCCGGCGTCGCACAGCAGCTTGAACAGCAGCGCATAAGCTTCGCTCGTGCTCGAGGTCAGCGCGACTCGATCGGCGGAGATGACGATGCCGCGGCGGCGGAAGTCGGCGGCGACGGCAGCGCGGGCCGACCACAAGCCGAGCGGCTGCGGATCGTACTCGAGGGCGCGGCCGTCCGACAGCGGCACGAGCAATTCCTTCGGATAGGTAAGGCCCACGCGCGTCGGATTGGTTTCGGTCAGGTCGAGAATCGCCGCGTCGGCGCGGCGCTTCGCATACAGCGCGCGCGCCAGCGGATTGGTCTCGAGACTCCTGGGGAGGCGCGAAGAGATCATTCAGCGGCTGACGATCTCGACGCGCTCGATGACGTCGCCTTCGAGCGTGCCGTCGACGACGTCCATGCCCGAGACGACGGTGCCGAACACGGTGTAGATGTGATCGAGCCGCGGCGAGTCGATGAGGTTGATGAAGATCTGCGCGTCGCCGGTGTCGCGGCCGCGCGTCGAGATGCCGGCAGTGCCGCGCAGGTGCAGCCCGGGCTCGTCGCGCATGTAAAAGTGCTCGCCCGCGTACTCGTTGGCCCCGGGGCTGCCACCCTGAATCACGAAGTTCGGCGCGATGCGGTGAAATGTCAGGCCGTTGTAATAGCCTTCGCCGGCGCGGCGGGCGATGCGAATCGAGGTGAGCGGCGCGGCATCGACGTCGAGCGCGATATCGAAGTAGCCGCGCCCCTGCATGTGCCAGCGCAACGCCTTGCCCCGCAGCGCGTTGACCATCGCCGTCGTCACTCCCGGCGGCGTGAGCGGCTGAGGCGCGGCCGTTCGAGGCTGGCCGGTCCACGCGGTCAGGATCTCCGCGGCCTTGCGCGCGATCGCCGGATCGAAATCCTTCAAGTAGCCTTCGAGATGGACCGCTTGCGACGTGTCGCCGTAAGCCTGCAGGCGAGCGAGGATCGCCATGCGCGGATCTCGCGACGTGTCTTTGTGTTCCTTCGTGATGCGGCCGAGCGCCGTGATGAGTGCGGTCGTCGCTTGCGGCGCGGTGGATTTGTCCTCGAGCGCGCGGACCGCGGTGAGAATCAGCTGGTAGTCGGGACGGCTGAGCGACGCGATCGCCGCCGTCACCGTGTTGGCGGCCTTGCGCTCGATCATCGCGGCCAGTGCCGCTTCCTTGACGTTGTCGTTCTGATCGGCCCACAGCGCGTCGAGCTCGCGAATCATGCCGAGGATGCCGGCGGCGCGCGCGGCATACATGCGCACCTGCCAGGTGGGATGCGACATGAACTGCGGCAGCAGCTTCCTGGCGCCGTCCGGGGAGACACGCGCCAGCGAGACGATCGCGTGCGCGGGGGCGTGCCACGTGCGTGGCGTGTTGCTCAGCGCGCCGGCGATCGCCATCAGCTCATCGGCGGGCGAATCGACGTACGGGCAGGGTGTGGCGAGCTGATCGATCGCCTGCAGCATCACGTGCGGGTTGGGATCTTTCAGCGCGGCAAGGATCGGCGCGCAGGAAGTTTTTTGATAATGGCGTCCCCACGCGCGCAGCGCTTCGAGGCGGACGCGAGGTTCCTTGTCGGCCAGCGCAATCTTGATCACGCGATCGCGTTCTTCGAGACGTGCATCGGTCGCGGCGGCAGCGGCGGCGAAGCGGCGCACTTCCGCGTCAGCGTCATTCAATCCACGCTCGATCACCGACGTCGTTGCCTGATTGCCCGTTACGAGGGCCGCCATCGCCAGGCGGCGGGTAATGGCATGGCGGGGATCGGCGGCAGGCCGTTGTGCGGTGGCGGCCCATCGCAGCAGATCCCACGTGCGCTCGCCGAGCGGCGCGAGCTTCTTGGCGCGCACCGTGCGCGCGAGCGATTCGAGACCACGGGTGGCTCCGGCCAGCGCTGCCGTCTCGACGTCGTTCATCGAGTCCGGCGCCGGCAATCCGGTGATGAGCACCGCTTCGGCCGCCTGGACCTGCTCGGTGGTGTCGTAGGGGAGCCGGCCGAGCGCCGCTGCGATTTCACCCCACGATTCCCACGTGTTGAGGTTCGCGTCGGTGGCGGCGCGCGCCAGCAGCAGCTTCTGGACGTCGACGACCGCGGCGGGCGTGCGCGCCATTTGCGCGAGCGCGTTGGCCGCTTCGGCGCGGATGCCGACGCCGTCGTTGAGCGCCGGCGCGACCAGCGGAATCATTTCCGGCCGTTCGAGCCGCCCGATCGCGCGAATCGCCGTTCGGCGCCCGTTACCTTTGAGCCCTTCCAACAGCGGCGCCAGCCCCGCGTCGGTGGTCGGCCGCGCATCCTCGGCCTGCAGCATGCGCTCCTGCAACGTCTGCGCAACGGCAGGTGTCGCGCAAAATGTCAAACCAATCAGCAGAATCTTCAACATTTTGGTATCGGTGGGTGCCTGACACCAACCGCTACTTGGGCGTCGGTTGGTGTCAGGCACGTTTCGCTACTTTCACAACTCGGAATACTCGAGCATTTGGGCCGTCAGGTCACACGGGTACGAAATTTTTACGTCGGTGATCTTCTTGCCGTCCATTACCGGCTCCAGCTTCGGCATCACGAAACCGGTGTACGACGGCATGTTCAGGTGCTCGACGCGCGCGACGATCTCGTCGCGCATGTCGGGATCGAAGTGCACGCCGTAGGTTTCAAACAGCTCCTTCGCCTTCGCGTAGTCGCCTTCGGACTTGATGCGCTGCACCTCGGCGAGCAGCCGCGCCACGCCGTCGCGGAACGCGTCGCAGTCGATCACCACGAAGTAGGTTTTGCCCTCGCGCTTGCGCACGTCGATCGACCTGGTGTTCGCCAGCAGCCAGTGCACGATCGCCTGGCGGTTGCGCATGTGGTCCTCTTCGAGCTGCGAACCGACGCGAACGCGCCGCAGCTGCACCAGCGCGTTGCGCGCGTAGGCTTCGTACTCGGTCTGCACCACGGCCTGCTGCTCGTCCGCGGGCACCAGGCCAATCTTCGCCAGATACGGCTCCGCGACGAAATACAATGCGACCAGATCGGCGCGCGTTTCCTCGAGCGCTGAATACTGCTCCTTCAGCAGATCCTGCGGCGTCACCTTGATGTGATCGGCCATGCGTCCGGAGCCATGGCCCAGCACTTCGTGAATTTCGGTCGTCAGCTCGCCGGCAAACGCACCCCAGGTCTTCGACCGCTCGAGCTCGGCATCGTCCCACGCGAATTCCTGGCGGAAGCTGTCGGGCATCGAGCGCTCATAGGCGTCGAGCACGTTCGACAGCGACACCGACTTGCTGCCGTACTTTTCGCGGATGCGTTGATCGTTCGGCAGGTTCACGCCGATCGGTGTGATCGGCCCCGAGTCGCCGGTCTCGATCACGACCTCGATCGCCTGCGCGGAAATGCCTTCGACTTTCTGCTTGCGGAACTTCGGATCCACCGGCAGGTGATCCTCGAACCACTGCGCATGCTCGGCGAGCGCGCGAATCTTGCTGGTCTTCTCGTGATTGGCGTAGTACACCACGCCTTCCCACGCGCCCTTCATGCCGCGCGCGTCCATGTAGACCTCGATGAAACCGTTCATCGTGTCGACGGCCGAGTCGCGATTCTGGACCCACGCAATGTCGAAGGCCTGCCGATCGCTGTCGAGGCCGGTCTCGTACCACTTCACCAGCGCCTGCAGCGCCCTGGCAAACGGCTCCGGCGCAAACGGAATCGCGTCGTTGAGGTGCCCGACGATCTTGCTGATCTCCTTGTCGTAGAGGCCGCCGACTTTATAGACCTCTTCGATGACGATGCCTTCGATCTTCGAGACGCGGGAGTTGAGCTGGTTCTCCTCCTTGAATCCCTCGAGGTCCGCCATCGTCACACCCTCGTAGAGATTGTTGGCGCTCGATGCAAGGATGTCCTGTCCCTCGCCCGGCGTCTTGCAGGTGACCATCGGCTCGAAGTCGGGGTCGAACAATATCTGCGCGTAGACGTCGACGCGCCTGGCGATCGACTCGCCCTTCTCGAGATGGAACTTCGCGCCGTTGATCGCCGCGATCTCGATCGCCTCGATCAGCTGCTGGCGATCGAGCTTGAGCAGGAACTTGCGCGCGGTCAGGTTGTTATACGGCCCGGTGTTGAGCCAGAACAACTTGGTGTAGCGCGTGATCTCCTGGAGCGTGGCGGCGGGAATGCCCGTCGAGTGGCGGAGGATCTGCTCGAGCATCCGGCGGATGCCGAGGTTGTGGCGATGGCGCTGATCGTAATAAATGTCGCGGCCGGCGAGCGCGGCCAGATACAGGTGCCAGACCAGCGTCTTTTCCTGGAGCGTCAGCTTCTCGAAACCGTCGGCATACAACTGCACGACGGCGGCGTCTTCGATCTGTTCGAGGAGATAACGCCGATCGGTTGCTACAGCGGCAGGTCCACCTTCAGACCGTGCGCGGGGATCTCTACATTCCATCCGAGCTCTCTCGTGATACGGGCCTTCAACGCGTCCTGCGCAACGATTTCACCGTGCACGAGATACGTCGTCCTTGGGGCGCGCGGAAACGTCCGCAGCCAGCGGACGATTTCGCCGGCATCGGCGTGTGCCGACATGCCGTCAATCTTCTCTATTCTGGCGTGGACCGGCACGTATTGTCCGAAGATCTTGACGTGCCGGGCGCCGTCCACCAGCTGGCGGCCGCGGGTGCCGGCGGCCTGGAAACCGACGAACAGCACCGTGTTGCGCGGGTCCGGCAGCCCGGCAAAAAGATGATGCACGACCCTTCCGCCGGTGGCCATGCCGCTCGACGCGATGATCACCGCGGGCTCGTCGCGCTCGACCAGCTCCTTCGACTCGCGCGCTGAATTGATCGAGGTGAAGCGCGGCAGCTTGCGGCGCATCGCCAGGATTTCCTTGTCGAGCTCGCCGGTGCGGGCGCTGTAATACGCGATGCCCTTGATGGCCATCGGACTGTCGACGTAGACCGGCAGCTTCTCGAGCCGGCCTTCGTCCTCGAGCTTGAAAAGCCAGTACAACAGCTCCTCGACGCGGCCGATCGCAAACGCCGGCACGATCACCTTGCCGCGGCGGGCAACCGTTTCCTTGATGATGCGCGCCAACGTCGCGCCGTCGTCTTCATCGGGATGCACCCGATCGCCGTAGGTCGATTCGACGAGCAGGACGTCGGCGTCGACACCCGGTGATGGGTCGGGCAGGATCGGCCGCGAGTAGCGGCCAAGATCACCGCCAAACAGGATGCGTCCGCCGCTCTTGTCGCTGCGCTGCGCGAGCACGTACGCCGATCCGAGCAGGTGGCCGGCATTGATGAACTCGATGGTGATGCCCTTGATCACTTCGATCGCCGTGCCGAAGTCGACGGTGCGGAAGCGCGACAGCGCCTCGGCGGCATCGGCCTCGGTATACAGCGGCAGCGCCGGTTGATGCTTGCTGAAGCCGCGTCTGTTCGCGAACTTCGCGTCCTCTTCCTGGAGATGCGCGGCGTCGGGCAGCACGAGCCGGCACAAGTCGAGCGTGCCGCCGGTGCAATACACCGGACCCTTGAAGCCCTGGCCGACGAGCCGCGGCAGCCAGCCGCAATGATCGATGTGCGCGTGCGTCAGGACGACGGCGTCGATCGTTTCCGGAGGCACCGGCAGCGGCGACCAGTTCCGCAGGCGCAGTTCCTTCAAGCCCTGGAACAAGCCGCAGTCGAACAGGATGCGCCGGCCATCGACTTCGAGCAGATGCTTGGAGCCGGTCACCGTCCGCGCGGCTCCGAGAAACGTCAGCGAGGGCATGCACGTATCATAGGTGGCTTGATTAACCGGGTAATTGTATCTCTGGTGTTGTGGCTTGCCGGCGTGTCTGTAACCGCCGCGCAATCGACGCGCCCGGAGATTCGCGCTCATCGTCTTGCTGAGAGCGAATCGATCGTCATCGACGGCGCGCCCGATGAAGCGGCGTGGCAAAACGCGCCGCCGGCAACGAATTTCCTTCAGCGCGATCCCGACAACGGCACCCCGGCCACCGAGCGCACCGAAGTTCGCGTCGTCTTCGATCGCGATCGGATCATCCTCGGCGTTACGTGCTTCGACTCGGAGCCGGACCAGCTGCTCGGCAACCAGATGCAGCGCGATCAGCCATTCGAGGCCGACGATCGATTCATGTTCACGATCGATCCGTTTCTCGACGGCCGCACCGGTTACTTCTTCGAGATCAATCCGTCGGGCGCGATGGGCGACGGACTGATCACGAGCCCGACCGGCGGGCGCGGCTTCGGCGGCGAGATGGAGAAATCGTGGGACGGCATCTGGCTGGCGCGGGTGCGGCGCACGGGCGCGGGGTGGACGGCGGAAATCGAAGTGCCGTTCAAGACGGTGAACTTCAATCCCGACACCGATACGTGGGGCGCCAACTTTCAGCGCACGGTGAAGCGCAAGAACGAAGAAAGCCTGTGGACCGGATGGCTGCGCGATGAGGGCCTGACGCGGATGTCGAACGCGGGACGGGTCGCCGGCATCAGCGGCATCTCGCAGGGGATCGGACTCGACCTCAAACCGTATCTGCTTGGCGCGGCGGGTAACGCGCCGGGAAGAAACTCGCCCGATACCGATGGCGACGCGGACGCCGGCCTCGACGTGTTCTACAACGTGACGCCGTCGCTCAAGGCGAACTTCACCGTCAACACCGACTTTGCCGAGACGGAAGTCGATGAGCGGCGGACCAACCTGACGCGCTTTCCGTTGTTCTTTCCTGAGAAGCGCGAGTTCTTTCTCGACGGCTCGAACTTCTTCGAGTTCCCCGGCGGCGATGAGAGCCCGTTCTTCAGCCGCCGCATCGGTCTCAACGCCGGCGCGCCGCAGCCGATTCTCTACGGTGCGAAGCTGGTCGGACAGCTCGGACGGCAGGACATCGGCTTTCTACACGTCAGCACGAGCGAAGAGGAGTTCGAGCGCGGCAACCTGCCCGTGCAGTTGAAGGGAGAGGACTTCACCGTGGCGCGGGTGCGGCGGCGATTCGGCAGCCAGTCGAGCGCGGGCGCGATCTACACGCGGCGGGCGCCGCGCGATTCGCTCGTCGACGCGCGCCATACGGCGGGCGCCGATGTGACCATCGCCACGCCCGATTTCATCCGCGGGTCGACGCTCGACTCCGGCGCCTGGTTCGTGCACACCTCGAAACCCCGGTTCATTTCCGAAGACGGTCTGACGCCACCTGAAGGTCCCAGCTATTCCTACGGCTGGCACGGCAGCGTGTCGAAGGACCCGTATCGCGCGGAGATGTCGTTCAGGGAAGTGCAGCCCGCCTACGATCCGGCGATCGGCTTCACGCCGCGGCGCGACTATCGCAGCTGGAACCCGGAGTTCAACTGGTCGCCGCGCTTCAGCGGCCATCGCTGGATCCGCGGCATCGAGATCAGCACCGGCGCCGACATCAACCTGAATCTCGACAACCAGGTGATCGATCGCAACGTGCAGCTGACGCCGATGGAGATCGAATTCCACAGCGGCGACAGCATCGAGTTCCAGATGTTCAAGCAGACCGAGAACCTCGACGAGGAGTTCGAGATCAGCGACGGTGTAATCCTGCCGGCCGGCAGCAGCTACGACTGGCTGCGCTACCAGTTCGTCTACGACGGCGCCGAGCATCGCGCGCTGTCGGGCCGCGTCGAGTTTTCGTTCGGCGATTTCTGGAACGGCGATCGGCGCGAGTTGAATCTCGATCTCACGCTGCGGCCGCGGCCGGGCATCTCGGTGCAGTTGTCGAGCGAGTTCAACGACGTCAACCTGCCGCAGGGATCGTTTACGACGAAGCTCTATCGCATCGACGCGCGCACGCAGTTCAGCCCGTGGATCTCGCTGAGCAACAACATTCAGTACGACTCTGAAAGCCGCGAGATCGGATGGCAGCTGCGCTTCCGGTGGATTCAGAAGCCCGGCAACGACGTCTTCTTCATCTGGACGCAGAACTGGTTGGATTTCGAGACCGGTCGAAGACTTCAGACGCTCGATCGAAGAGGCGCGGCGAAGATCGTGCGGACGTTCAGGTTCTAGGGGCTTAGGGGCTTAGGGGCTTAGGGGCTTAGGGGCTTAGGGGCTTAAAGAGCGGACATCGCGGCCATGACGGCCTTGCCGATCACCTTCGCGAGAGCTTTGACCACCGGCAGGAGATCGCCGCGCTCCATCACTTCTTCCGCGAGCACGGCATCGCTCATCAACAGCCACAACGACATCGCCGCGACCGGCGCGAGGGTGATCGACGTCACGCTGACGGTCTTGAAAACACGTGGCCAGAAACGGCTTCGGGGAGCCTGTCTGGGCCGATCGGTCGCTGGGAGTAGTCGTGCCATGGTGCTATTCGGGTTTACGTTATAGCGAGGACCGTACCAGCTTCGCTGGATCTCGTAACTCACTGACTAATTGACGGTTACGGGATTGAAACGGTTGGAAGGGCCCTCGGAAGTGTCCGCTAATGGGATTCAGGTATCCTGTTCCGATGTATGCGCTCGCGCTGATCCGCTATCGCCGCCCTATTGAAGAGGTAGTCGCCCACCAGGAAGGTCATCGCGCATTCCAGCGGAAGCTGCAGGAAGAGGGAAAACTCCTCGCCGCCGGACCGCACGATCCGCGCTTTGGCGGCATGATGCTGCTGCGCGTCGACGACGAGAACGCGCAGAAGACGCTCGATGCTATACGCGACGCGGATCCGTATTACAAAGCGGGCGTCGTTCAGTACGAGTTGCTTTGCTGGAACGTGGTGATCGGGAAAGACGCGCTCGACAAGCTGTAGGTCGGAGGGTCCGGCTTTAGCGGACCGCAGCTACTTATCTTTACGCTGCCGCAAAAATTCGCCAAGCGTCCACGACGCAACCATCACGGCGATCACCGCGAAGAGCGCGATCAGCAACGGGCGATTCATGCCCGGCTCCCGGTTCCCGGCTCCCGCCTCCCGGTTCCCGGCTCCCCGCTCCCCGCTCGCGTGATCTCGCTGACGATCATCCCGATCACGAACACGCCGACCGCGCCGACGAGGTTCAGCCACAAGAAGGAGATGCCCGTCGAGGCCGCGTACATCACCAGGCCAAGCCCGCCGAGCACGCCGATGAACGCGCCGGTGCCGTTGGCGCGGCGCCAGCCGATCGCCAGGATGAAAACGCCGAGAATCGAGCCGTAGAAATACGAGCCGAAGCGGTTGACGACCTCGATCAGCGAGCCCAGCTCGCTGGCCCAGATCGCGACGATGCTTGCGAACAGGCCCCAGAAGGCCGTCGCCCACTTCGACACCATCAGGTAGTGTCCGTCGGATGCTTCGGTCTTCACGTAGCGCTTGTAGAAATCGATCACCGTGGCGGTCGACAGCGAATTGAGCTCCGCGGCGATCGAGTCCGTGGCCGCGAGGATGATCGCGACCATCATCAAGCCGATCAGCCCGATCGGCAGCTGCGTGGCGATGAACGTCGGAAACACGTAATTCGCGTCGTTGTAGTTGCGATCGCCGGACGTTTCCTTGACGAGCGTGGCGGCCTCGCTGCGCACCGCCTGCAAGTCCGCATCCAGTTTCAGGTACGCCGCCTGGCTCTCCGGAGTGTCGGCGGTCACCACCTGCTGTGCCGCGGCGCGGCGGGCTGCCACCGTCGCATCGAACCGCTGCTGCAGCTGCGAGAACTCGCCGGCGCGCTCGCTGCGCGCGACGCGCTCTTCGTGCACCCTGTTGAAGAGCATCGGCGCCGGCGTGAAGATGTAGAACGTGTAGACGAGGATGCCGACCAGCAGCACCAGCACCTGCAGCGGGATCTTCCAGTACGCGCTCATCAGCAGCGAATGCTTCGCCGCGTGCAGCGACTGCGCGGTCAGGTAACGCTGCACCTGGCTCTGGTCCGCGCCGAAATACCCCAGCATCAGGAACAGGCCGCCGATCAGTCCCGACCAGACGGTGTAGGTCTGGTTCAAATCGAACGTGAAGTTGAGCGTGTCGAGCCGGCCCGTGATCGCGGCCAGGTGCAGCGCATCGCCAAAGCCCACGGTGTCGGGGAGGCCGACGACCAGCAGCACCGCCGTCGCCAGCAGGCCGCCGACGATCAGCACCATGATCTTGACGTCGGTCCACGTCACCGCCTGCACGCCGCCGAACACCGTGTAGACGATCGCCGGCACACCGATCACGAACGCCGTCGTGGTGACGTCGAGGCCAAGGATGATCGACATCACCACGGCCGGCGCCGAGATGATGACGCCGCACGACAGGCCGCGCTGCAGCAGGAACAGAAAACTGGTCAGCGATCGCGTCTTCGCGTCGAAGCGGCGCTCGAGGTACTCGTAGGCGGTGTAGACGCGTGCGCGATAGAAGAACGGCACCAGTGTCAGCGACAGCACCACCATCGCCAGCGGCAGGCCGAAATAAAACTGCACGAAGCTCATGCCGGACGAATAGCCCTGGCCGGTCGTGCCGATCATGGTGATCGCGGACAGCTGCGTCGCCATCACCGACAGGCCCGCCGCCCACCACGGGATGCTGCGATTGGCGAGGAAGTAGCCTTCGAGCTCGTCGCGGCCCTTGGTGCGCTTGAGACCGTCGTAGACGATCCACGCCATCACCCCGACGAGAATCGCCCAGTCGATGGGATGCATGATTAGAGGAAGGCCCGCGACAGCAGCCACAACGCGAACACGGTCACGGCTTCGACGACGAGCACCATCACGTAGTGATGCGCGATCGGCTGCTCGTCGTCCAGCTTGGTGATCGGTTCGTTCACAGCGCCTTCACCCGCGCGGCCAGACGGGTTTCCGCCTCATCGATGCGGCGGCGGCGTGCCTGCCAGCTTTCGCGATCGTCCTGCAGCTTCTGCCGTGATTCCGCGATCGCGCGCGACGCTTCCTTCGGCGACGGGCCGCCGTGGGTCGCGCGGACCTGCACGAAGTGGGCGGGGCTCATGATCTTTTCGAGGTCCGCTTCCGCGTACTCGATCGGCGTGCCGAGAATCGCCTGCGACGCTTTCGACAGCGTTTGCGACAGCGGCGCCTGCGGATCTTCGGTGCGCGCTTTCAGCAGCAGGGCGGCGATCGCATGCGCGTTGCGGAACGGCAGCTGGTGATCGCGCACCAGCGTATCCGCAAGCTCGGTCAAAGTGGTGCCGCCAGCCGCGGCCCGCGACGCCAGCCTGGCGATGTCGAAGTCGGCAAGCCGCATTGCGGCCGCGACCAGCGTCACCATGCGCGTTGCATCGCGGAACATCGATGCCACGAGCGGCTGCAGATCGTCCTCGGTGTCGACGATGTCGCCGAAGGGGGTGTTGTGGACGGCGGTGATGATCGCCTGCGCCTGGCCGACGGCTTTGCTGCCGATCGCGCGCGCGTGCTCGAGCGCGACGGGATTGCGCTTCTGCGGCATGATGCTGCTGCCCTGCACGAAGCCGTCGCTGAGGCGCAGATAACCGAACTCCATCGTGCACCACAGCAGCAGGTCCTGAATCACGCGGCCGAGCCCGACGATCATCACGCTCGTGGCCGACACGCTTTCGAGCAGGTAGTCGACCGTCGCGATGCTGCCGTAGGTGTTGCCGGTCGGGCCGTTGAAGCCGAGCAGCTCGCTGGTGCGCCGGCGATCGATCGGAAAGCCGGTGCCGGTGATCGCGCACGCGCCGAGCGGATTGACGTTGGTCGATTCGAAGGCGGCGCCGAGCCGTTTCGTGTCGCGCTCGAGCTGCTCGATGATCGCCAGCAGGTAGTGCGCGATGGTGGTCGGCTGCGCCGGCTGGGTGTGCGTGTGCGCGCCGTAAATGGTTTCGGTGTGGCGGGCGGCCAGCGCGATCAACGCGTCGCGCAGGTTGATCGTCTCTTCGGCGAGCAGCGCGATCGATTCACGCTGATGCATCCGGTACATCGTCATCGCCAGGTCGTTGCGGCTGCGCGCGGTGTGCAGGCGCCCGGCAGTGTCCTCGCCGCAGGCTTTGTCGATCAGGCGCTCGATGTAGAAGAACAGATCCTCGTAGCTGCCGTCGTACAGCACTTCGCGGACGCGGTCGAGCGAAATGCCATCAAGCGCATCGCGCAGCGCCCTCGCATCAGGAGCGGAAATGATGCCCTGCTCGGCCAGCATCACGAGGTGCGCGTAGTTGATCGCCATCAGCGGCGACAGCAGCAACGTCTTGGCGTCCTCGAAGTTGTCGTTGAGGACGTGCTTGACGTATTCGGGGGCGAACTTCATCTATTAGCAGTATATTCGCCGGGCGCGCCTGCGCGGGCGTTCAGCCCCGCGCAGGCGGGCCCAAAGGGGGTCGGTATGACGCGCCTCGTCGCCATTGTTCTCGCTGTTGCTGCCACCATCACCACCGGTTCCGCGCAGGTCGACAACGCCGTTCAGATCGCCGGGCTGACGCAGCCGGTCGAGATCATCCGCGACCGCTGGGGCATCAACCACATCTACGCGCAGAACGAAGCGGACTTGTTCTTCGCGCAAGGGTATGCGGCCGCCAGGGACCGCCTCTTCCAGTTCGAGGTGTGGCGGCGGCAGGCCACCGGCACGGTGTCCGAGATTCTCGGGCGGCGCGAGTTGACGCGCGATCGCGGCGCGCGGCTCCACCAGTTCCGCGGCGACATGACCGATGAGCTGAATCGCTATCACCCGCGCGGAGCGGCGATCGTCGATGCCTACGTGAAAGGCGTCAACGCCTACATTGCCGAAACGGAGCGCAATGCCGCGCTGTTGCCGATCGAGTTCAAGATGCTCGGCATCACGCCGGGGCGCTGGACGCCGGCGGTGGTGATCTCGCGGCACCAGGCCTTGGCGTCGAACGTCGGCGAAGAGGTGCGGCTGCTGCGCGCGATCAAATCATCGAACGTCGACACGGTGCGCGAGTTGATGACGTTCCAGGGCGGCGATCCGCGCTTCACGCTCGATCCGGCAATCGATCCTCAGCTGATTCCCGCCGACGTACTGGCGGTCTACAACGCGTTCCGCGCCAGCGTCCAGTTCAGGCCCGAAGACATCGCCGCGGAGTATCGGGGCGCCGCCACGACTCGAGCACTCGCGATCGCGCCAGCTCCCGACCCGGCCGGCCCTGCCGACCTCGACGCCGATCCGAAGGACATCGGATCGAACAACTGGGTGATTGCCGGCTCGAAGACGATGAGCGGAATGCCGATCATGGCCAACGATCCGCATCGCGTGATTGCGGCGCCGTCGCTGCGTTACTGGGTGCACCTGGTCGCGCCCGGCTGGAACGTGATCGGCGGCGGCGAGCCGGTGCTGCCCGGCGTATCGATCGGCCACAACGAGCACGGCGCGTGGGGGCTGACCATCTTCGGGCAGGACGCGGAGGATCTCTACGTCTACGACACCAATCCCGCCAACGCGAACGAATACCGCTATCGCAGCGGCTGGGAAGCGATGCGCGTGATCACCGAGTCGATTCCGATCGAAGGCGAGAAGCCGGAGCAGGTCGAGCTCAAATACACGCGTCACGGGCCGGTGCTGTTCGAGGATCGCGCCAATCGCAAGGCCTACGCGCTGCGGGCGGGGTGGATGGAACCGGGCAGCGCGCCGTACCTGGCGAGCCTGCGCATGAACCAGGCGAAGACCTGGGAGGAGTTCAAGGCGGCGTGCGCGTTCAGCCACATGCCGTCGGAGAACATGGTGTGGGTCGATCGCAACGGCAACATCGGCTGGCACGCGGCCGGCATCCAGCCGATTCGCCGCAACTGGAGCGGCATTCTGCCGGTGCCCGGCGACGGGCGTTACGAGTGGGACGGCTACCTGCCGATCGCGTCGCTGCCGTCGGAAGCAAATCCGGCGCGCGGCTTCATCGCCACCGCCAACAATTACCTGTTGCCGCCCAACTATCAATACAAGGATCTGCTGCAGAACACGTGGTCGGATCCGTTCCGCGCCGCGCGCATCACCGAGGTGCTTGGCTCGGGCCGTCTCTTCAACGTTGCCGAGACGACGAGACTGCAGAATGACGACTTGTCGGTGGTGGCGCGCGAGCTGGTGCCGCTGGCGTTGAACGCGGAGATGGCCAACGCTGCCAGTGCCCGCGCCCGCGACCTGCTGGCGCGCTGGGATTTCGTCCTCGACAAGAATTCGATCGAGGCCGGCGTCTACGCGATGTTCCAGCGCCGCTTGTTCGCCAACGCGCGCGAAGCGATCGTCCCGGCGGCGATACGCAAGGATGGCGGAACGAATCTGGTCGGGACCCGCAAACTGATCGACATGCTGCACTCGCCCGATGGGCGCTTCGGCAGCAATCCGATTGCCGGCCGAAACGCGCTGGTTGCGAAGAGCATGGACGAAGCCGTCGCCGAGCTGACGAAGCGGTTCGGCGCCGACATGAGCGCGTGGAAGTACGGGCAGCCGGGCTATCACCACGCGCTGATCAGGCATCCGCTGTCGGACGCCGTCAACGCGGCGACGCTTGCGAAACTGAACGTCGGGCCGCTGCCGAGAGGCGGCGACGGATCAACGGTAAGCGCGACAGGCGCCGGCGACAACCAGACCTCGGGCGGCTCGTTGAAGATCATCGCCGACACGGAAGACTGGGATAAGTCGGTGGGCCTCAACACGCCGGGGCAGTCGGGCGATCCCGACAGCCCGCACTACCGGGATCTGTTCCCGCTGTGGGCGCGCGGCGAGTACTTCCCGATCGCCTACTCGCGCGCGAAGGTCGAATCGGTGCGCGAGAGCACGACGCGCCTGACGCCGGCGTCGACCGCTACGCAAAGGTGATGTTGTAGCGGTCCCGCAGCACATCGAGGTGGTGCTGCGCGTGGCCGGGCAGGATCCAGCAGAGCGCCCGGGCGGTGATCGGAAAGTTGTTGGCAACGCCGCTGCGCGCGAGCGCGGCGGGCTCGGTTGACTCGACGAGCGCGATCGTCGCCCGGCGCACGGCGCTCATCTCATCGGCGATGTCGTCGACGCGGCGATTGGCGTGCGGCGCCGCCGCCGTCCACGCCTTCTCGTCCATGCCGGCGAGCGGCGCCGGATCCGAGCGCAACACGTGCAGCAGCCGGTACGAGAACAGCCGCTCGGTGTCGGCCATGTGGCCAACGAGCTCCTTGATCGACCACTTCCCTTCGGCATAGCGATAGCGCGCCTGCTCGTCCGACAAGTGGCGCAGCTGCTCGAACGCCGCCATCTGCGCGCGCAGCAGGCCGAGCGGACCGGACGCCGGCACTTTCGCGATGTAGCCGGCATAGAACTCGTTGAACTCGGATGGCTGCGGGCGATCGAAGATCATGAGGCGAGCACCTTGTCCTTCATCAACAGGCTGGAGATTTGCTCGAGCGTCTGCACACCGTGCACGTCGGAAGGCAGCTGCGGCAGCCGCACGCGGGCGAACGACTTGAAGCGCCGCTCGATCTCGTCGAGATAGACCTGTTCCTGCTCGTGGCGAGAGCGCAGGAACGGATCGGGGCTCGTCTCCGGCAGCACGCGATTGACGATCATCCCGCCGATCGTCACGCCGGCGTCGCTCAACTGCTCGATCGCGCGCGCGGTTTCTTCGATCGGCAGCCGCTCGGCGACGAGCACGAGGACGAACGCGCAGATCCGCGGACTCAACAGCCGCGCCCGGAACTCGCGCAGGTGCTCGAGCCGCTCTTTGAGCGACACCATCACCGGATCGGTCTTGTCGTCCTGCTCGATGCCGAGCATCGCCTGCCGCGATCGCGACAGCGCGCGAATCCATGCCTCCATCAGCTCGGGCATGCGAATCAGCCGCAGCGTGTGGCCGGTCGGCGCGGTATCGAAGATCACGAGATCGAATCGATCGTCCTCGCCGCGCACCAGCCCGCCGATGCGATCGAACAGCGCCATCTCCTCCGCGCCGGGCATGCTCGCCGCCAGGTCGATCTGCTTGTTGGCTTCCTTCTGGATGCTGTGGCCGAACAGGCCCTTGATACGCTCTTTCACCTCGCCGACGTAACGCTTCGCTTCGAACTCACCGTCGATCTCGAGGCCGTGCAGGTTCGGCAGCAGCTCGATCGGCTCCGGCCCGATCGCCCGCTCGAAGATATCCGCCGTCGAATGCGCGGGATCGGTCGACACCAGCAGCACCCGCTTGCCCGCCTGGCTCGCCGCCAGCGCCATCGCCGACGCCGATGTCGTCTTGCCGACGCCGCCCTTCCCACCGAAGAAGAGGACGCGCTTACTTAGCAGCGCTCGCATTTAGTTTTGCCTTCTGCCTTTCGCCTTCAACAGCAAGGCAGGCTTCCCAGCGGCGATCGATCCATCCCCATGCGCTTATGCCAGAGATGAAACTGCTCGAGCAGATAAGGATAGATGTCGAGAAGGTAGAGCGTGGCCGGGTTCGGCAGGCCGACGACTTCCATGTAGCAGAGCAGAAGGAACAGGTCGTTCAGCTCCGCCGCCTGCATGCGCAGCTCGCGCTCGTACGCGCCGTAGGCCGCGCCGTGGAAGAAGTCGCGAATGTTATCGCGCAGGCTCACTCAGCGATTCTTACATATTCAACCAGTAGCTGAACTTTACGAGGAAGACGTTGCGGGTCGGCGCCGAGAACACGCCGCTGAAGTCGCGGCCGAAGCGGAAATCGCCGTATTCCTGGTAATCCGACTTGCCCTGCTGCCAGACCAGGAACAGCTGCGAGCCCGGGCGATATTCCCAGCGCAGCACGTTGGTGGTGCGGAACGAGCGGATGTTGAAGTCGGCGTTGCCGCCGTAGGCGTACGGCTTGTAGCGATCCGCGTAGTTCTCGGCGCGGCCGTCGACCAGCTCCTTGTAGTTGGTGTAATCGCCGGCGCTCACGAACGGCTCCGCATAAACCTGCAGCGACAGGTTCGGCGTCATCGTGTAGTTGAAGCGCGTGCTGATCGACAGCGTCTTCTGTTCGATGCGCCCGAACACGTAGCGCTGGCCGCCGCCACCCAGATCCTCGTTGGTCACCCACTGCGAATCGTCGCGGTTCACGTTCAACCAGAAGCCCATGTTGAGCGACATCGACGAGGTCGGGCGCCAGTTGAAGCCGGGTCCATAGCCGTGGCGCGAACTATTGAAACGATCCGCCCAGTGGTTGCCGTTGAAGAAGAACGACAGCGGCTTGCGATTGTCGGTGTTGGCGTAGTACCAGAAGCTGTACTTGCTGGGATTGCCGAGCACGCCGGGACCGCCGCGCGTCACGCGATCGCGGAACGGCGCCAGGTCGTAGTTGATGCCGCCGCCAACGCTGTAGTAGTTCACGAACGTCCAGTGCGAGTTGACGTTGCCGCCGGAGAACGTGCGATCGCCGCCGAAGTTCCAGCTTTGATACTGGTTGATGTTGAAGTTGCGGGTGCGGACGTACTTGCCCGGCCGGAAGTTGCGCCACTGGAACCAGTTCGACTGGTTGCGATCGTCGGCGCGGCGCATGAAGCCGAGGTCGTTGGTGTCGAAGCCCGGCGACTTGTAGCCGAAGTGTGAGCTGAACCGCGTGCTCTCGCCCGCAATCTTGCCGAACGCGATCGAACCGGCGTGCCCGTTCAAGGATGTGGCGGTGGGATCGACATCGATGTAGTCGGCGTCGGTGCGCTGAAAGCTGTGGACGTTGTTTTCCTGCAGCCGTCGAATCGCATCGACGTTGCCGTCGATGTGGCTGCCGGCGAAGTAGCCGCTGATGTTGTACATCGGCGACAGGCGCCAGTCGTAATCGATGCCGCCGGCGTAGGCATTCTTCGACAGAAACGACGTCTCCGCATCGAGCTGCCGGTTCGTCGACGTCGTCATGAAGCCGAGCGACGACTGGTTGGCAAATTCCTTGCGCGCGCGCAGCACCGTGTAGCCGGTGAGCGGCTCCACGTTCTGATCGCGGCGGCCGATCATGTCGACGCCGGCGATTTCCGCGTCCTCGCGCGCGGTGGCCGCGGTCAGCGCGCCGATCGAAAATCCCGCGACGCGGCCGGTCAGCTTCGCGGCGCCGATGATCGTCGCCGAATCCGGCTGCTTCGAGTACTCGCCGTCGTTGACCGTTGGCGATCCCTGCGGCGCGCGGCCGATGCGGCGCGAATAGAACATGCCGGTGCAGTTGCCGTCGTTGCAGTCCATGTTGAAGCGGAACGTGCCCGAGCCTTCAACGAAGAACGGACGGCGCTCGGGGAAGAAGGTTTCGAACGCATCGAGGTTGACGACCGCCGGATCGGCTTCGACCTGGCCGAAGTCCGGATTCGCGGTCGCGGTGAGCGTCAGGCCGGGCGTGACGGCGTATTTCAAATCCAGGCCGAACGAGCCGCCGGGATCCGGCGACTCGCTGAGAGGATCTGAGACGTCAAGCGGACGCGTGTCGACCTTGCCCACCGAATACGGCATCAGCTCAAAGCGCTTCGGCGCGCCCGACATTTTCAGGCCGCGCAGCTCGCCGAACTGCGACACGAATCCGTTGGCATTGCGGGACAGCAGCGGCCAGCTTGACGTCTCTGCGAGGCGGCCGACCTCGCGAATGATCGAGAAGCCCACCGGGCCGCCCGAGGTGTTGTTGAAGCGGAGCTGCGAAAACGGAATGCGGAACTCGGCGCGCCAGCCGGCGGCGTCTTTTTCCACTTCGACGTCCCACACCGCATCCCAGCTGTCGTCGCTCTGCCCGTCGTTGAAGTAGTAGCGATCGGTCTTGACGCCAACCGGATTGACGCCGAACTCGTACGCCGATCGCTTGTCGAAGTACGAGTCGACGACGATGCGAATCCAGTCGGAGGGTGATCGCTGATCGCGTCGCGTCAGGATGCCGACGATCTTGTCGGGGTCGTTGTCGAACGCGCGCACCGCGACATACAACGCGCCCTCGTCGTAGGCCATGCGCGCTTCGGTGCGATGGCTCGGCTCGCGGCCCTCGTTCGGCTCACGCTGCAGGAATTCGACGACGGCAGGCGCCTGCTGCCAGATCTCTTCGTTGTGTTTGCCGTCGAGCACGATCGGGGTCGTCGCCGGCACGGCAACGGCTTCGACAGCCGCGGTGGCGCGCCGCTCATTGGACGCCGCGAGTGCGGGGGCGGCCACCGCCACAGCAGCCAGAACGCCGAGGAACACGCCTTTCATAAGCACTTCCAATAGACGGAAGCGCCCCGCGAAAGGTTGGGCAGCCGGCTACTTTCCTTCAATTAATGCATTGAGGTGCGCAGTTTGCTCGGCCGTGGCGTTGGGCAGCGGTTCCAGCCGCCAGGGACGGCCGGGATCGGTCCCCAGCGTGACGTCGATCTTCATCAGGCGATCGCGCCTGGCGACCAGCACGGAAATCCTGTCGCCTGGTTTGTACTGCGCGAGACGCGCCGTCAGGCCATCCGCGCGCACGCGCACATCGTCGATCGCGATGATCTCGTCGTCGACGTTGAGGCCGGCCTCGATGCCGGGCGTGCCGCGGCGCACCGACGTGATGACGAGACGGCCGGCATCGTTGCGCGTGCCGCCGCCGATGTACGGCGCGGCGTTGCGCGAATCGACGGGACGGAATCGCAGTCCGTAATACTCGAGCGCCTCGGTGTAATCGAGCTCCTCGGTGGATTCGGCGACGTTTGCAAACCAGCCTTTGAGATCGGTGCCGGCGGCTTCGCTCATCACCGCGTAGAACTGTTCGGGCGTGTAGCCCTTGTCGCCTGAATAGCGCTGCATCGCCCACTGCATGCCGGTGTCGAGCGAGCGCGCGCCGTTGGTGGCCTTGCGAATCTTGGCATCGAGCAGGAACGCGATCACCGCACCCTTCGGGTAGTAGTTGACGCTCATGTTCGCGGTGTTCTCGTCGGGGCGGTACTGCTTGATCCAGGTATCGAACGACGCCATGTTGACCGGCGTGACCAGCCGGCCCGGGATCGTCTGCACCTGCTCGATCTGGTTCGACAGCGCGTTCAGGTACTCGTCGCGCGTCTCGATGCCGGCGCGCTTGTTGAGGATGTCGGCGTAGTAATCCGTGAAGCCCTCGGCGACCCACAACGTCTTCACGTAATTCTCGTTCTCGTAATCGAACGGCCCGAGCTCTACCGGACGCAGCCGCTTGACGTTCCACGCGTGGAAGTATTCGTGCGCGAGCGTGCCGATGAACGACAGATACGCTGCGCGCGTGCGCGTGGCAAAGCGGCTGGTCATGCCGAGATAGCTGTTCTTGTGCTCCAGCGCGCCGCTCGCCTCGGTGACCATCGTCATGAACTTGTAGTGCGGATACGGCAGCGAGCCCATCACCGCCTTGCCCTGGTCGACGATCTTCTGCACGTCGGCGGCGACGCGGTCGGCATCGATCATCGCGGTATCGCCTTCGAACACCACGGTGTGACGCTTGCCGTCGACGGTGAACTCGCGCGTCACCGGATTGCCGATGATGATCGGGCTGTCGATGACGGTATCGAAGTCGGGTGCGCGGAAGGTGTTCGCCGATCCGGCCACCGGCTCCAGCGCCGTCTCGACTCTCTTCCACGCCGCCGGCAGCTCGATGCGAATCTCGTGCGGCCGCGCCGCGCGCTCGACGAGCGTGATGAACGTTGGCGCGCCGTTCAACATCGCGAACGCCGACTCGACCCAGTTGTTGCGGACCGTCATTTCGCGGCTGTAGACCTTGTAGCGGAGCGTCACGCTCGGCGCCCCGCCGGTGGTGATCTTCCAGCGGTTCTTGGTCGACTTGACGACGTTGACCGCGCGCGTGCCGGCGCTTGCCGTGACCGCTTCGACGTGACGCTCGTACTCGCGAATCAGGTACGAGCCCGGGGTCCATGTCGCCATGTAGACTTCGACCTCGGGACGCCCCGCCGCCGGAATGGCGGCTTCGACTTCGACGTAGTGCGTGTGCGGCGCGGGAAAGCGCAGCGTGTAGCGAATCGGATCGAGCGTCTGCGCGCCGGCCGATGTCGCGCTGAAGACAACCGTAGACAACCACGCCGCGGCCACCAGCAACCTGAATTTCATGATGCCGGTATTTTAAGCCGAGAGCCGGAAGCCGAAAGCGATAGCGCCTACAATCAACGCGTGCGGTGGACCGACCACAAGACCGTGGGCCTGCAGTACGGCATCACGGCCCTCTTCTTCCTGCTGGTCGGCTTCCTGCTGATGATCCTGATGCGATGGCAACTGGCCTGGCCCGGCCAGCCGATGCCCGCGTGGATCACCTTCTTTGTCGGCGAATCCAACGCACCGGGCGGCATCATGCTGCCGGAGTTCTACAACCAGCTCGTGGCGATGCACGGCAGCGTGATGGTGTTCCTCGCCGTGGTGCCGCTGGCCGCCGGGGCGTTCGCCAACTATTTCGTCCCACTGCAAATCGGCGCGCCGGAGATGGCGTTCCCGCGTCTCAACGCGCTGAGCTACTGGCTGTACCTCGCGGCCGGCCTGATCATGGTCGCGAGCTTTTTCGTCGAAGGCGGCGCCGCGCGATCGGGGTGGACCTCGTACGCGCCGCTCGCCGTGATCGAAACAACCGGACAGAATTTCTGGCTGATTGGCATTTTCCTGATCGGCGTATCGTCGGCGCTGAATGCGATCAACGTCATCGTGACCATTGCGCACGGCCGCGCGGCCGGCATCACGCTCGCGAAGATGCCGTTCTTCGTCTGGTCGCAGCTGATCACGGCACTGCTGTTGTTGCTCGCGTTTCCCGCGTTGCAGGCAGCCGCGATCTTCCAGTTGATGGATCGCGTCGCGGGCACGAGCTTTTTCTTGCCGAGTGGGCTGATGGTTGGCGGGGTGCCGTTGCAAGGCGTGGCGGGTGGCGGCAATCCGCTGCTCTGGCAGCACCTGTTCTGGTTCCTCGGACATCCAGAGGTCTACGTGCTGATCCTGCCGGCGATGGGCATCGTGTCGGAAGTGATCACCGCGAATGCGCGGCGGCCGTTATGGGGCTACGGCCTGATGGTGTCGGCCGTGCTGTTCATGGGCGGCATGTCGATGGTCGTCTGGGCGCATCACATGTTCCTGACGGGCATGGGCACCACGCTGACCGGGTTCTTCCAGGTGACGACGTTCATCATTTCGATACCGTCGGTGATTTTGATTTCGTCTTTGGTGCTGACGCTGTGGGGCGGCTCGATCACGTTCAACACGCCGATGCTGTTCGCGCTCGCCTTCCTGCCGATGTTCGGCATCGGCGGGCTGACCGGCCTGCCGCTTGGCCTGGCCGCGAGTGACGTCACGCTGCACGACACCTATTACGTCGTCGGCCACTTTCACTATCTCGTCGCACCGGGCACGGTGTTCGCGCTGTTCGCCGGCATCTATTACTGGTTCCCGACGATCACCGGCCGATCGCTCGACGAGATGCTCGGCAAGATTCACTTCTGGGGATCGTTCGTGTGCATGAATCTGATCTTCATGCCGATGTTCGCGATCGGCCTGATGGGCGTGAATCGCCGCTTGTGGGACGCGGGCGCCAGTTACGCGCACGCGCAGCCGACGCTGCAATGGCAGACCCACATGACATATGCCGCGTTCGCGCTCGGTCTATTTCAGATTCCATTCGTCGTGAATCTGTTGCTCGCGCGAACACGACGGGAGCCGGGAACCGGGAACCGGGAAGCGGGAACCGGGAAGCGCGAACCGGAAGCGAATTCCGGTTCCCATCTCCCGGATCCCGGATCCCGGCGCGCGAAGCTCGGTATCTGGCTGTTTATTGCGTCGGAGGTGATGCTGTTTGCGTCGCTGTTTTCGGGCTACGTCATGCTGCGCGCCGGGGCGGCGAGCTGGCCGGGGCCGGTCGGCGGGTTTCCGTGGCTCGAGACAGTATTACTGGTCGGCGCGAGCGCGGCGTTCGGCGCGAAGCGCAGCCAGCTGGTCGTCAGCAACACGCTCGGCCTGACGTTCGTGATCATGAAAGTGTTGAACGATGCCGCGCTGCTCGGCAACGGCATCCTGCCGTCGACCAACTTGATGTGGGCGTGCTGGTTTACGCTGACCGGCGTGCACGCCGCGCACGTTCTCGGCGGCGCCGTGTTCACGGGCTGGCTGGCCGGACCTGGGTTCAGCATGGCGGCCGACGATCGAGAGCGGTGGCTGGCGCGCATCGATGCGACGCGGAAGTACTGGCTCTTCGTCGATCTCGTGTGGCTCCTGATCGTCGCGAGCTTCTACTTTTGACATGGCCTGCCCGATCTGCAACTCACCGGAAGGCGCCGCGATCAACGACGGCATGCGCGCGGGGGCGGCGATCCTGATTCTTGCCCTCACCGTTGTCGCCGGCATGATCGTGCGCTACGGCGTCACGCTCTGGCGCCAGGACCAACGCGATGCTTGAGCGCTGGATGCCGCGAGCAGCTTCGGATCATGCGGCCGCGCTCGATGCGGTGCTGCTGAGCGTGCACGCGCACATGCTGCTGATCTTCGTGGCCTGGCTCGCGCTGTTCGTAATCGCGCTGGTCAAGTTCCGCAAAGGCGCGCATCCGGAGCCGCGCGAGCGCGGCATGAAGGGTACCTTCGCGGCCGTCGCGATTGGCGCCGTGATCGTCGGCGACGTGATCATCCTCGCCACGATCGCACTGCCGGCGTGGGCGGCGCGCAATGAGCCGCCGCCACCAGGTGTTCAGCCGGTCGAGATCCGCGTCACCGCCGAACAGTTCGCGTGGAACATCCACTACCCCGGCGCCGATCGCGTGTTCGGCCGGACCGGGCCAACGTTCGTCAGCGCCGTGAATCCCGTGGGCATCGATCGATCGGATCCCGCCGCCGCCGACGACATCGGCGTGCAGAACGTGTTGATGCTTCCGGTGTACCGCACGGCGGTGATCCAACTGACGAGCCGAGACGTGATTCACAGCTTCACGCTGAACGAGATGCGCGTAAAGCAGGATGCGAATCCGGGAATGACCGCGCGCGTGTGGTTTACGCCGACGGCGATCGGCGACTGGGAAATCGCGTGCTCGCAGCTCTGCGGCCTCGGCCACTACCGCATGCGCGGCGAGTATCACATCGTCGAACAGGCGGCGTGGGAACGATGGCAGTCGGAACAGCTATCGCTTCTGCAGCGATGACAACCACGACGCCCTGAACCGCTTTTGCTCGTCGGTGAGCGTGCCGCCGGTTTTCTCGATCGGCACGATCTCGATGCGCGGATCTTCGACCAGCTCGATCGTGGCGTTGACCCGTTCGCCGCTGCGCCGGGCGAAGAGCAGCGGCACGCGATCGCCCGCCTTGCGCCTGGCGAGCGCCTGCTCGAGGGCCATCATCGACGTCAGATCGATGCCATTGAGATTGAGAAGCTGATCGTCCTGCGCGACGCCGGCCTTGTAGAGCGGCGATTCCCACGGCACGAGGCTGCCGACCCGCAACGAGCTGCCGCCGGCGGTGAGCTGGACCTGCCCGATGAAGGGGCGCCCGGGAGCGTGCTTGCGCATCACCAGGCCGGCGCGGCCCAGCAGCCGCGCGTAGTCGACGACCTCGCGCCCCTCGATGAACTTCGAAAAGAAGTCATTCGCGAAGCTGCGATCGCCGGCAACGGCGGCCAGCGTCTCTTTCAAGCCATCGATCGAATACGTGGCGCTGACCTTGCCGGGCTCGCCCTTCTGCCCGGGCCGGCCAAACCGCGTCCACAGCGCGCGCATGTAATCCTCGCCGCTGATCTTGCCGTTCGATCGATCGCGCAGGGACAGATCCAGGCCGAGACCGATCGCCTGGCCGTAGGTGTAATACGAGATGAACAGGTTCGGCCACGCGGTGCGATCGATCGACGCGGCCGCATCGACGAACGGCGCCAGCCGGCTCATGTCGACGGCGCTGCGGAACATTCGTCCCGGACTGAGCAGCACGGTGTTGATGACGCCGGCCAGCTCGCCCGAAAAACCGTCGATGGTGCTGAACCCGGCGCGATGCTGGATCAGGCTGTCGAAGTAGTTGGTGAAGCCCTCGCCGAGCCACAGGTCGTCGCTCATGTCGGCTGCTTCGAAGTCAAACGGCTCGACGCCGCCCGAGCGCAGCCGCTCCATGTTCCACGCATGAAAGAACTCGTGCGCGACCGTGCCGATGATGCCCGCGCGCTGCTGCGGATTGCGCAACGCGCCCGAGTTGGTCAGCGACGTGCTGTTGCGATGCTCCATGCCGTCGCCATTGGCCCACGGCAGGTACACGCTCAGGAAGGTATACGTGTTGGTCTCGAACGCCGGCAGCTCGCCAAACACCGGAATCGTTTCGCGGACGATGCGCTCGACATCCTTCGCGAAGGCATCCGCCTCGGCTGCGGTGCCGTCGTGCGTCAGCGCGATGCGAAACGTCGGCGGCGGACCATTCCTCTTCTGTCCATCGTCGACGGTGAATTCCCGCAGCGTGAAGTTGCTGAAGTCGGCCGGGCTGTCCATCAGGTAATGGATGTTCGGCGCCGTGAACACCAGCGGATCGCCCGTCGGAAACAGCTGCGTTGCGACTTTCCAGTTCTTGCCGGGCGGCTGCACGAACGTGACCCGCGCCGGCCGCTCGAACCAGCCGCGCGCGAACATCAGCGCCGCCGGGATGTTGATGTGCGCGTGCACGTCGTCGATGCCGAGATACGTGCCGTCGGTGCGATCGCCAAACACCTTGTAGGTGATGACGACGGTGCCGTCGTGCGAGGCGATGTCCCATTGGTGCGGATCGGGCCGCGTCGCGGTCAGCGGCTGTCCCTTGCCATCAGCGATCGTCACGTCGAAGACGTTCTTCGCAAACTCATGGAGCGCGTAGCGCCCGGGCGAGGTGCGCGCCATGCGGACCTGCAACGGACCGTTCGGCACATTCGGGAAACGCACCTCGACCTGCATCCAGCGATGCTGCGGCGCCGGGAACGACAGACGATATTCGATCGGCGCGTTCTGGGCCCACGCAGTCGAAACGCTGAGGATGAAGATGAAGAGAAAGACAACGCGTCTGGCCATGATCACGAACCGAGCTTGGCGAATTCTTCCCTGGCCTGCACGAGCAGCGGCAAATCAGGATCCGCATCCTTGAAGAGATCGAAGAACTTGTCGTAGTTCTTGCGGGCCTCAGCGGTGTTTCCCGCCTTGGCGTGCAAACGCGCGAGCGACGCGTAGACCCACGCGGTCGACGAAGACAAACCACTGCGCGCATCTTTGGACACCAGCCACGTCAAACCTTTTTCAGCCGACGCGCGATCGCCCGCCTCCATCTTCGCGAGCGTCCAGATGCTGATGACATCCTGGAGCGACGGCCGGAACGACACCGGCTCGACCGTCGCCGCCGCTTCAGCGGCCTTGCCTTCGGCGAGCTTGACGAGCGCCTCGACGGCGCGCACGCCCTCAGGCCCGCTGTCTCCGGCCTGCGCATTTTTCTTCTGCTCTTCGAGCGCCTTCGCGTACAGCTCACGCGCGGTGGCCGCATCCTTCGTCAGCGCGGCCAGCACCAGCCGGTCGTCGAACACGCCGTCACCCAGGATGCCGTCCTCCACCGCCTTGTCGACGCGCGCCTGCGCGCGTTCGCCTAGACCGACAACCGCCTCGCTGATGGCGAGCTGCATCACCGCATTCGATGCGGCCTGCGGCCGGCTGAGCGCGAGCGCGCGGGCCTGATAGTCGTCGAAGAGCTGCGACGCCTCCTGCATGCGTCCGCGATAGGTCGCGGCGAACAGGCGGATGCCGATCATGTCGATTTCGTCGCGGCGGCCCTGCACCGCCGCCGCCTGCTGATCGGCGAGCGCCTGATCCCCCAGCAGGACGGCGCTCTGGTATAAACCCACCCGCGCGCTGGTCGAATCGAGCAGCAGAATCGCGCTTTCGTAGGCCTGCTTCGCCTTGTCGTGCTGCCCGGCTTCGAAATAGGTCTGGCCGAGATTCGTGAAGGCCACCGGCTGGTCGGGCGCGACCTTCGTCGCGAGCTCGAGTTTGCGAATCGCTTCCTCGCGATCGCCCTGTCGCTTGTGCAGCAGCGCCGAGTTGGTCAACGCCGTGTAATCGTTGGGGTACGTCGCCAGCCACACCTTGTAAACATCGAGCGCCTTCTGCACGTCGTTGCCGACGGTCGAGTGGTAGCGCGCTTCGATGTAATACCGCTCCGCGTCGCTGACCTTGTCACGCAGCTCGTAGGCGCGCGTGGTCATCTTCTTCGAGTCGTCGGTCCGCCCGAGATTGGCGTAGACCGTGCCGAGCCGCGCGTAGGCGAGCGCGAACTCGTCGTCGAGCTCGATGGCGCGAACGAAGAACGGCACCGAGTCGAAATCACCGGTGGTGCGCCGCGTGCGCAGGCCCTGGCTGTAGGCCTTCAAGGCTTCCAGAGACGGCGTCGTGGCTTCTTCGATCTTCGCGTCGTAACGCTGAATCGAGGCGAGCGACTCGCCCAGCTTTTCACGGAACTTCGAAACCGCGGCGCCCATCGCCGCCAGCACCGTCTCTTTCGAGGATGCCTGGGCCTGCTCCTCCGCGATCACGTTGCCTGCCACGCAGTCCTGGCCGTTGAGCGTGATCACGTAGGACGATCCGAGCATCGCGATCGTGCCGCCGAGCAACGCCTTCGCGCCGGCGCGCTGGCAGATCTCGCGCCCCAATTCCGCGGTGATCGGCGTGGTCGGCTCCCGGCCCATCAAGCGGAGCGTGGCCTGCACCTGCTGTTCCGGCACGACGTTCAGGAACGGCGACTGCCGCAGCTGCAGCGCGAGCGCTTCACCGAGCGTGTCGTCGAACATCGCGTCGCCGGTGCGATTGACGACCGACGAGAGCACGACGCTGTCTTTCTGGGTGAGCGCCGGCGTGTTGATCGATTGATAGAAGAAGAACCCGCCCACCGCGAGCGCCGTCAACAGCGGCGCGCCGATCGCAACCGGCTTCAGCCAGCCGCGCTTCGCCGACGCAGCAGCGGCGGTTGCGACCTTGTCGGATTCGGCGGCACGTCGGACCCGATTGATCGCGGCGCGCAGGTCAGCCGCCGACTGATACCGAAGATCAGGATCCTTCTCGAGCGCTTCGAGGATGACGCGATCGATTGCTGGCGGCAGATTCGTATTCAGCCGCGATGGCTTCGCGGGCTCCTTCGTCAGCAAGCTCTCGAAAATCGCGCCGAGGGTTGCGCCCTGGAAAGGCAACTGGCCGGTGACCATCTCATAGAGGACAACGCCCGCTGAAAACACGTCGCTGCGCGCGTCGATCTCGTGGCCGCGCGCCTGCTCGGGCGACATGTAGGCCACCGTCCCAACCGTCGTTCCCATCGTCGTCAGTCGGTCGGATCCCATGGTTTCCACCATGCGATCCGCCTGACCCGCGTTGCTTGGCTTGGCGATGCCGAAGTCCAGCACCTTGATCATCCCGCGGCGGGTGATGAACAGGTTCGCGGGCTTGATGTCGCGATGAACGACACCCTGCTGGTGGGCCGCCTCGAGCGCGGCGGCGATTTGCGAGCCCAGCTCCAGTGCTTCGTCCGCCGGCACGACGCCGCGCGCAATGCGATCCTTCAGCGACTGGCCGTCGAGCAGCTCCATGACCATGAAATGGCGGTGGTCATGAACACCGATGTCGTAGAGCACGCAGATGTGAGGGTGATTGAGGTTCGAAATGATGCGCGCTTCGCGCTGGAACCGCTGGATCGCGTCGGCGTCCGCGCTGACCTCGTCGGGCAGGAACTTGATCGCCACCTTGCGGCCCAGCCGCGTGTCTTCGGCCTCGTAGACGACGCCCATCCCGCCGGCGCCAAGGCGGGACAGGATCTTGTAGTGAGAAATGGTTTCGCCAATCACAGCGATCCGGTCTCCGGCTCGTCGAGCACTTCGCGAATTTTCTTCGCAAGCTGCATCGGTGTGAACGGTTTCTGCAGGAACGGCTTGCCCTCGTCGAGCACGCCGGTCTTGACGATCGCCTCGTCGGTATAACCTGACATATACAGCACACGAATCGACGGCCGGAGCGCACTTAACGCTTCGGCTACGGCAGGACCGCTCATGTCCCCAAGAATGACATCGCAGAGCGCCAGATCGAAATGCCTCGTGTCGTCGCTGCCGAGCGCGAGTCCGGCGCGGCCTGACGCGGCTTCGGTGACGGAATAGCCGAGGCGGACGAGCAGTTCCTTCGAAAGCCGCCGCACGGATGAGTCATCTTCCACGAGCAGGATGTGCTCGTTGCCTTCCGGCAGTTTCTCGCCGGCGACTTCCGTCGCCACTTGCTGCGGCGCTTCGGACCGCGGCAGGTAAATGCGGAACGTCGTGCCCAGCCCGATCTCGCTCGACACCGAGATGTGCCCTTCGCTTTGCCGCACGATACCGTAGGCCGTCGACAAACCGAGGCCGGTGCCCTTGCCGACGTCCTTGGTCGTGAAGTACGGCTCGAAGATCCTCGCGCGCACTTCGGGCGACATGCCGATGCCGGTGTCGGAGACGGACAACAGGACGTAGGCCCCGGGACGCGCATCGGGCGAATCGGCCAGCGCCGCATCATCGAGCACCGCGTCGGCGGTCTCGACCGTCAGCCGTCCGCCTTTCGGCATCGCATCGCGCGCGTTGACGACCAGGTTCATCACCACCTGCTCGACCTGGCCCGGATCGACGCGCACGAAGGCGTTGGTCGCCTTGCCGGTCACGGTCATCACGATGTCTTCGCCGATCACGCGGCGCAGCATCGGCTCGACCTTGCTGAGCGCGACGTTGAGGTCGATGACTTTCAGCTGCAGCACCTGCCGGCGGCTGAACGCGAGCATCTGGCGCGTCAGATCCGCGGCGCGCATCGCCGCGCGGCCGATCTCTTCCGCGTCGGCGCGCCGATCGTCTTTCGGATCGAGCGAGGTCAGCACGATCTCGGTGTAGCCGATGATCGCCGTCAACAGGTTGTTGAAGTCGTGCGCGATGCCGCCGGCGAGGCGACCGACCGCCTCCATCTTCTGCGAGTGGCGCAGCTGCTCCTCGAGCACCAGCCGCTTGTGCAGCGCGTCGTCTCGCTCGGCCATGATCGCGGCCAGCAGCAGGCCGCTCAGCGAGCCGAGCGCGAGGAACGTGAACAGCAGGAACTGCGTGAACTCGACGGGGAACGCGGAGAACGGCCCCACGCCCATGCCGGCGATCGCGATCGCAAACGCCGCGATCATCGCGACGACGGTCGTTGAGCCGCGCGCGCCGAAGCGCAGGCCCGCCCAGCCGACGATGGGAAAGAAGATGAACGCGATCGGCACATCGCGGGTGGCGAAGATGCCCCACAGTCCGAACATCAGCTGCGAGCCCGCGAACAGCGTCAGCAGCATCGCGATCATCTCGGCGACGCGCGGCCACGTCCATGCCGTCGGCCGCCCGTAGACCCACGCGAACACCAGCGGCGCGGTGACCATCACGCCAAGCCAGTCGCGCAGCCACCAGAGGACGAAGTCGTACCACAGCGCGTCGGCGGCGCGCGCGCCAAATGCGAAGGACAGCGACACGGCGATCAGCGCCGCGGCAAACGACCCGGCAGGGCCGGCAATCACCGAGAGGATGATCGGATCGCGTACGCGCTCGAGCCGTGGATCGAATCCGAGCGCCTTCATGATCCGCACATCGACGACCGGCTGGGCGACCTGCGCAATCGCCATCATCATCGCCAGCGGCCACGCGTTGTAGCTGAGGCCGAGCGCGAGCGAGCCGAGCACGATGCCCGGCAGCAGGCGGTAGCCGCCGATGTAAGTGAGCGCGACGGCAAGACCGACCGGAGGCCATAGCGGCGTGACCGCGCGGCCGCCCGCAGTGGGGGCAAGCACCAGCGCCGAGAGGCCCCAGGCCACCAGGGCGACGACGACATTCAGCACGATCGTGCCGATGAGCTCGTTGGCGGCGTACCACGAACGAGCGGCTGTCGTCAGGGAGGCGGACTGTCGCACGTGCTACGAAGGTTATCGGCTGAGTCGGGGCAATTCAAGCGAGTTCCGGTGCAGTTCTTGCACTACATTGCCCGGGCATGTTGTCCTGGATGCACGACCGCGCGCTGACGATCGTCCTGATGGTGATGTTTGTCGTCTTCCTCGCGGGCCAGTACGTGACGGGCTTCTACGAATACAACAACTCCCAGACCGAACACGGGCAGGCGCCGATCGCCATGGCCGAATACTTCAACACCGGCCACTGGTGGGAGGCGGTCTTTGAAAATTGGGAGAGCGAGTTCCTGCAGATGGCGGTGTTCGTGCTGCTGACGACGATGCTGGTCCAGAAGGGATCGCCGGAATCGCGCCGCGCGCACGTGAAGGAGCTCGTGGATGCCGACCCGCGCGAATTCGCGGATCGCCCCGGCGTGCCGTGGCCGGTCCGCCGCGGCGGCTGGGTCTTGCGGATCTACGAAAACTCGCTCGGCCTCGCGTTTGTGTTTCTGTTCCTGATCTCGTGGGTCGGACACGCGTTCGGCGGATACGCCGAGTTCGTGAACGATCAAGCGGAGCACGGCGGCCCACGCCCCGAGTTCGTCGATTACCTGGTGTCGTCGCGATTCTGGTTCGAGTCGTTCCAGAACTGGCAGAGCGAATTTTTCTCGATTGCAGCGATGGTGTGGCTCGCGGTTTATCTGAGGCAGCGGCGCTCACCGGAGTCAAAGCCTGTGCACGCCGCGCACGACGAGCACGACTGACGCGACTCCAGTCGGCAGTCAGTCGGGAAGTCCGGGAAGATCCGATGCCGACAGGATCGCTCCCGCTCGTGGCCTCGCCGAAGGCGAGCCACGGCGTCAAGGGAGGGATTCGTATTGTCGACGCTGCGAAGCAGCGGCGATTGATCCCGAAGCCCGACCGAACCGCCGAGCGAGGCCGAAGGCCGAGCGATGGCGGTGAGGGAGGGATTCGAACCCTCGGTAGGGCTTTAAAGACCCTACAACGGTTTAGCAAACCGCCGCCTTAAGCCTCTCGGCCACCTCACCGGCGTGACGGCAAGCACCCATCATACCTCGGCATCAGCCAACCCTGTGCGCACGCTATTGCGCGGGGGCGGGCGCTGCGGCCGCGCGATGGCGGCGCCATGCTCTCACTGCCAGCCAAACCGGACCGGCAAGCAGCAACATCACCGGCAACGCCGACCCAGCGGCCGCGACGAGCGCGGCAAGCGTCAGCACGAAGTTCTCGCCGGCGGCGCCGAATGAACGGATCAGCGTCGTGAGTGGCCCGCCAGTCCTGGCTGCAATCGGCGTCGGCTCCGTCAGCGTGATCACTACCGACGACATCGCGAGCTGACTGTCCCACAACCTGACGCGGCCCTCGAGCCGATCGATCTCCTCGCGAACGCGCGCCACCTCGCGCTCGATCTCGAGCAGGTCGGACAGCCGGTTGCTGGCGCGTCCGAGCAGCGCGACCAGCTGCCGCTCCAGCTGCTTCTGCGTGTCGATACGTACTGTCACGTCGAAGTAGCTGGTAGTGACGTCCTCGGTCTTCAACGACAGCTCCTTCGGTTGGCCCAGCGCGCGGATAGCGGCGATCGCGGCGTCGAGCCGCGCGGCGGGCACCAGCCACGTCAGCGAAGCGGTACGGACGCCGTATTGGTTCTGACGCTCGATCTGATTCGTCGACTGGCCGCCTATCGTGCGCACCGTCTCCGCCAGGCCGGCGAGCGCAGACTCGACGCTCTTTACTTCGAGCGTGATTTCTCCGTTGCGAATCAGTTTGCGATCGCGCTGCGGCTGCGCCGGCGGCTCGGGCTGTGCCGCCGGCGCGTGCAGAGACGCGTCGGCCACTCGGCTTTCCGGGATCATCGCCTCCCCGGCGTGGGAAGCCATTGCCGCAACCTTGTCCCGTCGTACTGACGCGAGGTCGGGGTTGGAGCAGCCTCCGGCCATCACCGCCGCCAGAGAAAAAGCGCCCAGTTTCCGATTCATGTCGTCCTCCTGATTCCTAGAACGGGCGAGCTTCGAATCCTTGCAGCAGGGCAGGACAGAACTGCACGGAACACGACTTGCAGTGTCAAAGGCAGGAGACACCATGCCTACTTCACGCGCGGTGAAAGCTGTCGTGCTGGCGGCGATCGTTTCATCCTCGCTCGGATGCACGGCGTTGCAACAGCTTCAGTCGTTCATCCAGCCACCGCGATTCGAACAGGACGATCAAACCCGCAGCGAGATACGCCTGCGCGGGGTCAACGGCGCGGCGGTGCGCATCTGGACGCGCGTGACCAATCCGAATGCGTTCGGCGTCACGCTCGGCACGCTGCAAGGCACGCTGCATCTCGAGGGGTCGCGCGCAGCGACCGTCGACTTCCCCTTCGGACTTCCACTGCCCGCGCGCAGCGAGGAGATCGTGCCGATCGACATCTCGGTCGACTTTCGCGACGTTCCCGGTCTCGGCCAGGCGATCACGCGCGCCGTGTCGCGTCAGCCGATTGCGTTCGAGATCGAGGGGACGATCGGTATCAGCACGGGGACTTTCGGAGAACAGCGGCTTGGGCCGATGACGTGGCTGCGCGGCGAGATTCAATAGCGAGGTTATTGCGGCGCGCTGAGTCGCTGCGTTCGTAACAGCGCCGCTTCGAGCGTCTCCGCCTTCAGCGGCTTGCTCATGTAATCATCCATGCCTGCCTTCAGGCACTGCTCGCGATCTTCGTCGAACGCATTCGCGGTGAGCGCGATGATCCGCGGGCGGCGGCCGGTTGGATGCTCGGCGAGGATCCGCCTGGTCGCATCGATGCCGTCAAGCTCCGGCATCTGCAGATCCATCAGCACCACATCGTAGGGCACGCGGCGCACCGCTTCGACGGCCTCGGCGCCGTCGGCGGCGAGATCGGCGCGATACCCGAGGTGCTTCAACATCGCGAGCGCGACTTTCTGGTTGACGCCGTTGTCTTCGGCCACCAGCACGCGCAGCGGATGGCGATCGCCAAGCTTCTCGCCTGCACGCGGTGAAGCCGCCGTCGACGCGCGCTCGGGTTGCGCAGTGCGATCGAGCGCATCGATCAGCGCGTCATACAGCTTCGACGCCTTGATCGGCTTGGTCAGCGATGCCGCGAACACTTCCGGATGCGGCGCCTCGCGGAGCCCAGGCGTGAGCACGCCGATCATCGGCATCGAGATGCCGGAGAAGGCGCGGCGGATCTCGGCGGCGAGCGCCGCGCCGCCCATGCCCGGCATCTGCATGTCGATCAGCGCGAGGTCGTAGCGATCGCCGTTCTTCATCCACGACAAGGCTTCGTCACCCGATGCGGCGGTGAAAGCGTGCAGGCCCCATACTTCGGCCTGCCGGCGCAGTGCTGCGCGGCTCGGGGCGTGATGGTCGACGATCAAGATCCGCTTGCCGGTGACCTGCGGCTGCACGCCGGTCGGCCGCTCGCGCGGCACCGCGAGCACCGCCTTTGCCGCCGCGCCCGTCTTCGCCTGGATCGTGAACGAGAACCGGCTGCCCTTGTCCGGCTCGCTTTCGACCCAGATCTTTCCGCCGAGCATTTCGGCGAGCCGGCTGCTGATGGCAAGGCCCAGGCCCGTGCCGCCGTACTTGCGCGTCGTCGACGCGTCGATCTGGCTGAACGACTGGAACAGGCGATCCTGGCGATCCCGCGGGATGCCGATGCCGGTATCGGCGATCGTGAATCGCACTTCGACGAGCCCGGTTTCGATCGGCGTGGCGGCGGCGGTGACGGTCACATCACCGCTCTCGGTGAACTTGATCGCGTTGCTCAGCAGGTTGAACAGGATCTGCCGGACGCGCGTGATGTCGCTGACGATCACGTCCGGCAGCTCCGACTCGATCTGATACGTCAGGTGCAGGCCCTTGGCGAACGCCTGCGGCGCGACCAGCTCGAGCGCGTCCTCGATGCAGGCCTGCGGATCGAACGCGACCAGATCGAGCTCCAGCTTGCCGGCGTCGATCTTCGAGAAGTCGAGGATGTCGTTGATGATGGTCAGCAAGCCGTCGCCGCTGCCGCGAATCACCTCGACATACTCGCGCTGCGCCGGCGTCAGGTTGGTCTCGAGCAGCATCGTCGTCATGCCGATGACGCCGTTCATGGGCGTGCGGATCTCGTGGCTCATGCTTGCGAGAAACGTGCTCTTCGCCTGCGCCGCAGCCTCGGCCGCGTTCTTGGCGGCGATCAAGTCGCGGTTGGCGCGGATCATGTCGTCTCGCAGCCGGCTGACGTAGCCGCCCATGGCGGCAAACCACGGCAGCGTCACCATCAGCACGATCAACTCGAGGATCTCGTCCGCGGCCTGGATCGTTGCGGGCTTGTTGCGATAGAGCGCCAGCACCATCAACCCAAACGACGAGATCGCGACAAACGCCAGGAACAACAGTTGTCGTGTGCGAAGGCGGAAGACGCCGAACAGGAACGACACCAGGAACACGATCAACAGCGACGCGCGTCCCGAGTCCGCGTGGTACATCACAAACGCCATCGTCACCAGCGACGAGGACAGTTGCGGCATGGTCATGCTCGGATCGCGGAACTTCAGGTTCAGACGCGTCCGCAGCAGGATGTAGAAGAAGGCGACCCAGAACAGGATCAGCGCGGTGCCCTGCACGAAGCCGCTCCACGCCAGCCCGCCGAGCAGGTAGGCGACGTAAAGCAGCGCGATCACCATCAGCGAGGTGCTGGCGGCGAGCATGTAGCGGCGAATCCGCAGTGCCTGGCGCTCGTCCTTGTCCGCGATCAGCGGGTTAGGTTTGACGGCGGCCGGCACAATCTGAGGATAGCAGTACGATCCGCGGCGATTCAGCGGCCGCGGCGGCGGCGCCCTTCCTCCCACGCGGCGCGCGCGGCCTGGACCGTTGGCTGCGACGACACTTCCGCGACCGGCACGTCCCACCACGACTCGCAGCCGGGGACACCTTTCATCGGATCGACGCGCGCGTAGATCACCGCGGTGCGATCCGCTGCGCGAGCGGCGCGCAGTCCCTCGTCGAGCGAGGCGCGATCGGTTGCGCGATACACGAGCGCGCCAAGCGACTCGGCGTTGGCGGCAAGATCGATCGGCACCTTGTAATCGAACTGCGTGCCGAAACCGCCGGAGCCGATAGACCTCGACAGTCCGCCGATGCTCGCGTAGCCGCTGCTGTCGACGAGAACGATGATCAGCTTGCGGCCTTCCTGGATCGAGGTGACGATTTCCTGCGCCATCATGAGGTACGAACCGTCGCCGACCATCACCAACACCTCGCGGGATGGATCGGCCATCTTCACGCCCAGGCCTCCCGCGATCTCGTAGCCCATGCACGAGTAGCCGTACTCGAGGTGGTAGGTATTCGGCTCGGACGCGCGCCATAACTTGTGGAGATCGCCCGGCATGCTGCCGGCGGCACAAACCACGACATCGCGCGGTGCTGCGCTCGCGTTTACCGCGCCGATCACTTCCGCCTGCGCGAACGGCGCCGCGCTCCGCTGACCGTAGAGGCGATCGACCTCGGCGTGCCATTCGCCGGCGAGCCGCCCGACATTGTTTCGATACGCATCGGTCGTGCGCCAGCCCGCGAGTGCGCCGCCGATCTCCTCGATGGCGGCGCGCGCGTCCGCGATCACCGGCACCGCGTCGCGCTTGAACGCATCCATCTCGCAGACGTTGATGCCGATGAACTTCGTGCCCTCGCCGAACAGGCTGTTCGACATGGTCGTGAAATCGGCGAGGCGCGTGCCAATCGCGATCACGACGTCGGCCTGGCGGGCGATGCGGTTCGCGGCCAGCGTGCCGGTGACGCCGATGCCGCCGAGCGCGAGCGGATGATCCCACGCGATCGCGCTCTTGCCCGCCTGCGTTTCGGCGACAGCGATGCCGGTGGCGTCCGCAAACCTTCGCAACGCCTGCGACGCGTCGCTGTAGAGCACGCCGCCGCCGGCGATGACGAGCGGCGCCTTGCTGCCGCGAATCAGCTCCACCGCGCGCGCGATCGAGGCCGCATCGCCGCGCTGCCGCGGAATCGCCCACACCCGCGGCTCGAAGAACGACTCCGGAAAGTCAAACGCTTCGGTCTGCGTGTCCTGCGGGAGCGCGAGCGTCACCGCGCCCGTCTCGGCCGGAGAGGTCAGCACGCGCATCGCTTCAGGAAGCGCGGTCAGCAGCTGCTCGGCGCGATAGATGCGATCCCAGTATCGCGACACCGGGCGGAAGCAGTCATTGACGGACAGGTCCTGCGTCTGTGCCGACTCGAGCTGCTGCAGCACCGGCGCGGGGACGCGATTCGCGAACACGTCTCCGGGGAGCAGCAACACAGGCAGCCGATTGATCGTCGCTCCGGCGGCGCCGGTCAGCATGTTGGTCGCGCCGGGACCGATCGACGTGGTGCACACGAGCGTGCGCAACCGGTTCGACATCTTCGCAAACGCCGCGGCGGTATGGACCATCGCCTGCTCGTTGCGGCATTGGTAATAACGAAGCGGGCCGCCCATCTCATCGAGCGCCTGGCCGATGCCTGCCACGTTGCCGTGGCCGAAGATGCCAAACACGCCGCCGAAGAGCGGCTGTTGCTGCCGATCGCGCTCGCTGGACTGGACGCCGAGGAATCGCACCAGCGCCTGTGCGGTAGTGAGGCGAATCATGGCGTGTCGGGATTGGCAATCATGATGTCGCGCACCAGCGAGGCGAGATCATCGCAGGCGGCAAGAAACTGCCGCAGCGTGCGGCGCGTCGGCGCGAAGCCGTCGAACTCGTCGACGCGCATCCCGTCCGCATCGTAGGCGCGCCTGAAGTCCTCGAATCGGCGATACAGGTCGTCGACCATCGCGCGATCGACGGGCGTCTCGATGCGCGGCGCGATCTCGATATCGCTCGCCGCAAATCTCTTTTGCCACGGGCACGGCGGTGAAATCACCACATCACCGCCGATCAGCTCGCTCCAGTGCATGTGATTGCGGAACGCGGCGGAAAGCAACCGCAGGCGGTAGCCGCGCTCGCGGTAGATCGCATAGGCCTTCTTGAACACCGCCACGCCCGCCCATTCGAGGTGACCGGGATCGGTCGTGATGCCCGATTTCTCCATTACCACCTTCAACCAGTCGTCGAGCCGGCCGACCATGATCGTGCAGACCGGACCCATGCGCTCGACATCGTGGCCGCGTGCTTCGCGGCGCTTCAAGCCGCGCTCGACCGCTTCGGCCACCGCGATGGTCTGCGGCACGCTGAACGACACGGTGGCATTGATGCTGATGCCGTGTGCGGTCGCCTCCTCGATTGCCTCGATGCCGGCGCGCGTCGCGGGAATCTTCACGATCATGTTCGGGGCGAGCGAAGCGAACCGCACCGCCTGCTCGACGAGCGCCGGCGCGTCGCGGTAGAACCGCGGGTCGGTTTGAATGGACAGGCGGCCGTTGCGGCCGCGGCTCGCTTCGAACGCGGGCATCAGCAACGCCGCCGCATCAATCGACAGCGCTTCGACAGCCGCCCACGCGATCTCATCCTCGGTCGCCGACGGCCGCTCGCGGATCAACGCGGCAATACGCGGCCGCCATTCCGCGATGCGAGTCTTCAGAACGGTGTGCGCGATGACCGGATTGCACGTGGCGCCGACGCCGCCCTGGTCGAGGCTCCATCGCAGCTCGTCCGGGTCCGCCGAGTCGTTCCACAGGCACGTCGGCGTGGTCCGCGTCATCTCCTGCAGCGGGTTCCGCTTCGCGGTGCCGGTCGACATGGGCGAAATCATAAGCGTGATTCGGGCTCACGGGCTTGCGGGCTCACGGCCCGGCGGTCAAACACCGAGGCTGCGTAGGTAATTCCGGCTTTTTGCCGCGCTCTCCTTCGGGGAGCCGTACCCCGGGAAGACATCCTGCTCGACCACGATCCATCCGTTGTAGCGCGCTTCACGCAGCGCCGCAGTGACCGCCTCGAAGTCGACAATGCCTTCGCCGAGCTCGCAGAACAACTGCTTTCGGACCGCGGCGAGGTAGCCGAGCTTCTGCTGGCGTGCCATCGCGGCGACGTTCGCGTCGCAATCCTTGAAGTGCACGTGCCATACGCGATCGCGATGCGCCTGGAACACGCGCAACGGGTCGCCGCCGCCGTAGACGATGTGGCCGGTGTCGAGGACGAGGCCGAGCCGTTTCGGATCCGTGCGCTGCATCAGCGCATCGATCTCGCGCGGGGTTTCAACGTAGCCGCCGCAGTGCGGATGGAAAACAGTGCGCAAACCGGTGCGCTCCGCCACCGCGCGGGCGACGAGGTCCGCGCCGGCGGCAAAGGTGTCCCATTGCCGATCGGTCAGCTCGTGCTCGGGCGCGATCCGTCCGGCATTCTGCTCGCGCGCCGGCACCGATGCGTTGTCGTCGGCAAGCACAATCACCGCCTCCGCGGCGCCGGCATCGCGCATCAGCTCCGCCGTCCGCACCGCTGTTTCCAGCCCGAACCCATGCGTCCGTGCGTCGGCCAGCCCGATCGGAACGAACGCGCCGACCATCGCAAGGCGCCGGCTGGCCAGCTCGCGTTTCAGCGCGGCGGGGTCGGTGGGCATGAAACCCCAGTCGCCCAGCTCGGTCCCCTCATATCCGGTCGATCGGATCTCGTCGAGGACGGTGTCAAAGGTTGCAGGCTTGGCGTCGCCGCCAAATTCAAGGACTCCCCAGGAGCACGGTGCGTTGGCTACACGAATCATCGGCGGTGATAGTATCCCCCCGGTTGGCGGCTCGAGTCCTCTACAAGTCGTCTTCGATCGCGAGCACGCGCACCGGCACGGCGATCGAAATCACTCGCGCTCAGGCGGGGTGGCGATTCGTGCATTTCGCGGTGCGGCAAATCGCTCCGCAGCGCGCGTGGAGCAGCCGCACCGGCTCGTCGGAATGCTGCCTGGTGCTGCTCGCCGGCCGGTGCCGCGTCATCTTCGACGGCCGCGAGGAGACGCTTGGCCCGCGGGCCAGCGTGTTTGCCGCTTATCCACATGCGATCTATCTGCCGCCGGGAACCGCGTTTCGAGTCGAGGCCGATCAATTGACGGAGCTCGCCGACGGCCGCGCCGCCGTCAGCAAGAAGAGCAGCCGGCTCGACGCTCGCGTCATCGCGCCGCAAGACTGTGGTTACGAGATTCGCGGCGGCGGCAACGCCACTCGGCAGATCGTCGACATCATGCCGCCGGGCTTCCCCGCCGATCGCCTGCTGGTCTGCGAAGTGTTCACGCCGTCGGGGAACTGGTCGAGTTATCCTCCGCACAAACACGACGTCGATCGCCCGCCGGGCGAGGTCAAGCTCGAGGAGATCTATTACTACCGCTTCGATCATCGGGACGCCTACGGCATCCAGCGGCTCTACGATCGCCGCTCGGATCGCGCGGTAACAGTTCATCACGGCGATGTCACGGTCATCCGATCGGGATATCACCCGTTCGTCGCAGCGTATGGATATAACGCCTACTACCTGAACGTGCTTGCCGGCACGCGACGATCGATGGCAGCCAGCGACGACCCGCGTTACGCGGCGTTGCGATCGTGGCCCGCCCCCGATGCGCGGCTGCCACTCGTGGCGCCACCCGGCAACAGATCCACGGAACGGCTATCGGAATGAGGAGGAGGACGATGATTGCTCGATTCGCTCAGTGTACGGGCGCGGCGCTGGCCGTGTTGCTGGTGTCGGCCGCCACGGTGTTCGCGCAGGTCGATCGCGCCACGCTGACCGGCGTGGTCCGCGACGCCTCGGAAGCGGTGCTCCCCAACGCGAAGGTCACCGTCACGAGCCTCGCCACCGGCGTGTCGTCGACCGCGACGACGACCAACGCGGGCGTGTATCTCGTCGTCAACCTGATGCCCGGTGAATACCTGGTGCAGGCGGAAGCCACGGGCTTCCAGCGTTACGAACAGGTGGTGAGCCTCGAGCTCGGCGCCAGGTCACGGCTTGATCTGTCGCTCGCCGTCGGATCGATCGGCGAGACGGTGAAGGTCGAAGGCGTCACGCCGCTGCTCAGCACCGAATCCGCCGTGCTCGGCACCGTCGTCGACACCAACGAAGTCGACAAGCTGCCGCTGGCGATCCGGAACTGGGACGATCTGCTGGCGATGGTTCCCGGCGTGCAGAGCGATCGCTACACCGAGCAGGCCGGCGGCACGTCGGCCGGGCGCACCGGCGGCATCAGCGTCCACGGCAATCGCAGCCTGCAGAACAACTTCCTGCTCGACGGCGTCGCCAACAACAGCTTCTCGACCAACGTGCAGGAGCTGACGACGCAGATATCGAGGCCGTCGGTCGATGCGATCGACGAGTTCAAGGTCGTGACGAGCCCGTACGCGGCCGAGTACGGCTGGTCGCCAGGCGCGGCGATCATCGTCAACACCAAGTCCGGCACCAACCAGTTCCGCGGCACCGTCTACGACTTCTACCGTGACGATCGCCTCGACACGATCAATTACTTCGCGAAGGTCGCGAACCAGCCCAAGGCCACCAACAAGCAGAACCAGTTTGGCGGCAACCTCGGCGGCCCGCTGATGCGCAGCCGCGCGTTCTTCTTTGCCGACTACGAAGGCACGCGGCTCGAGCAGGGCGTGCTTCGCACCGGCAACGTGATGACGGCGGCGCAGCGCAGCGGCGTGTTCACGTCGACGATTCGCGATCCGCTGACCGGCCAGCCGTTCCCGAACAACACGATTCCGCAGAACCGCATCGATCCGGTCGCCGCGGCGATCATGCAGCTGGTGCCGCTGCCGAACACGACGGGCGCCAACAACTTCATCCGCCAGCCGAACGTCGAGGACGAATCGGATCGCTACCTCGTTCGCGTCGACGTGCCGATGGGCAACACCAACAATCTGTTCGTCCGCTACATCGGCAGCAACCGCGTGCGATTCGTGCCCGGGTGGTTCGGCGGCATCATCGACGGCACGTCGACGTCGGCGTGGGGCCGCAACTTCCTCGACTCGCATGCGGTCGTCGGCGGCTGGAACAAGGTGATCAGCTCGCATCTCGTCAACGAATCGCGCGTGTCGTGGGCGCGCGGCACCAACGACGGGCAGCAGGATCCGTTCGGCGAGAGCGGCATGGCGCAGATCGGCTTCCGCGGCGTGCCTGAAGATCCGCGCGTGGCCGGCGGCATTGTCGGCATCGACATCGACGGGCACATCCGTCTCGGCTCGCCGAACTTCATGCCGAAGTTCCAGCACACCAACCAGGTGCAGTGGCTGAACACCACCACGTGGATGCGCGGCAATCACCAGATCAAGTTCGGCATCGACCTGATGATGCCGATGACCAACGAGTACTTCGACGTGGCGCCGACGCGCGGCAACCTGCGCTTCCAGTCGACGTTCACCGGCCACGCGTTCGCGGATTTCCTGCTGGGTTATCCCAACCGCGCCGAGCTCACCAACGTGTTCGTGGTCACGCAGGAGCTGTGGTCGAGCTCGTTCTTCGTGCAGGACGACTGGAAGCCGACCGACAAGCTGACGCTCAATCTCGGCCTGCGCTACGACTTCATGACGCCGGCGACCGAGCAGGACAACCGGATGGCGAACTTCAATCCGGACGGCGGCGGCTCGCTGGTGTTCGCGTCCGACGGCTCGCTCGCCGATCGCGCGCTGGTGAAACCCGATACCAACAACTTCGCGCCGCGCATCGGCGCGATCTACCGCATCAACGACAGGACGCTGCTGCGCGGCGGCTACGGCGTGTTCTTCAACCAGTTCGATCGCATCGGTTCGGAGGATCAGCTCGCGTTGAACCCGCCGGGGCTGATCAACATCCAGGTCAATTCCTCGTCGGGCGCGACCACGCCGGTGTTCTTCATGCGCGACGGGTTCCCGTCGAACTACCTCGACCCGAACAACCTGGTGATTCGCAACCTGAAGCTGCGTGCCGCGTTCGAGGACGCGCCGCGCACGATGGTGCAGCAGTTCGGCGCCGGCATCGAGCGCGAGCTGGCCGGCAATTTCGTGGTCTCGGCCGACGCGATCGGCTCGTTCACCAGGCACCTCGCGGTGCTGCGCAACCTGAACCAGCCGCTGCGCGGCACGCTCGACGCCAACGGCCCGGTGCCGTACCCGAACTTCGGCAACATCCAGGCGCGCGAGATGAACGGCGAAGCCAACTACAAGGGCGTCGACCTGTCGTTCGAGAAGCGCTTCAGCGACGGCTACAGCATCCGCGCGTCGTACACGATCGGCGAGGCGCGCGACCAGGCGCCGGAGCACCTCAATGCGTCTTCAGGACGCGCGCAGAACACGCGCGATCTCGAATCGTGGGAGGGCCCGAGCGACTTCGACATCCGTCACCGCTTCGTCGGCAACTTCGTCGTCGAGCTGCCGTTCGGTGAGGGCAAGGCGATGCTGTCGGACGGCATCGCCGGCAAGATTCTCGGCGGGTGGCTGTTGAGCGGCATCTACAGCGCGCGATCGGGCCGGCCGTTCACGGTCACGCAGGGCAACAACAACGTCGGCGCCGATCAGACCGGCGTGCCGAACCTCACCGGCGATCCGGACGGTCCGAAGACGGTGGCGCAGTGGTTCAATCCGGCGGCGTTCACGCCGGTGCCCTCGGGCACGTTCGGCAACGCGGGCCGCAACATCCTGCGCGGACCCGGCTGGGTGACGTTCGACATGAGCGTGCAGCGCAGGATTGCGTTGAACAGCCGCGCCAACATCACGCTGCGCGCCGACGTGTTCAACGTGTTCAATCGCGCCAACTTCGGCCTGCCGGTCTCCAACATCTCGGCGGCCAATGTCGGCGTGATCTCCAGTCTCGCGGGCGATCCGCGGGTCGCGCAGCTGTCGTTGCGCTTTGGCTTCTAAGCCGCAAGCCGGGAGCCGGGAGCCGGGAGCCGGCCAGGAACGGGGAGCCGCTCGGTTCCCGGTTCCCGGTTCCCAGCTCCCGGCGTTTTTGGTCCTCACCGGTCTCGTCTTTCTTGGCTGCGGGCCGGCGCGGCCCGCGCCGATCGCCGACGGCGTTTTCCGCACGGCGTTTGATTCCTCCGAAAACGTCGAGGCGATCGCGCGGCTGAAGGTGCGGTGCGAGCGGTGTGCGTGGGACACGGCCGGCTCCGAGGCGGTGGTCCTCAAGCTCACGCTCGACGATCGCGCGCCGATCCATGTGCCGATCGTCAGGAGCGGCGAAGCCGATTACGACGTGATGCTCGGACTGGTCGGTGCCGGCAAGCACTCGCTCGCCATCTCCGAGGATGCCGAGCTGACGGCGAAGGCGCTCACAGGCGCGAACGCGGCGCAGTGGACGGTATCGATCGATCAAATCGAACCCGACGCCGACAGCTTCGAGGCGCTGTCGCTGGCGCCGTTCGTCCACGCGCGTCCGAATACCGTCGGCAAGTTCACCGACGTGCCGATCCTGATGTGGTACGAAGTCGAAAAGGCGCCGGCGGGCAGGCGCTACCGCTACACCGTGATCTTCACCAATGAAGACGGCGGCACGCCGGTCGATCGGCTGATGGCGACGTGGGGCCGCAGCACCGACATCGAGTACGTCTACAGCGTCGAGCTCGGCGCCGGCGGATCGATTGTCAGCGAGGACATGCAGGGCCCTGAACACGAGATCCTGCCGTTTGCCGGCAAACGTGAAGGCCGGCACCCGCTGCTATGGGTCAGCACCGACAACAACATGGTGCTCGACCGCGGGACCACCACCGTTCGTTACGCGCCGGCGCCGCTGCTGGTGAATCTCACCGACGTCTCGCGCGAGATGGTGATGGACACCAACGCCTGGACGTATGCGGTCGCATCGAAGGAGCTGACGCGCGAGGCCAAGATCGCGGATGATCCGCCGCCCGGCAAGGGCACGATTCCGGATCCGCGGCGCTACGCGTATCTCGAGGGCTGCGGCACGCTCGGCAATCGCGCGCTGACGTTCTCGATCAAGGTGAACGACAAATGGATTGCCGCCGATCGCGGCGTCGCCGAATACCGCATCGCGCGTGATGGATGCTTCCGCGGCGCGGTGCCCTTGCCCGTGGGCGCGACCGTCGACAACGTCACCGCCGTTCGCGTCCACGCCTACCCGCGGAAAGACCGGCCGGCAACGACGCCGGTGATCTTCACGCGGCTGAATACGCTGTTCGGCCTCGACGACCGCTACCGGCCGACGGCCGGCCGCCTGCACTGGACCGGCAACGCGCAGATCAGGCCCGGCACGCCGCTGGAGATTCCGATTCCGTGAGCGCCGCCGCGAGCGGCCCCGCCGTCCTCGAGATGCGGGGCATCCGGAAAACCTTCCCGGGGGTCGTCGCGCTGGCCGGCGTTGATCTCACGCTCTACGCCGGCGAAGTGCACATGCTGCTCGGCGAGAACGGCGCCGGCAAGTCGACGCTGATGAAGATCCTCAGCGGCGCGTATCGGAAAGACGGCGGCGAGATTCGCGTCGGCGATCGCGCCGTCGAGATCACCAGCCCGCGGCACGCGCTCGATCTCGGCATCCGCGTCATCTACCAGGAGCTCAACCTCGTTCCGCACCTGTCGGTGGCCGAGAACATCTTTCTCGGCGCGGCGCCGACGCGGTTGCCGGGCGTGATCGATCGACGCCGGCTGCACGACCAGACGACAGCGCTGCTTGCCGGCCTGGGAATGGATCTCGATCCCGGCGCGCTGCTCTCGCGATTGAGCCTGGCGCAGCGCCAGATGGTGGAGATCGCAAAGGCCTTGCGCGCTGATGCGTCGATCCTCGTGATGGATGAGCCGACCTCGGCGTTGACGTCGCGAGAAGTCGATCAGCTGTTCGTGCTGATCGAGCGGCTGGCCCGGCGCGGTGTCGCGGTCGTGTACATCACGCATCGCCTCGACGAGGTGTATCGCATCGGCAAGCGGGTGACGGTGCTGCGCGACGGCGCCAACGTCGCGTCGCACTTACTGTCCGATGTGACGGTCGCCGAGCTCGTCCGCCTGATGGCGAATCGCGATCTCAGCGAGCAGTTCCCGCGGCGCCGGCACGCCCCCGGCACGGCGCTGCTCTCCGTCGAGGGCGTCGGCCGCAAGAACGTGTTGAGCGACATCAGTTTCACTCTGCGCGCCGGCGAGGTGATCGGCATCGCGGGACTGCTCGGCGCCGGCCGCAGCGAGCTGGCGCGCGTGCTCGCCGGCGCGGATCGCGCCGACGCCGGCCGCATCACCTGCGACGGACGGCCCGTCGTCTTTCGAAATCCCGCCGACGCGATTGCACAGGGCATTGGACTGCTGCCCGAGGATCGCAAGGCCGAAGGCCTCGTCGCCGGCCTCACCGTCGCGCGCAACGTGGCGCTGCCACACGGCAGAAAGCTGGCCGCGAGCGGGGTTCTTCCCGCGGGTTGTGAAGAGCGTCTCGCGGAACCGGTGGTGAAGGATCTGCGCATCAAAGCCACTCCGACGCAGGAGGTGCGGCTGCTGAGCGGCGGCAATCAGCAGAAGGTGGTGCTCGGCAAGTGGCTCGCGGGCGCGGCGCGCATTTTCATCTTCGACGAGCCGACTCGCGGCGTCGATGTCGGCGCCAAGGTCGAAATCTATCAACTGATCAACCGGCTCACCGAATCCGGAGCCGGCGTGTTGATGATCTCGTCGGAGCTGCCGGAGCTGCTCGGCATGAGCGATCGCATCCTGGTGATGCGCGGCGGGCGAATCCAGGCGGAGCTCGACGCGGCCGACGCCACGCAGGAGCGCGTGTTGAGCGCAGCGCTGGGATTGAGTGGAGTCAAAGGGTGAGGGCACGCCGTTTCGGCACGCTGATCGGCCTCGTCCTGTTGTGCGTGGTGCTGTGGATCCTGACGCCGCACTTCATGACGGTGTCGAACCTGCTCAACATCGTGCAGCAGACGAGCATCAACGCGATCGTCGCCGTCGGGATGACGTTCGTCATCATCTCGGGCGGCATCGATCTCTCGGTCGGATCGATCGTCGCGTTGTCGGGCGTCGCCCTCGGCGCGCTGTTGCAGGACGGCCAGCCCGCGATGATCGCGATCCCCGCCGCCCTCGCCGCCGGCATCGCGTGCGGGCTGCTCAACGGACTGCTGATCAGTTTCGGACGATTGCCGCCGTTCATCGTCACGCTCGGCATGATGAGCGTGGCGCGCGGCGCGGCGCTGGTCTTCACCGAAGGGCGGCCCGTCTCGGGCTTCAGCGAAAGCTTCCGGTGGATCGCCACCGGCAGCATCGGGTTCGTGCCGGCGCCGGTGCTGGTGATGGTCGTCGTCTACGCGATCGCGCACTTCGTGCTGACGCGGACCACGTTCGGACGATACGTGTATGCCATCGGCGGCAACGAAGAAGCCACTCGGCTGTCGGGGGTCGCCGTCCGTTTTCACAAGACCGCGGTCTACGGCGTCGCCGGCCTGATGAGCGCGGTCGCCGCCATCGTGCTGACGGCGCGCCTCAATTCCGCGCAGCCCATCGCCGGGATGATGTACGAGCTCGATGCGATTGCCGCAACCGTGATCGGCGGCACCAGCCTGCTGGGCGGCGAGGGCTCGCTCGGCGGCACGCTGATCGGCGCGCTGATCATGGGCGTGCTGCGCAACGGCCTCAACCTGCTTGGTGTATCTTCTTTCCTTCAACAGATCGTGATCGGCGTCGTCATTGTCGGCGCCGTGCTGGTCGACACGATCCTCAAACGTCAGCGGGCCTGAGATGCGCAACTACACCGTGCTGTTCCTGATCGCGCTCGCCGTTGCGGGCGCGTCGTGCAACCGCGAAGCGCCGCAGTCGGACGGCAAGAAGACCGTCGCGCTCGTGCTGAAGACGCTCAATCATCCGTTCTTCGTCGACATGCGCCGCGGCGCGCAGGAGGCGGCCGACCGCCTCGGCGTCACGCTGCAGGTGCAGGCGGCCGAGCGCGAGATCGACGTCGACAAGCAGATGCAGATTGTCGAGAACCTGCTGCAGACCGGCATCGACGTGCTGGCGATCACGCCGAGCGGATCGCGCGAGATCGTGTCGGCGCTGGTGAAGGCCAAGGCCGCCAACGTGCCGATCCTGATCGTCGACACGCGCCTCGACGCCAAGGCCGCGGCCGACGCCGGCGTCGTGCCGAAGACGTTCATCGGCTCGGACAACTACGAGGGCGGCAAGCTCGCCGGCGAATACGCGATCAGCGCCACCGGCGGCAAGGCCAGGGTCGCGATCCTCGAAGGCATACCGGGACACGAGACCGGCGACTCGAGACTGCGGGGATTCCGCGACGCGGTCGCGAAGTCGCCCGGCATCACCGTGGTCGCGTCGCAGCCCGCGAACTGGGAGCGCGACCAGGGCTTCAACGTGTTCCAGAACATGCTGCAGGCGCATCCCGACATCGACACGGTCTTCGCCGCCAGCGACCTGATGGCGCTCGGCGCCGTTGAAGCCATCGCCGCGGCCGGCAAGACCGGAAAGATCAAGGTGATCGGATTCGACGCGCTCGAAGACGCGAAAAAGGCGATTGCCGAAGGGAAGATGGCAGCGTCGGTGGCGCAGTTCCCGTACGAAATGGGCAAGGCCGCGGTCGAAAGCGCGGTGAAGGTGCTGGCCGGGGAAACATTGCCGGCGGACATCATGGTCAAACTCGAAATGGTGACAAAGGCGGCGGGCTCTCGATGAAACGACTGAATGTTGGAGTGATTGGCCTCGGCCGCCTTGGCCGGGTCTACGCGCGTGATCTCGCCGGACGAATTCCCGAAACACGACTCGCCGCCGTCGCCGATCCGCTCGGCAACCTCGCCAGGGAAGTGGCCGAGGAATTCGACGTGGCCAAGTCGTTCACCGATCCGATGGCGCTCATCAACGAGCCCACCGTCGAAGCGATCGTCATCGTCACGCCGACGCACCTGCATCGCGAGCATGTGATCGCCGCGGCACGCAGCAAGAAGCCGACGTTCTGCGAGAAGCCGCCGGCGCTGTCGCTTGCCGAAGTGGCGGAGATGAAGGACGCCATCACGAAGTCGGGCGGGTTCTTCCAGATGGGGTTCATGCGGCGCTTCGATCCCGGATACGCCGCCGCCAAGAAGCAGATCGACGGCGGGCGCATCGGGCAGCCGTTGGTGTTCAAGGCGACCTCGCGCGATCCGTTCCGCCCGAGCCTCGAATATGCGAACCCCGCCAGCAGCGGCGGCATGTTGATCGACATGGGCATTCACGATTTCGACCTGGCGCGCTGGTTCATGGGCGACGTGAAATCCGTCGCGGCAATCGGCGCGACCATCGCCTATCCGGAGCTCGCCACCGTGGGCGACATCGACAACGCAATCGCCAGCCTTACCTTCAACAGCGGCAAGCTGGGCGTCGTCGATCTGACGCGAAGCGGCATCTATGGCTACGACATCTCGACGGAAATTCTTGGCCTCGAAGGCACGATCCGGATCGGCTACCTGCGCGAAACCCCCATCGTGGTGATGACGAAAGCCAACGGCGTATCGCACGACACGGTTCCTTACTTCATGGAACGCTTCCGCGATGCGTACACGAACCAACTACAGAATTTCGCCCAAAATGTGCTGAATGACAGGCCGGCGCCGATCACCATTGACGATGGACTGGAGGCCTTGCGCGTGGCAGTTGCTGCCACACGCGCGCGCGAGAACGGACAGACTGTAGCAATTCAGGACGTGAGAGCGTAGGGTGGATCCCTAGCTGATTCTTTTTGACTTCCGGCGGCTCCGCCGCTATTTTTGCCGTCCGCGATATCGCCCTGTCTCGCGGTTGGCACAAACAGCGGACTTTCATACGGAGCCCCCCCGTGAGAATCGTCAACTTACTGTGTATTTTGCTCTGCGGGTGTCTGGTGACCCAGGCAGCCGCGCAGAGCTCGCCACCATCGCAACTAACCATCTCCCAAGCGGTCGCCGCCGGGCTCGATACGCCGACGCCAACCGTGACCATCGACGGTGCGAACTTCGGCGTCGCGCCGCGGGTTTACCTGGGCACCCTCGGCGGCGCACTCGAAGAACTGCCGGTGCTCTCCGTCTCGGGTTCGCAGATAGTCGCCGTCCTCAATACCACCGCTCCGGGTTCATATGTGCTTGCGGTATCGCGCGGGCACGCAGCGACGCAGAACTTTTCAATCACTCTCACGATAGGTCTCGTCGGCCGCACTGGTCCTGAAGGAGCCATTGGTCCCGAGGGCCGCCAAGGCGAGGTCGGTCCGCAGGGT
>DASUSZ010000129.1:0-22862 GCA_036374815.1 Vicinamibacterales bacterium | reverse complement strand
CGCCGAAGGTGGTGCCGTTCTGCGCGACCGTGGTCTTGCCCGCGGCCGTCGGATCGTCGATGAACGACTCGACGAGGCCGGTGGCCTTGCGCCACACATACATGGCGCGCACCGCGCCCCTGCCGACCTGCTGCGCGGCGGAGAACGTGACCTCGCGCGTCAGCGGCGATTTCAGATCTTCGTCGAGGAAGATGTTCGCGGTCGGGAACGATCCCGACGTCACCGTGTAGTTCGACAAGTCATACGCGGGCGCGAAGTCGTAACCCTGGCCTGCCGGGCCGTTGTAAGTGCTCGTGACGCGTCCCGCGTTCGCGACCGGCGTGTTGCGGCCGAAGATGCTGGACGTGTAGCGGCCCGAGTAGTGCGCATACGACGCGCCGACGACGGTGTTGCCGTCTTCGCGCAGCTGATACGACGCCGCCAGTCGAGGCACGATCGACTGCGCGTCGATGCTCGCCGCGCCGCCGGTGGCAGTGCTCGCGACGTGCTCGTAGCGCAGGCCGAGATCCAGCGTCAGGCGATCGAGCGTCCAGCGATCCTGCAGATAGAACGACGTGGTCGTGATGTCGAGCTCGGCGCCGCGCGTCGGCAGCGTATTGCCCACGGTGGTCGAGCCGGGGATCCAAACCGGCACGACGCGGCCGGTGGAATCGGTGAGCGGACGGCCGTTGACCGTCGCGAAATCGGTGTTGAACAGGTAACCGGTCGACGACTGCGAGTTGCCGCCGCGCAGCACGAGCGAGAACACCTCGACGCCGCCCTTGACATCATGCGTGCCGAACCCCGGACGCGATGCGAAGTACGACACGCTGCCCGTCAGCTGGTTGTTGTCGCGATCCTCGGGGTCCGTGCGATCGAAGTAGTTCGCTCCGAAGTGCAGGCCGGCGGGCGACACGCGGCCGATCGTCAGGAACGGCGAGTCCTGCAGGCGCGTGCTGGTGTTGCCGAAGCGCGGATGATAGGTCTTCTGCGAATACTGCGCGGTCGCGAAGAAGCGGTTGGCGAGCACGCCGTCCCAGTTGCCGACGAAGAGATTGCCGGGCGTGTCGGTCTGGTCGACGGCGGTCGGATCGATCGTGATCGGCAGCGACGGCGCCACCTTCTTCTGGCGGCGATCGAGATACTGAACCTGCACGGTCTGGTTGTTCATCGGCTTCGCGGTGATCTTCAGGTCCCAGCGATGCTGATCGTCGGTCTGCTGGAACGGCGCCGCGGTCTGCGCCAGCGTCAGGCTCGTGTTGCTCGACTGGGTCCGGCCGCTGAAGAAGAACCACGCGCGGTCCTCGCGCAGCGGTCCGCCAAACGTGCCTTCGTAGTAACGATCCATCTTGCTCTGACGCTCGGTGCCCGCGGCCTTTTCGAACGGCGTCTCGTCGGTCCAGGCCGCGTTCGACAGGTTGCTGCGGACGCTGCCCGACATGCGATTGCCGCCGCGCTTGGTGATCGCGTTGACGACGCCGCCGGAGAAGCGGCCGTATTCAGCGGACACGGCGGAGGTGAGGACCTGCGTCTCCTGGATCGCTTCCTCGACGAACAAATCGTCGGGACGCGCGAAGAGGTTGTCGCCGATGTCGACGCCATCGAGCAGGAACACGTTGTCGTAGGCGACCGCGCCCGAGATGGTGACCTGGTTGACGTTCGGGGTGTTGTTGGTCAGCCCCGGCGCCAGCTCCGCGACGAGTGACGGCGTGCGGCCGGTCGGCAGTTTTTCGATTTCGCTCGTCAGGATGTTGGAGCCGCCGCCGCGGCGGGTGAGCAGCGACGGCACGGGGGCCGTCACGGTCACCGCGTCGGACATGCCGCCGACCTGCAGCGCGACGTCGAGGCGCTCGATCGATCCGAGGGCGATCGTCGCTTCACTCGTCGCCGGCCGGAAGCCATTGAGCTCGAAATGGATTTTGTAAGCGCCCGGCGGCAGGCCCACGAATTGATAGGCGCCGGCCTCGTCGGAAATCGATTCGCGCGCGCCTTGCATCGCGGGCGACGTGGCTTCAATGGTCACCCCCGGCAGCACGCCGCCGCTCGAGTCCTTGATGACCCCGCGGATGGCGCCGGTTTGCACGCCTTGGGCGGCGGCAGCGGGCACGAACGAAAACGCGAGCAGCGCCACGAGCGCGCTCGAAACAAAACGAGCCATTACAACTCCCTTACGCAGGTGAACAGAAAAAACAGGTGCAGCAACCGTTGGAACTGGGATCTACCTTAACCGATTGATATGACAATGGCGACACAAATGTGTCGAAAGAGTCATATATAGCGCCAAAATGGCTGATTTTGAGGGCGAATGGTCAGTTCTGAGTCGCCAACGCCGCGCGCCGGGGACGCCGTCCGCCGAGCGTAAACCAGGCGCCGGCAAGACCCACTAGAGCGCCGCCAATGACGTCGGTCGGCCAGTGGACGCCGATGTAGACCCTCGACACCGAGACAATCGCGGCGAGCGGCCACCAGACCCACGCGGAACCGGGGATCATGCGCGCTCCGGCCATTGCGAACGCGAACGCCATCGCGGCATGTCCCGACGGGAACGACTCGGTTTGCGGCCGCGCATCGATCACGGCGATCGACGCATCGACTTCGAACGGGCGAGGACGATCGAAGGCCGGCTTCAACGCGTATTCGCTGAGCGCCCACGCGAACACGCCGGCCAGCAGCATCCGCCAGGCGGCGGCGCGCTTGTTTGGGAAGACCATGGTGATCACGGCGGTGACCCACCAGATGAAACCGCCGGCGCCGAGCGCGCTGGCAAGCAGCATCACGTCATCCAGCCACGGGCGTCGCAGCTGAATGACGTAATGCAGGAGAGAACTGTCGAAATCCATTCGCGCAGGCGGGTCTAACGGCCCGCCTCTACATTACACTCCGACGGTCTCGGGCGTTTCCTTCGTCATCCCCAGCGCGCGTCGGACCTTCTCCTCGATCGCGGTGCGGATGTCGACGTTTTCCTTCAGGAAGTTCTTGACGTTCTCGCGGCCCTGGCCGAGCCGCTCGCCGCCGTAGGCGAACCACGCGCCGCTCTTCTCGATGATCTTGTGCTCGACGGCAATGTCGATCAGATCGCCTTCGCGCGACACGCCTTCGCCGTACATCACGTCGAACTCGGCCTCGCGGAACGGGGGAGCCAGCTTGTTCTTGACGATCTTGACGCGGGTGCGGCCGCCGACGACGTTCTCGCCGTCCTTGATCGCGCCGATGCGGCGGATGTCGATGCGCACCGACGAGTAGAACTTGAGCGCGCGACCGCCGGTGGTGGTTTCAGGGTTGCCGAACATGACGCCGATCTTCTCGCGCAGCTGATTGATGAAGATCAGCGATGCCTTCGATTTCGACACCGCGCCGGTGAGCTTGCGGAGCGCCTGCGACATCAATCGCGCCTGCAGGCCCATTTGCGCCTCGCCCATTTCGCCTTCGATTTCGGCGCGCGGCACGAGCGCGGCGACCGAGTCGACGACGACGACGTCGACGCTGTTCGAGCGGATGATCACTTCAACGATCTCGAGCGCCTGCTCGCCGTTATCCGGCTGCGACACCAGCAGGTTGTCCAGATCGACGCCCAGCTTCTTGGCGTAGGCGGCGTCGAGCGCGTGCTCGGCGTCGACGAAGGCCGCCATGCCGCCCTTCTTCTGGGCCTCGGCGATGACCTGCAGCGCCAGCGTGGTCTTGCCCGAGGATTCCGGCCCGAAAATTTCGATGACGCGTCCGCGGGGGACGCCGCCGATTCCGAGCGCATAGTCGATGCTGATGGCGCCGGTGGAGATTGCCTCGACCGGGGCCACGGCGTTGTTCTGGCCCAGGCGCATGATCGAGCCTTTGCCGAACTGTTTCTCGATCTGGCCGACCGCCGCCTCCAGGGCCTTTACTCGTTCCTGTCTTTCCCGTACGTCTTCAGTTGGTGGCATGTGAATGGGTCCTTTCGGGACGCGATTGATCCTAGAAACGCGCCAAGCGAAAGTCAAGCGTAATTCCGTGCAGTGACAGGTGAGTTCACGCCTGTTTTCAGCAATTTAGGGGAATTGACCACTTTCGCCTGTTTCGGGCCAAGATCGCAGCGTTTGCGGCGCGATCGTTTGACCGGCGCCTCAAAAACTGCGTACGGTAAGTGGTGCCCAGTCCTGTCGGCCACGCCCTCGGCGGCCTCATCGTCGGCGCCGCGGTCGCGCCCTCAGCGCTTCTTCTCTGCACGATTGCCGGCGTGCTTCCTGACATCGATTTCGCGTGGGGAGGTCATAACCGCCAGACCCATAGCATCGGCGCGGCGATGATTGCCGGGCTCGTGGTGCTGGCGTGGAAGCGCAGCCCGCGGCTCGCGGTCGCGGTCGCGCTGTCGTGGTCGACGCACGTGTTGTTCGACTGGCTTGGCTCGGACGACACGCCGCCGCTCGGCGTGATGGCGCTCTGGCCGATCAACTCGAAGTTCTATTTTGCCGATGCGTTCGTGTTCGAAGCGATCTCGCGCCGCTACTGGCTCGACAACTTCATCACGCACAACGCGTGGGCCGTGATCAAAGAGGTTTTGATCCTCGGCCCGATCACGGTCATTGCATTTCTATGGCAAGTGCGACGCCGTTACCGCCGCCCAGGCACAACGTAGCGATGCCGCGCTTGAGACCGCGATCCTTCAACGCATAGATCAGCGTGGTCAGGATGCGCGCGCCCGAAGCGCCAATCGGGTGGCCAAGAGCCACGGCGCCGCCGTTGACGTTGACCTTGTTCATGTCGATGCCAAGCTCGTTGCCCACGGCAACGGCCTGGACCGCGAAGGCTTCGTTCAGTTCGAGCAGGTCGACGTCGTTCAACGACCAGCCGGCCTTCTTCAATACCGTGCGCGTGGCTTCGACCGGCGTCATCAACAGCATTTTCGGCGCCAGCCCGCTGGTGGCCTGCGCAACGATGCGCGCCATCGGCGTGGCATTGAGTGACTTCATCTTGTCCTCCGCCATCACCACCAGCGCGGCGGCGCCGTCGTTCACCGGCGGCGCGTTACCGGCGGTCACCGAGCCGTCCTTCTTGAACGCCGGCTTGAGATTGCGAAGCACCTCCGCGGTCGTATCACCGCGCACCGATTCGTCCTTGTTGAAGACGATCGGATCACCTTTCTTCTGCGGGATCGACACGGGGAGGAGCTCGGCGTTGAACTTGCCGCCCGCCTGCGCCGCGGCCGCTTTCTTGTGGCTGTCGGCCGAATATTGATCCTGCTGATCGCGTGTCACCTTGTAGGTGTCCGCCACCGTCTCGCCGGCGTTACCCATGTGCCAGTTCTCGAACGGGCACCACAGCCCGTCGTGGATCATCAGATCGATCACCGAGCCGTGTCCCATGCGCAGGCCTTCGCGCACCTTCGGGACGATGTAGGGGCAGTTGCTCATCGACTCCATGCCGCCGGCGACCGCGACGTCGATGTCGCCGGTCTGGATGCCTTGCTGCGCGAGCATCACGGCCTTGAGCCCCGACCCGCAGACCTTGTTGATCGTCAGCGCCGCGACGTGATCCTTGAGTCCGCCTTTGAGCGCGGCCTGCCGCGCCGGCGCCTGGCCGACGCCGCCCGAGACGACGTTGCCCATGATGCACTCGTCGACGAGCGCGGGATCGATGCCGGCGCGCGACACGGCTTCACGCACCACCATCGCGCCAAGCTCGGGGGCGGTGAAGTCCTTCAGCGTGCCGAGGAATTTTCCGGTGGGGATACGAACAGCACTGACAATGAACGCGTTTCTCATAGGGGTCAGCAATCAGCAATCAGCAATCAGCAATCAGCAATCAGCAGTCAGCAGTCAGGAATAGGAAATACGCTTCACGGCATCATCGCCCAGAAAATGCGCGAGACGCGATCGAATGAGTCCGATGGATTGCCGCACGCCATCAATCCACGCGGGCGAGTCGGCTGAGACGTAGAGCGTGCCGTTCGCGTCGAGGCGTACTTTCGTGGCTTTGTCGACGGCAGGTCCCACCGCCAGCCGCCACGCGAACGCGACTTTTTCTTCCGTCAGCGGCGCCTTGCGGATGACGTCCGCCACCACGGCGGGCATGACCTGATTGGCCTTGATCACAATTCGATCGTAACAGATGATTCCCGGCATGAGACTCCTTCAGATCCGCGCGTGGGGAACCGCCGCGCTCCTGGTGGCCGGGCATTCGATTGCGATCGCTCAGGAACCGATGCCGTGGACGCTCGAGCCGCACGTCGTTTCGTCGGATCTGCGCGGCGCTTATGCGGTGGTTGCCAGCGATGTGAATAACGATGGCAAGACGGATTTGATTGCTGTTGCGGGCGCGACCCGGCAGCTCATCTGGTTCGAGAACCCATCGTGGACGCGCCACGTGATTGCGTCGGAGATCACCGGGCTCATTAATGCGGCGGCAGCCGACACGGACAAGGACGGCATTCCGGAAATCGCGATTGCCACCGGGTTCGCCACGCTGCCTGCAAAAAGCACGGGCATCGTCACGGTGTACACGCACGGTGCCAATGTGAATGAGCCGTGGCAAGGGAAAGAGATCGATCGCACGCCGGCGTCCCACCGGTTGCGATTTGCCGATATCGAGGGGAACGGCCGCAAGTGGCTGATCAACGCGCCGCTCGCGGGAGCGAAAGCAGCAGTACCCGACTACAAAGATCAGAACACGGTGTACGCCTACAACCCAGTGGATTGGAAGCGGCAGATCGTGACGGATGCCGAAGACGGCGTGATGCACGGCATCCTCGCTGCGGATTGGGACGGAAAGGGCCGCGACGCGCTGCTAACCGCGAGTTTCCTTGGCGTGCACCTCCATCGCTATAACAACGGCAAGTGGACGCGCACACGGCTGGTCGAAGGCAACCCGGCACCGTGGCCGCAGAACGGCGCCGGCGAGGTGGCAATGGTGCGGGCGAAGAATGCGCGCATCCTTGCGACCATTGAGCCCTTTCACGGTAACGAGGCGCCTCGCCCTGACACCGAAGTGGTGACGTATTCGGGTAGTGGCGACAAATGGGACGGAAGAACCGTCATCGACAAAGGATTGAACTACGGCCACGCGCTGGAGGCGGTCGATCTCGATGGCGACGGTGCTGACGAACTCGTGGCCGGCTACATGGGCAAGCCGAACGGCATCAATGTCTACCGGCGAAACGCTGACGGCGCGTGGTCCAAGTTCGTGCTCGAGAGCAACGCCATGCCCGGCAGCGGCTGCACGGTGGCCGACTTCAACAATGACAAGCGCATGGATCTGGCCTGCACCGGCGGCACGACGCTGAAGTGGTACGAAAACAAAGCCTCGAAGTAATCCTGGCGAGCCGCTCGCCGCGGCGATCTGAATTGCTGACCGCCGCCGGCATCCCGTTCGAGGTGGTGGCGGCCGACATCGACGAAACGCCGCATCCCAACGAAACACCGGCGCGCTACGTCGAGCGCCTGGCGATCGAGAAGGCGCGCGCCGTGTTCGACCTGCGGCCCGATGCGCGCGTGCTCGGCGCCGACACGACGGTGACGATCGACGGTGAGATCCTCGGCAAGCCTGTCGATGAGGCGGACGCGTGGCGCATGCTGCGCCTGCTGAACGGCCGGCCGCACGAGGTGCACACCGGCGTGGCGTTAATCAGCGCCGCTGGCGTGCGATCGGCCGTCGACACGACGCGCGTGTGGTTCGCGAAAATGACAGACGAAGACATCTCGTGGTACGTCGCGACAGGGGAGCCCGTCGATCGGGCCGGCGCCTATGCAATCCAGGGGTTTGCGTCGCGTTTCATTCCGCGCATCGAAGGCTCGTACAGCAACGTTGTAGGGTTGCCGGTCGCTCTCGTCAGTAGTATTCTGGACGAGGGCTAACTCCAGCGAGGCTGCGCTTCAAGACAAATGCCGGTGAGGCTTCGCCTCGCTGGTGGCAGCGTCTCTTTTCCCGCCTCCGGCGGGGGGCATTATGAAGAACAAAGGCTTGAAGATTGGTCTCACGAGTCTGGTGCTGGCGCTGACCTTCGGCGGTCTGCTTTACACGACCATGGCCGAAGGCACCGAGTACTACAAGCACGTCGACGAAGTGCTGACGCAGCCGGACGAGTGGTACGGCAAGAAGCTGCAGCTGCATGGCTTCGTCGTGCCCAACTCGATCGCGCGCAAGCCGAACACGATGGACTACTGGTTCCAGGTCCAGAGCAACGGCCAGGTCGTGAGCGCGACCTACACGGGCGTGGTGCCCGACACGTTCAAGAGCGACTCCGAAGTGGTGCTGAAGGGCATGCTGACCCCGGAGGGCTTCAAAGTGCAGCCCAACGGCGTGATGGCGAAGTGCCCGTCGAAATACGAAGCGAAGCCGGGGGCCGCGTCGACGCCCTCAGGCAAGTACTAGGAGGGCCGCCATGGCCTCACTCGGCGCGACCCTCCTGCTGATCGCGTTCGTCACGGCCGCCTACACGGTAGCGGCCGCCGTGGCCGGCGCGCGCCGCCGCAACACCCGCCTGATCGAAAGCGCCATCGGCGCCTTCTACACCATTGCCGCGATCATGACCGTCGCCTCGGGCGTGATCATCTACGCGTTCGTCGCCGGCGACTATTCGATCCGCTACGTTCGCCGCTATTCGGACAGCGTCCAGCCGCTGTTCTACAAGATCACGTCGTACTGGGGCGGCCTCGACGGCTCGGTGATGTTCTGGGTCTTCCTGCTGTCGATCTTCGGCGCGGTGGCGGTGAAAGTGAATCGTGAACGTCATCGCGAGCTGATTCCCTACGTGGTCGCCGTGATTGCCGCGGTGGAGATGTTCTTCCTCTTCCTGATGGTGATTCACAACAACCCGTTCGCGACCTATCTCACCGAGCTGCCGACCGACGGGCGCGGGCTCAATCCGCTGCTGCAGAACTTCTACATGGCGATCCATCCGCCGACGATGTATCTCGGCTTCGTTGGATTGACGATTCCATTTGCGTTCGGCATGGCGGCGCTCTTCACCGGCCACCTCGATGATTCGTGGCTGCGCGCGGTGCGTCGTTGGACGATGTTCTCGTGGTTCTTCCTTTCGCTCGGCCTCACGCTCGGCATGATCTGGGCGTACGAGGAGCTGGGCTGGGGCGGCTATTGGGGCTGGGACCCGGTCGAAAACGCCGGCATGCTGCCGTGGTTCACCGCCACCGCATTCCTGCACTCGGTTCACGTGCAGGAGCGGCGCGGCATGCTGCGCGTGTGGAACGTGTCGCTCGTCATCATCACGTTCCTTCTCACGATCGTCGGCACGTTCCTGACGCGCTCGGGCATCGTGCAGTCGATTCACGCGTTCGGCGAGGATCCGGAGCTGGCGCGCTACTTCGTGGCGTTCATGCTCTCCACCGTGATCTTCTGCTTCGGCTGGGTGATTTACCGCCTGCCGCTGCTCAAGGCGCGCCACGAGCTCGATTCGTGGGCATCGAAAGAAGCCGCGTTCCTCGCCAACAACTGGATCCTGTTGTTCTCGGCGCTGTTCATCCTGTTTGCCACGCTGTTCCCGACCATCACCGAAGCGATCAACGGCGAGCGTCTCACCGTGGGCCCGCCGTTCTTCAACCGCTGGATGGTGCCGATCGGCCTGGTGCTGTTGCTGTTGACGGGCGTCGGCCCGCTGCTGGCGTGGCGCAAGTCATCGGTCGCGAACCTGCGCGATCAGTTCATGTGGCCGATCGTTTCCGCGCTGGTCACCGGCGGCGTGCTCGTCGCCCTTGGCGTGCGCGTGTGGAGCTCGGGGATCTGCTTCGCGCTCGCCGCGTTTGTGACCGGCACGCTGGTCCAGGAAGTGATTCGCGGCGCGAACGTCCGGCGCGGCATGACCGGCACCGACCTCTTCACCGCGATCGTCGGTCTCGTCTCGCGCAACAAGCGCCGCTACGGCGGCTACATCGTCCACGCCGGCATCGTCCTGATTTTCCTTGGCTTCGCCGGCGAAGGCTTCAGCCGCGATCAGCAGATGCTGCTGAAGCCGGGCGAAGAGCAGACGGTGGGCGAGTACACGATTCACCTCGATGCGCTGCGCGTCACCGACGACGGGCAGAAGCAGATGGTGACGGGGCACATCACCGTCAAGAACCCGAAGGGCGAAGTGATCGATCAGATGCGCCCGGCGAAGTGGTACTTCCGCAAGCACGAGGAAGAGCCGACGACCGAGGTCGCGATTCGGCGGACGTTCGCCGAAGACCTCTACATCGTGATGGCCGCTTTCTCGATCGAAGAGCAAACGGCGAGCGTCGAGGTCCACATCAACCCGCTCGTCAACTGGGTGTGGTTTGGATTCGGCATTCTCGCGATTGGCACCGGCATCGCGCTGCTGCCGGAAGCATCGATGTCGTTCGCGCTCGCGAAGATGCCCGCCGAAGCGGTCACCGCGACGCTGTTGCTGCTCTCGATCCTGCTCTCGGGCGGGACCGTGTTCGCGCAGCACGTCGAGACCGGACAGGATCCGCGGCTGCAGCTCACCTCGCCTGAGTCGCGCGAAGTGGCGCACAAGCTCGCCTGCTGGTGCGGCGGGTGTTCGCGATTGCCGGTCGGACAGTGCGCCTGCGGCCACTGCGCGATCGAGCGCTCGAACATCGACGCGATGTTGAAGGAAGGCAAGTCGCCGGACCAGATCATCCAGTCGTACGTCGCGACCTATGGCGGCAATCACATCCTCAGCGAGCCGCCGAACGCGGGCAGCGGCCGCGTGGTGTGGGCCATGCCCGTGGTGGTCGGCATCGGCGGGTTCCTGACCGTGGCGTATCTCGCGAGACGCTGGTCACGCCGGCCGGCATTAGCGGGCGTCCCTGGCGGGATGGAAGATCCGGAGATGGCGGCGCGGCTTGACGACGAACTCCGAAATCTTGACTGACGATAAGGGCCTGCCCTCCGAAGCGCCTGGCGCGAAGGAGGAGCCGTTCCTCCAGCCCTGGCAATTCTTTCTGCTCGGGGGAATGCTGGCGGCGACCGCGACGGTGATCGTCGCGACCGGGCAATCACCGGCCAACATCATCATTCTCAGCCTGACCGTCGTATCCGTGAGCTTTGTCGGCCTCGGTGCGTATCGCACGTTGTCGCCGCTGGTCTCGGACCAGCCCGACGCGCCGATGACGATCGGCGGCCGCACCCGCGTCGCGCTCGAGCGCGAAAAGATGCTGGCGCTGCGATCGATCAAAGAGCTCGAGTTCGATTACGCGATGGGGAAGATCGCCAAGGCGGACTTCGACGAGATGTCGGGGCGCCTGCGCGCCCGCGCGCTCCGCTTGATGACCCAGCTCGACGCCGGCGGCGGATACAGGGAACAGATCGCCAAGGAAGTGGCCGAGCGGCTGGGTGCACAGGGTGCACAGGGTGCGCAGGGTGCGGAGGGTGCGCAAGGTGCGCACGCGCTAGGGGCGTGTGCGGAGTGTTCGACGGTGAATGACGTCGACGCCAAGTTCTGCAAAAACTGCGGAGCAAGATTGTGACTCGCTGGTTGCTGATTGCCGGTTGCTGGTTGCTGGTTGCGAGCGCAGCGACCGCACAAGTGAACATGCCGGATCCGGCATCGATGGCCGGCACGCCGCTGCCCGCGCCGGAGTTGCCCGATCGGACGGTGACGGTCCGCGTCGTGCGCGAGCGCATGGGCAACAACGTGGCGGGGCAGACGGTCACGTTGACAATCGGCGCCGAGACGCGCACCGGCAAGACCGACGAGCAAGGGCGCGCGCAGTTCGAGGGACTCTCCGCGGGCGCGCTGGTGCAGGCATCGACGACGGTCGATGGCGAGGCGCTGACGTCGCAGCAATTTGCCGTGCCGGCGAAAGGCGGAGTTCGCGTCGCGTTGATTGCGGGCATCGCGGCCGCCGCCGCGAAAGAAAAGCTGGAAGCGGAAGCCGCGGCGAAGATGCCGGCGCGCCCGGGCGCGGTCGAGATCGGCCCCGAATCGCGCATCATCATCGAATACCAGGACGACAACCTCACGGTGTTCTACCTGCTCGAGGTGCTGAACAACGCGCGCACCCCGATCGATGTCGGCGGCCCGCTGCTGATCCGTTTGCCGACCGGCGCCGGCGGCGCCTCGATGATGCAGGGCTCATCGCCGAACGCGAGTGTCAAAGGCGACATGTTGACGATCACCGGGCCGTTCGCGCCCGGCAAGACGATCGCGCACGTCGGCTTTTCGCTGCCGCAGGCCGGGGCGAACTACACGTTGACGCAGACGTGGCCGGCTCCGCTGGCGCAGGTCTTCGTCGGCATGGAGAAGATCGGCAACATGCAGATCGCATCGCCGCAGCTGACGAACGTCAGCGAGCAGAACGCCGAAGGCCAGCAGTTCGTCATGGCCACCGGGCCGCGGCTGAATGCCGGCGACACCCTGGTGCTGCACCTGACCAACCTGCCGTCGGACAGCCGGACGCCGCGCAACGTCGCTTTGATTGCGGCGCTCGTGATGTTCGCGATCGGCGCCTGGTTCGCCCTGACGCCCGCGAAGGCGCATGCCGCGCAGGACGCGAAGTTGATCGCGCGGCGCGAAAAGTTGATCAGCGAAGCGGTCGCGCTCGAGCGGAAGCGACAGGCGAAGCCGTTGTCGGAAGCCGACGAGGCGAGACTGCGGCGCGTGACGGCGGAGCTCGAGCGCGTGATGGCGGAGCTCGATCGAGGTGCCGCTGCTTGAATGGAGCGCTTACGGTTAGTCGCGTCCGCCTTCGCGCTGCCGCGCTACGGCGAGACGGGCTCCCATGAGCGACTTCCCAGGATTGACGGTCGCTGATGTCGCCCGGCATTACGGGCGGCGGAAGGCGTTATCGCAAATTTCGTTCACCTGCGACGCGGGTGAAATCGTGGGGCTGCTCGGGCCCAACGGCGCCGGCAAGTCGACGCTGTTGAACGTGCTCGCCACGCTCGTGACACCTTCAAAGGGAACAGTTCAATACGGCGCGGCGACCGGCAGCGGAGCCGTCATCCGCCGGATGATCGGGATGCTCGGTCACGACTTGTTCCTCTATCCGGAGCTGACCGCTCGCGAAAACCTCGCGTTCTTTGCGCGCCTCTACGGACTCGCCGACGTCGCGGGAGCGGTCGACGCGGCCCTCGCGCAGGCCGGCCTGTCGGATCGCGCCGACGATTTCGTGTCGAGCTATTCGCGCGGCATGCGCCAGCGCGTGGCGCTCGAGCGCGCGCTGCTGCACGACCCAAAGTTGATCCTGCTCGACGAGCCGTTCACCGGCCTTGACCAGGCGTCGACCGCGGCACTGGTGGCGCGGCTGAAGGACCGGCAGCAGGCGGGATGCGTAATCGTGCTGGCGACACACGACCTCGACGTCGTCGAGGGAGTGCTGAGCCGCGCGATTTACCTCAAGGACGGCCGCATCGTCGGCACCGATACGGATAGCCGCGGCCTCGTGGATCGCTACCGCCGGGCGATTCACGCATGAACGATTTCTTCCGCGTCGCGTGGCACGTGGTCCGCAAGGACATGACGGTCGAGATCCGCAGCAAGGAAATCCTCCTCACCACGCTGCTGTTCGCGGTGTCGGTGGTGTTGATCTTTTCGTTCGCGATCGTTCGCGAAGGCCGCGCGCCGGATGATGTGGCCGCCGGCATCCTGTGGGTGGCGATTTCATTTGCCGGCACGCTGGCAATGGGACGCACGTTCGAGCGTGAACGCTACAACGACACGTTGCGCGCGCTGCTGCTCGCGCCGGCGGATCGCCCGGCGATCTATGCCGGCAAGCTGCTGGGCTTGTTGCTGCTGCTGGGACTCGTCGAGATCATGCTCGTGCCGCTGGTCGCGCTGTTGTTCAATGCGCCGATCTTCGCGTTTCCCGGGATGCTGATCGCGCTGCTGGTCGCGGGCACCCTGGGATTTGCCGCGGTCGGGACCTTGTTTGCGGCCATGCTGGTGCGCGTGCGCAGCCGGGATACGCTGCTGCCGGTATTGCTGTATCCCATCACCGTTCCGGTGATGATTTGCGGGGTGCGCGGCACCGCCGCATTGTTCCAGGCCACGCCGGACGAACCGATGGCGCGGTTGTGGATGGGCATCCTGGTGGCGTGGGATGTGATCTTCGTGACGCTGGCGCTCTGGACGTTCGAGCCCGTCATGACGGAGTAGAATTCGGAGCGAGCACATGCGCAAGCTGACGACGCCATTCATCGGACTTTCCGCCGGCATGCTCTTCGTCGCGCCGTGGATCATCAACGCCGCGCCCTACGAATCGACGATGGGCCTCGTGCAGAAGGTGTTCTACTTCCATTTCCCGGCGGCGATCCTGTTCCTGGCGTCGGCGATCATCTGCGGCATTGCGAGCCTGCGGTTCCTGTTCTTCAAGAAACCGACCGCCGACGCGTGGGCAGTCGCGAGCGCGGAGCTCGGGTTGTTGTTCGGCGCGATGACGCTCGTCACCGGACCGCTATGGGCGCGCAAGGCCTGGGGGGTGTGGTGGGTGTGGGATCCGCGCCTGACGATGAGCCTGGTGCTGTTCCTGATCTTCGCGGCTTACGCGATCCTGCGGAAGTACGGCGGTCCCGGTTCGGACAAGCTCGCCGCGGGCATGGCGCTGTTCGGCATGCTCAACGTGCCCTTCATCTACGTGTCGGTCAACATCTGGCGCACGCTGCACCCGATGACTTCGGTGGTGCCGACGCTGCCGACCGAATTCGGCATTCCACTCTGGTTTTGCTTTGCGGCGTTCACGATGCTGTTCGTGGCGCTGTTGAACCTGCGCGCGACGCTGGCGCTGCACGAGGCCCGCGTCGAAGCGCTGTATCTGGACGAGGACGAAGCATGAAGCTGGTGGAAGGGATGCAGAGAGTGCAACGACCGCTGCGCGTGGCGGCGCTGGCCGCGGTGCTTTCTGTGGTGGCGCACCCGGCCGCGATCGAAGGCAGTCAGCCGCAGCCGCCCAAGGAATTCGTGCCCGTCGACGACATTCCGCAGGGCGAACAGATTCCCGCCATCAACATGGTCGCGGCCGCCTACGGCTTCGTCTGGGTCGCGGTGCTGGGTTACGTGTGGTCGATCGCGCGACGCCTCAAACACGTCGAAGGCGAGCTGAGCGAGCTCGAATCGCGAAGGAAGTAATGGAAATCGGCATCCCATCCGCCTCGCACTTCATCTTCATTCCCGCCGTCCTGCTGATCGGCGTCGTGATCGGCTGGGTGCTCGGGTCCCGCGCTGCAGTGGACGCGTATGCTGCCCAAGCGCGTAGAGCAGAAGGCAAAAGGCAAAAGGCAGAAGGCAGAACCGACTAACGGCCGAGCGCGAGACGCTGCGCGAGGACGTCAGGCAGGTTTTCTTCCATGATGCGGGCCTGCGCCTTCGCAATCGGATATTCGACGCGATAGATCGTCATCTCGCGCGCGGCGATGTCGACGATGCCGAAACCGGCGCGCGGGTCACCGTCGCGCGGCTGTCCCACCGAACCCGGATTCACCAGGTAGCGATTGGATTCGTCGAGCGGAATCGCGAGCGGCCGCTGATCGTCGGCGGTGGCCAGCCCGAATTGATCGCGTGACAGGTAATGGCCGACCTGCACGTGCGTGTGGCCGAACAGGCAGAGCGGCCGCCGCGCCGCATGCATCGCGCGCAGCGCGTCGAGGTCGTCGAACACGTAGGCGTCTTCGTCGAACGGCGTGCCGTGGCAGATCTCGATCGTCTCATCGACGATCATCGGACCCGCCGGCAGCGCGGCCAGCCATTCGCGGTTCTCCCTGGTCAGGGTCTCGTAGGTCCACTTGATGGCGTTCCGGGCGACGGCGTTGAAGCCCTCCGGGCTTTCCACGCCGGAGCCGACCTTGTCGTGGTTGCCGCGAATCAGCGCATCCGGCTTGAGGTCGCGCACCCGCTCGCAGATCGCGTTCGGGTCGGCGCCGTAGCCGACCAGGTCGCCGAGCAGCAGCACCCGGTCGTAGCCGATGGCCTTGGCCTCGGCCATCACCGTATCGAACGCCTCGAGATTGGCGTGTATGTCGCTGATAACGAGATAGCGCATGCGGTCTAAGTTTCCAGCCACTCCATGATGTGATCGACGAGCTCCTCGACGGAGCCGCGTCCTGCGTCCACCCGGAGGTGCGCCTGGCGGTAGGCCGCGAGGCGCTGATTATAAAGCTGTTCCATACCGGGCCGATCCGCCGCCAGTGGCCGGCGGCCATCCTGGGGCACGCGCTGCAGCACGGTCGCGAACGGCGCATCCAGCCAGATCACCGCGCCGTCTCTCAACATCAGTTCACGGTTTGACGCATCGGCGAAGGTGCCGCCGCCCGAGGCGACCACCGTGCCCCGGTCGGGGAGCAGGGCAATCAACGCCTCGCGCTCCCGCGCGCGAAAGTACGGCTCGCCCTTCTCGCGGAAGATCGCCGGGATGTCGCGGCGTTCGGCCTGTTCGATGCGGGTGTCGATGTCTTCGACTTTCCAGTCGAGGCGCTTGCCCAGGGCGCGTGCGACGCTCGACTTGCCGGCGCCCATGAACCCCACGAGGTAGATCTTGTCGGTCTTCAATGTGTGATCTGGCCCGCCGACCGGCGGGCCAGACGATCGAGATCGTGGAAGAACGCGGGGTAGGAGACGGCGACGGCGTCCGCGCCCTCAATCGTCGTCGGTCCCGTCGCGCCAAGCGCGGCAATCGCGAACGCCATCGCGAGACGGTGATCGTGGCGCGCGTGCACGGTGCCGCCGGTGAGGCGACGGCCGTGTCGCACCTGGAATCCATCGGGCCGCTCCTCCGCGTCGGCGCCGAGCGCGCGCAGCCCCGCGACCAGCTCCGCGATGCGATCGCTCTCCTTGACGCGCAGCTCACCCGCGCCCGACACCGTGACGCTGCCGCCGAACGTGCCGAGCGTGGCCAGCACCGGCAACTCGTCGATCACCTCCGGCACTTCGTCGGGTTCGATGACGAGATCGCGCATCGCCGCATGGCGAATGCGCAGCCGGCCGACCGGCTCGCCGTTCCATTCATCCTCGTGAACGACGTCGATCTCGGCGCCGAAACGCTTCAGCACGTCGAGCAACGCCGAGCGGCTGGGGTTCAGCCCAACGTTGGAGATCGCGACATCCGAACCCGCAATTGCGGCCGCGGCGACGGCAAGGAATGCGGCCGAGGAGAGGTCGCCGGGCACGGTCAAGGAGGTTCCGGACAGCCGCTGGCCGCCCTTGAGCGAAATCAGTCGTCCCTGCACGGTGACCGAGGCGCCGAACGCGACGAGCGCCCGTTCCGTATGATCTCGAGTAGACGCCGGCTCCAAAACCGACGTCGCCCCGCTCGCCTGCAGCCCTGCCAGCAACACGGCGGACTTCACCTGGGCGCTGGGTGTGTCCGGCGTGAAATGGATGCCGGCGAGGTCGGCTCCCTGGATGGTGATCGGCGGCCGATCGCCGGGGGCGGCCGTGAGAACGGCGCCCATTTGCGACAGCGGACCGATGATGCGGCGCATCGGCCGGCGCGAAAGTGAAGCGTCGCCGACAAGGGTCGATATAAAGGGATGCGCGGCAAGGACGCCGCCCAGCATGCGCATCGTGCTGCCGGAGTTGCCGCAATCGAGCGGCGCGCCGGGGGCGGCCAGCCCGCGCAGGCCGCGGCCGTCGATGGTGACGAGCGGCGGCTCGCCGGGCGTCGGCGACGGGGTTCGTGAGACGATAGCGCCGAGGGCTTCGACGCAGGCGAGCGTGGAGGCGCAGTCGGCGCCGGGCGCGTAGTTGGCAATCGTCGATCGCCCGTCGGCGATCGCGGCAAGCAGGGCGTAGCGATGCGAAATGGATTTGTCGCCGGGAACGCGGAGCGCGCCGGCGATCGACAGCGCGGGGGTGACAGTGACTGTGTCGGCCGCTCGCATAACGTTCAACTATAACTGCTTGACCGTGTAGAAAGCGCTATGGTACTTAACCAGCACATGCCGCGCGCGGTCGGTCGGCCCTCCTATTAGATGATTCCTCCGCATACCGTCCGCATCGAGTTCCACAGCGCCTTCGACATGCTCGACTTCGTGCAGGCGGTGTCCGATCACGTCGGCAAGTCGGCCGGCCTCGACGAAGACGAGCTTCACTGGGTCAGCGTCGCAGTGCGCGAGTCGGTGGTCAACGCGATCAAGCATGGCAACAAGAACGATCCGAACAAGCGCGTGATCGTCGAGTTCAGCCCGGTGCCGTCGACGGCGTCCGACGAGCTGGTGATTCGCATCGAAGACCAGGGCGAAGGGTTCGTGCCGGAAGAAGTGGCCGATCCGCTCGCGCCCGAGAACATCCTCAAGTCGAGCGGCCGCGGCATCTTCTTGATTCGCAACTTCATGGACGAAACCGTGCTGAAAAAGGTCGCCGGCGGCATGGAGATTCGCATGGTCAAGAAGCTGCAACGCGCCGGCGCGTGATCCAACCGCCCGATCCCAGGTTCCTGTCCACGGCGATCGAGGCCGTGGTGCGCGCCGGCGATCTGCAGATCGCCAAGTTCGGCACCGGCGTGCGCGTCGAGAAGAAGGGCGCCATCGACCTGGTCACCGAGGTCGATCTCGAAGTCGAGAAGATGTTTCGCGCGATGATCGCGGAGCGCTATCCCGATCACGACGTGCTCGCCGAAGAGATGGACATCGCCTCGACCGGCGCGCGCCATCGCTGGGTGTTCGATCCGCTCGACGGCACCACCAACTTCGCGCACGGCGTGCCGATCTTCTGCGCGTCGCTCGCCCTCGAGATCGACGGTCACGCCGTCGTCGCCGCCGTGTACGATCCGAATCGCGACGAGCTGTTCACCGCCGAAGCCGGCGTCGGGTCGTGGCTGAACGGCCAGCGGTTGAAAGTGTCGAGCAACGCATCGGTGCTCGAGTCGATGCTGGTGACGGGCTTCCCGTACAACATCCATCAGCAGGCCGACGAGTTCGTCAAGGTGTTCGCGCAGGTGCTGAAGCAGGCGCGCGCCATCCGCCGCCTGGGATCGGCGGCGATCGATATCTGCTGGGTCGCCGCGGGGCGCATGGACGGATTCTGGGAAGCAAGCCTCAAGGCATGGGACATGCGCGCGGCCGCGCTGATCCTCGAGGAAGCCGGCGGCAGAGTGACTGGCATGGGCGGTGAGGACTGGGAGCCGTACGAAGGCCACATCCTCGCGACCAATGGCCTCATTCACGACGAGCTTCTGAAAATTCTCGCGTAATCGAACGTACCCGTAAGCCCGTAGCCCGTAGCCCGTAAGCCCTAGCGCCTCTTGTAGAGCGCGACGTTGCCGCCTTCGCACACGCGATCGTAAGCGGCCAGGAACTGAGGCCACTCCTTCTGCCGTTGAAAGAGCATGTCGCCGCCTTCCGCGGCTTCCTCGATCAGCACCCAACCCGCGAACAGCGACGGTTCGAAGTAGTACGAGCGCAGCCAGATCGGACCGCTGCCTTCGTGAATGAAGTCGGCGAGATCGAAGCCGGCCAGCGAGAGCTCCTGCATGTAATGCGCGAGCGACCCCATGCTGGCCATGATCGTCGTGTCGTCGTAGGACCGCCGCAGGCATTCCGTCACCGCGCGGCGTCCGGCGCTGTTGTTGCGATCGAGCTGCGCCTCGATCAGCATCGGTGCGTTCTCACTGAAAGCGGTCACCTGCGACAGCACGAGAAACAGCAGCGGGACCGCGACGAGCGGCGCCAGCCAGCGGAACATCGCCACGCCGGCGCCGATCGCGACCGCGCCGCCGAGGATCAGCGGTACTTCGTAGCGGATGCGAAACGGGTGCCCCGAAACAAACGCATAGAAGGGCAGCGCGATTGCGGCCAGCAACGCGAGCGTCACCAACAGGCCGCTCGATCGCCGTCGAACCAGCGACACGACCGTGATGAGGCCAACGGACAACATCAGCGCGCGCACGAACCACACGCCCGCCAGCCCCTGAAGGCCCTCGCGAATTTCCTGCCAGACCACGTAGGGTTGGCCCTGCAGCTTCGGATCGGGCACGTAGAAGCCGCCGGTGATCAGCCATTGGCCGGTCGACGCGAAGCTCAGGCCCATGAAGGCGATCACCGTGACAATCGCGTAGGCCGTGATGCGCGCCGCTTCATGCACGACCGCGGCAGCCGGCAGACCGTTGCGCCACTTCGCGTACGCGGCCGCGACGATCGCCGCGCCGACGATCGGCCACGCTTCGTAACGAGTCAGGCAAGCCAGGACGATGGTCCAACCAACGGCCGGCCGCGCGGCCGGCTCCTCCGACCTGGCCCACTGAACCAGATGCAGCACGACGAGCGACGTCAGCGCGAAGAGCAGCGGCTCGGTCATCGGCGTGCTCTGCAGGTACAGCACGTTTGGATTGAGCGCGAACAGCATCGCGGCGGTGATTGCACCTGCACGAGACCCGGTCGTCGCGCGGACGATTGCGGCGGCACACGCCGTCGCGATCGCGAAGCAGGCGATCGACAGTGCGATGGCGAATGCGCCGGTCTGGTAAAACCAGTCGATCTGGACCGGGATGGCGTTGATGATGTGCGGCAGCGGCAGCCACACGGCGCCGATCTGTTCCCAGCTCGGCGTCAGGCTGTCGAAGATGCGCCGCGCCACGACGAGGTGCGCTTTCGCGTCATAGTGGCTGAGCGAAAGTCCTGCACGCCAATACACGCCGGCGGCGTATGTGCCCAGAATGGCGGCGAGGATGCCGAGGGCACGCGAAAGTCCGTCGAAGGAGGGCACCGTCTCGTTCTATAATGCCTTGATTCACTCACTTAATGGCCCCAGAGCTTTCGATCGTCATCCCGGTCCAGAACGAGTCTCCCAACATCAAGCCCCTGTATGACGAGCTGACCCAGACGCTGGTTCAGTACGGGCGGAGCTACGAGCTGATCGTGATTGACGACGGCAGCACCGATGATACGTTCGAGCAGCTGGCGTCCCTGCAGTCGCGCGATCCGCACCTGCGCGTGATCCGCTTCCGCCGCAACTTCGGCCAGACCGCGGCGTTCGCCGCGGGCTTCGCGCATGCGCGCGGCCGCCTGGTCGTGACCTCGGACGGCGATCTGCAGAACGATCCGCGCGACATCCCGGCGATGATCACGCTGATCGACGAGGGCAACGACATCGTCTGCGGCTGGCGCAAGGATCGCAAGGACACGTTCGTGAATCGCCGCCTGCCAAGCGTGGTCGCGAACAAACTGATCTCCTGGGCGACCGGCGTCGAGCTGCACGATTACGGCTGCTCGCTGAAAGTGTTTCGCGCCGAAGTGGTGAAGCCGCTGCGGCTCTACGGCGAGATGCATCGCTTCCTGCCGGCGATCGCCAGCCAGATCGGCGTCAAGATCACCGAGATGGTCGTGAACCATCGGCCACGACGCGCCGGCGCGACGAAGTACGGCATCGGCCGCACGGTGCGCGTGCTCCTCGATCTGGCGACGGTCAAGTTTCTCCTCAGCTACTCGACGCGGCCGCTGCAGATTTTCGGCCTGATTGGCTTGATCACCGGCGGTGTGGGCGTGCTGATTACCGCCTACCTCGCCTACATCCGCCTGTTCACCACGCAAGGCATCGGCGATCGGCCGCTGTTGCTGCTCGGCGTGATGCTGATCTTCATCGGCGTGCAGCTCCTCACCTTCGGCCTGCTCGCCGAAGTGATGGCCCGCACCTATTACGAATCGCAGGACAAGCCGACCTACGTGATTCGCGAAGTGCGCGAGACGACCGATCTCGCTCCGATCGGACGATGACGCAGCGTCCGCCACGGGAGCACGATCCCCGCATCACCGTCATCCAGTCCGAGCTGTTCAACGAAAAGCGGTCCAAGGCCGACAAATACCGCGAGCTGTTCGTCGGCAAGCCGGGTTTCGGCGCGCTGCTGAAGTACGAGATGGCCATGCTGCTCGCGAGCTGGGTGCCCGGCGCGCTTGGCCTGGTGCTGCGCTCGAAGCTGTACCCGATGGTGCTCGGATCGGTGGGCCGCAACGTCGTCTTCGGCGCCAACGTCACGCTGCGGCATCCGCACAAGATTCACATCGGCGACAACGTCGTGATCGACGATCTGTGCTGCCTCGACGCCAAGGGCACCGATAACAAGGGCATCACCATCGGCGACGGCGTGTTCGTCGGACGCAACACGATCCTGAGCTGCAAGAACGGCGACATCGTGATCGACGATCGCGCCAACATCGGTTTCAACTGCGAGATTTTCTCGGCGTCGCGGGTGCGGGTCGGCAAGGACATCCTGATGGCCGCGTACACCTACCTGGTCGGCGGCGATCACCTGTACGATCGCACCGACATCCCGGTGTTGCAGCAGGGCAGGACGGCGCGCGGCATCGAGGTTGGCGACGGCACGTGGCTCGGCACGCATGTCGTGGTGACGGATGGATCGACCATCGGCCGCGATGCCATCATTGGCGCGGGTGCAGTCGTGGTCGGCGAGATTCCCGAGTATTCGATCGCGACGGGAATCCCCGCCAAGGTGACGCGCGACCGTCGAGCTGACAGCTGAAAGCCGGTACCCGAAAGCTGATATGTGCGGCATTGTCGGAATCATCGAGCGAGATCCAGCGCGGCAAGCCGCTGCTGATGATCTGGCGCGGATGGTGCACCAGCTGCATCATCGCGGCCCCGACGAAGAGGGCAGCGTCACGTTGCCCGGCGTTGCCCTCGGGATGCGCCGCCTCGCCATCGTCGACCTGGCCGGCGGGCAGCAGCCGATCCTGAACGAAAGCGGCGACATCAAGATCGTCGCGAACGGCGAGATCTACAACTTCCGGGAACTGCAACAGGAGCTCGAAGGGCACGGGCACCGCTTTCACTCGCGAAACTCGGATATCGAAGTGCTGGTGCACGCCTATGAGCAGTGGGGCGAGCAGTTCCTGGTCCGCCTGCGCGGCATGTTCGCGCTGGCGATCTGGGACGGCCGCACGCGCACGCTGATTGCCGCGCGCGATCGCGCCGGTGAGAAGCCGCTCTATTGGACGGAGACCGCGCGCGGACTGCTGCTCGCATCGGAAGTCAAGGCGCTGCTGGTACGTCC
>DASUSZ010000128.1:0-32300 GCA_036374815.1 Vicinamibacterales bacterium | reverse complement strand
CGATCGGGTGACGCAGCAACCCGTGAGCGCGCGAATCACCTGGGCGGCCGGCGGTGGCCGCGTCGAAGCAAGCACGACGCCGAATGGCGATGCGTTAATCGAAGGTGCCGGCACGGCGGGCGGGACCATGACGATCACCGCGCGCGGATATCAGACGGTCGAAGGCAGCTTTGCCGAAACGCCCGATACGCAGCAGGAAGTCGCGCTGCTGCCCGCGCCTTCCGACCGGCTGACAGTGCGGATGGTGAGTGAAGCGGGCGAGGTCGTTCCCGGCGCGGTGGTGCAGCTGATGCCGCGCGGCGCCGGCGATGCGGCAAGATTCGTGGCCGCGGATGCGAACGGCATCGCGGCATTTGTCCAGGTCCCTGATGGGCCGTTACAGTTCAGCGCGCATCACGAACGATTCAGGCCCGCCGCTCTCCGTGTCGCCGAGCACGAACGCGCGTCGATCGCCATCACTCTGGTGAAGACGCCATAGATCCGGCCGCAGTAGTTGGGGCACACTACGCGGCATGTCACCATCCATTTCCCGCCGAGAGCTCCTCGCCGGCGCGGGCGCCGGCGCCGCCGCATTACTGATCGATCCGTCGCGCGTGAATGCGCAGCCCGCACCACGGGCGATCGTCTTCCGGAACACGACGGTCGTGAACCCCGACCTGACGCAGAACGACGTGGCTCTTGCCGTCGTCGGCGACAAGATCGCGGCGATTGGTCCGAACGATCAGGTCCTGAAGAACTATCCGAACGCGGATGTGTATGACGGCCGGGGCAAAGCGCTGTTCCCCGGCTTGATCAACTGCCACGCGCACCTGACGGCGACGCTGCAGCGCGGGTTCAACGAGGACTTCGGCTTTCCCAACTCGGCGAAGCTGCCCGTCAGTCCGGCCTCGCTGCTGCAAGGCGAAGAAGCGACCTTGATGACGGTGATCGGCGCGCTCGAAGCGATCCGCACCGGGACGACGACGTTCGTCGAGAATGCCGGCAACATCGGGCGCTACGCCGGCGCGCTGTCGAAGACGGGATTGCGGTGGGTCTTTGCCGAATCGATTCGCGACAGCGAAAACGTGCCCGGACCCCTGTCGCCCGAAGGCCTGGCGAAGAGCGAGCCGCCGCGCTTCTCGCAGAAGCTGCGCGAAGAGGGCCTGCAGCGGATCGGCGATTTGTTCACCGCGTGGCACGGCAAGAACAACGGGCGCATCAGCGTGTTTCCCGCCGCGGCGCTGACCGAAACGTCTTCACCGGAATTGCTGCGCGCGGTGCGCGCCTTCGCGGACCAGCACAATCTCGGCTACACGATTCACCTGAACCAGAGCGTCGCCGAGTATCAGTTCATGGAGAAGTTCCACAAGCTGCGGCCGGCCGCGTATCTCGATCGTCACGGATTCCTCGGCCCGCGACTGTTCGCCGCGCACGCACGTTACGTCGATGCGGGCGAGATTGCGCTGCTCGGCAAGACGCGGACGATCATTTCGCACCAGGCCGGCATGGCGGCGAATCGCGGAGTGATCCCGCCGATTCCCGCGCTGCGCGAGGCGGGCTGCCCGATCGCGCTCGGCACCGACAACAACACCAACGACGTGTTCGAAGTGATGCGCATCGCGCTGCTGACCGAGCGCATTCGCCGCACCGATGCGTTCCCCGGCGTGCGTCCGCAGCCCGAAGACATCCTCGCCGACGCCACCGAAGGCGGCTCGCGCGCCGTCAACATGCAGGCGTCGATCGGGTCGCTCGAAGCAGGCAAGAAGGCCGACCTCTTCGTCGTCGACACGATGAAGCCGTATCTGGTGCCGGCCGGCCGCATCGTGTCGGCGGTGATTCACGGCGGCCATGCCTCCGACATCGAGTCGGTGATGATCGACGGTGAGTTCGTCATGCGCGGCAACAAGGTGCTGACGCTCGACGAGACGGCGATCGTTCGCGAGGCTGACGCGGTGTCGAAGCGGATCTGGAACAAGATCGGTCCGGTGAACGTCCCGCGCTTGCCGAGGCCGAAGTGACGCGGTCCGCCTGAAGGCGGACCCTCACAGAAATCTCGAGGACTACCTCAGAACAGAAAGTTAATCCCGGCCTCGACGCGTCGTGTGCCCGTGACCGACGTCGCCTGACGGAAGAACGGCGACGTCATGACGCCGCTGTAGCCGACGTAGTTCGCGTGGTTGGTCAGGTTGTTCGCGAACAGGAAGAAGCCGATCGTGTAGCGGCCGGGCGCTTCGAATTGCCGCACGTCGGCCACGCCGCCGTTGATCATCACGCCGATGCCGCCCGGTCCGGACACCGGCGGGCCGAACTGCCACCGGTAATTCAGGTTGAAGTTCAGATTCAGCGAGCCCGAGCCGCGCTCGGAGTTGCGCGCGACGCCGTCAGGGCGATCGTTGAAGATCAGATCGCCGTTGTCGTCGAGGCCGGTGCGCAGCGTGTATGGTGATGCGCTCGCCGTACCCAGGCTCAGGCCGAGTCCCAGGTTTCTCACGATTTGGTTGTTGAACTGGACGCTGAACCGGTGGCGGATGTCGTTGTTCGCCGGGCCCCATTCGAGATCGAGGTCGCCGGTCGGCGCCACGGTGAACGCGCCGTCGGTGTTGTTGCGCGCTTCGGCCAGCGTGTAGTTGATGAACCAGGTCACGCGCTTGAAACTGATCAGCGGCGCGGTCCGGTTCACCGGCAGCAGCGCGCCCTGGTTGATCGAGGTGCTGGTCTGCAGTTGATGCAGCCGCGAGCTCGCGTCCGAGGTCACCTCGATGATGTTGCCAAAGCGCGGATCCGGGCGCACGCCATTCAGCGGCGCGTTCAGGTTCACGCCGCGCGCGACCGCGCCGCCGCGCGTGTAGGCATAAGTGGCACTGGCCTGCACGACGGAAAAGCGTTTGTCGACGCCGACGCTGACGCGCGTCGACCGCGGCAGCACCACGTCTTCGCCGAGCACGTAACGGCTGACCGGCGCCGCCAGCAGCGCCAGATCGTTGAACACCGGGTAGGACGGATTGACGATGTCGATCTCTTGCTGGCGGAAGCCGTCCACGCGCAAGGTCTGCTCGTAGGTGTTGGTCGGCAACCAGTCGTGGAAAATGCCCCAGCTCGCGCGCAGCGTGGTCGGCGCCTGCTGCCGGCCGACCGCCCACGTGACGCCGAGCCTGGGCATCACGTTGTTGAAGTCTTCGACGTGCGACTGCGCCTCGTAGCGCAGCCCGGCGCTGAGCGTCAGGTTCCGCCGCACGCGGATGTCATCCTGCGCGTAGAGCGAGGCCTGCAGGTAGTTGTATGCGATGTTCGGATCGCCGATGCGGCGCGTGTAGCTCCGCGGAGTTCCCGCGTCGTAGGCGTCGAGGCTTTCGAAGGTGTAGGTGCCGAGGTAATTGGATCGATCGTCGGAGCGGTAGCGCGAACCGTCGGCCTGCAGGCCGAAGCGCCAGGTGTGATTGCCGCGCACGTAATCGAGATCCGATCCAAGCACGATGGTGTTGCCGTGCTGCCCGCCGGCCACCTGCGCGCCGCCGCGCGTGAACGCCTCGAGCACGCGAACCGTCGGCGATTCGAACATCGAGGTCTGCGTCGTGTCGGTCCATGCGTACTGGAAGCGCGTACGCAGGAACGCGCGCCGGCCGAGCGGCCCGATCTGCTGCAGCCGCACGAAGCCGTTGGTGCTGTCGCGCCGGTAGGCGCGCTCCTCTTCATCCCACGAGCCGATGCCGAGGTTGTGGTTTTCCTGCGTGTTGACGCCGACCGCCAGCCGCAGCGTCTGATCGATGGTCAGCGCGTAGTCGACGTTGAGGTTGGCGTTGAAGCCGTCGGTGCGCTGCCGCGTGGCCAGCGCTTCCGAGCGCCGCTCGCCGCTGCCGGTGGCGATGTTGAGATTCGGCGTCTGCATCTGGCGGGCGTCGTTGAAGAAGAACCCGAACGAGCTCTTGTTCTTGATCAGCGTGCCGTTCATGTTGAAGCCCATGTTGCGGTTCGACTCGGGGCCGCGCACCGGCACGAACGGGCTGCGGCCGCTGAGGCCGTCGCCGATCATGCGGTAGTTGATGCCCATGCGGATCGGCCCGGAGCCGGGCTGGGTGATGATCTCGATGCTGACGCCGCCGGCCGAATGAAACTCCGCCGCGAACTGATCGCGCGAGATGCGGATCGATCGAATCTGCGACTTCGTCGGCAGCGCGCCGCCTTCGAAACTGTCGACCTTGAACACCGCGCCGGGACCGGCCATTTCCTGCAGCTGTTGCCGCAGCAATTCCGGATCGTCCGACAGCTGCTCGAGTTGTTCGCGCGTCAGCGTCGAGCCAAACGACGGCCCGCGCGGATCCGCCGCGGCCGCCTGCTTGTCCTGGCCGACCTGCACGGTTTCCTTGTGGCCTTCGATCGGCAGCATCATCACCTGCTTGTTGTTGCCGTTTCTCACGCGCACTTCGGGAATCGTGCGCGTCTCGAAGCCGGTGAACTCGGCCTTCACCGAGTAGCGGCCCGGCGGCAGCTTCGCAATCGTGGCAATGCCCTGATCGCTCGCCTTCACGGGCTCGATCGCCGCCTTGTTGGCCGCATCGAGTCCGGTGACGGTGACCGTCGCGCCCGGCAGCACCGCGCCGGTGGAATCAACGATCGTCACGGTGAGCGTGCCCGCTTGAGCAGGAGCCTGCGCGGCTGTGGGCGCCGCGTCAACGCCGAGGCAGAACAAAAGTACAGACGGAATTACCAACGAACGCATCATGAACCTCATTTCGCGGTCGTGTCGAAGCGTCGCGGATCAACCCTGGCGTTGATCCGATAGCGATCGAAAGTGGTTTCTTCGGTCGTCTCCGCGCCGGCGGCGCGCCGGATGCGGAAGGGAAGCTTCAGGCCGTCGACATCGCGGTAGTCCGCGAAGTAGAGGCGTTGTTCAGGAGCGGGTTTCGCTCCTGGAGGAGGACCGCCCGGCCCACCGGGTCCGCCCGGCCCGCCCGGTTGCTGCCAGCTGATCATGATGGGCAGGCCGGTGTCCGCAATGAACAGGCGCGCGGCGAAATTGGCCGGTCCCTTCACGTCGATGACGTCAGCTTTGCCCTGCGGCGCCTCGGCCTGGCCCGCATAGGTATAGGTGACGGGGAATGCCGGCGTCGTGCCCGCGAACATACCGAGCATAAGACGCGCGAAATCCTGCTTGGCTTGCATCATCCGCTGCCGAAGCATCATTTCCTGCGCGTTCGGTGGAGGAGGCGGCGCGCCGGGACGCGGCGGCGGAGGCACTGGACGTGGGATCAACACCACTGCATCGCCGACGAACCCAGCCGTCACGGGGCCGGCGTCCTGCGCGGGGAATTCGTCCCGCCGCGAATATTTGTCGGGCAACTCGGCCTGGATCTCGAACTCGATCGGCACCAGGTTTTCGCCGCGCACCTGGCGCGTCCGCCCGGTGGCGATGAAGGTCTTCACCGATGCGATCTTCGTTTCGCCGCCAAGTGCCTTCCGCGCGTTCGCGAGAACGCTTTCGGCGGTGGGCGCCTGCGCCGCTGCCGGCAAGCCCAGGCCAATTGAGACCGTTGTAACGAGGGCGGCGAACGAGGCGAGTCGGCGCATCGGCATCTTAGACCCCGGAAACGGGAAAACGGTTGTCGATGTAGATACGAAGGCGTTCCCCACGGGGGTTCGGCACGGGGGTTCGTCACGGGGGTTCGTCACGGGGTCCTTCGTTTACGAGGCTTCGGTGGGGGTTGGAAGCGCGGGTCATGCCGGACGCGCAGGAGGTACGAGTGCCAGCGTGTGGTTGCCGTTCGGCATCGTGCGAGAAGTCGGATTAACGGGCCGGCGTCTTCGGCTTTGAAGTAACGGCTGCTGACTCCGCGTCGCAAATGATTTTCCGTCTCATCCAACGATCCCAACGCGATTTCGAGGTAGCGCGAGGTCTCCGACGGTCGGTAGCGACCGTACCCCTCCGCGATATTTCGAGGAGCCGAACTGCTCGAGTCGAAGATTTGCCCACGGAACTCAAAATCGCGCATCGCGCCGGGTGACGCCCTGACTAATGCGACGACCTTCTCGTTCAATTCAAACGCAAGCTGCCACGCAACCATTTCACGAAAGCTCTTTGCCATACGCCGCAAAGAAGCACGCGGGATGCCCGGTCGAATTACGAGAATTTCCGCACGTTTCGAAAGACAGCTGATTTGTGCGGCGCAGTTATTGCGATGTCGAATGGACATCGACCACGAGGATTCTGCGTACCGCAGAACCCTCGTGTCGAACCTTCGTGTCGAACCTTCGTGTCAAACCTTCGTGAGGAACCCTCGTGAGGAACCCTCGTGACTAGCGTTTGAACGACGTCAGCAGGCGATCGATCTGCTGCTGCGTGAGTCCGCCTTTGCCGCCGGTCAAGATCGCTTCCTTGCCGATCGCGCCGCGGACGACCGGCGCCCAGATCACCTGGCCGTCGAGCAGCAACGCGATCGGCTTGTCCGTCTGCGCCGCCGACAACTCCGCCATCTTCTTCGCGCCGGCGTCGGTCAGCACAATGGCGACGGCGGGTCCGCCGTCGGGCAGTTTGCGCGCCTCGGCCCGCGCGATATCCGCGGACGTCAGCCTGATGTCGGGCGCCACCCAGAGCGGGTTGCCGCCGGGCGACGACATCTGCCGCCAGCCCGCTACTGCGCTCGAAGACGCGGCACGAATCTCAACAGGCGCCTGCCCGTTGAGGATGCCGGCGAGCAGCGTCACGATCACGCCGACGATCACCAACGATCTATTCTTCATAACTGTCCCTTCTGAAATGAAACGGGTAAGACCCTAGGACCCTAAGACCCTAAGACCTGGAGCGTTCAGAAGGCTGGCGGCGGGCGAGGAGCGAGCGGCGGGCCTTCGAGATCGAGATGCGGCGCGTCGCAGGTTTGCCCCGAGACGGCGTCGATCGATCCGAGCGCCGGAAACAGCGCGACGAATTCCGGAGCAAGCGCCCCGGTATGACCGAATGTCTTGTCGGATTTGAAGACGGCGCGGGAGATCTGCGATCCGGCGGCGGAGGGCGACGACAGGACGATCGCGCCCGAGCCGGACAGCGACTGCTCGACCGCGCCCCATGACATCTGCGGGGTCGCGAACGACAGAATCGCTACGAGAACGTAGACCGCTCTCATGGCCTTCATTCTATCCCTTTACGACGAAGCCCTTCTTTTCGAGGTGCGACCGCACGCGATCGCGTAATTCGCCCTGCAATTCCACGCCGTCCTCGGTAATCGCGCCGCCGCAGCCGCAGGCTTTCTTCAATTCACCGCAGAGGCCCTTCAGAAACGGCTCGTTGTTCGGCAGCCCGTAAATCACCGTGACGGTCTTGCCGCCGCGCCCCTTCTTCTCCATACGAAGTTTCGCGACAACGCGATCGGGAACGGCTTCCTTGCCCGACGCGAGCGTCTTGCTGCACTGGCAATTGGTGATCGGCCAGCCACACTTCGGGCAGACGCGGCCGCCGTCGGTGGAGTAGACGAGTCTGGAGCTCAGTTGGGAATGAAGGTAAAGCGCGCGAGACCGCTGGCGGTACCCGACCAGGGCCACAGCGATGAGTTCGTCTTCGGCCGCGCGTCGGCGCGGACTTGAATGTAGTACTCGCGGTTCGGCTCGAGCCGCGTCTTGAACAGCGCCAGGCGATCGAAGCTCGTCACCATCTGCGCGACTTCCGACGGATCCTCGACGATGAACGACTGCTCGACGCGGCCGTCGCGCGCCTGCGACACCGTGTGACGGCGCGTCAGGTTGTCGTAATCAACGCTCGCCGACACCACTGCGCTGGCAACGGTGCGATCGACCCACGCCGGCACGCGCATTTTGAGTTCGACGGTGTAGGTAAACACGGTGCGGAGGCCGCTCTGCACGACCGCCTTCATCTCGTCGGTGAGTCCGCCGTCGAGCGCGAACGACACCAGCACTTGACCGTCCTTCACGAGCGGACGAACGCGCAGGGTTTCGGCCTGAGTCTGGGCCTGGGCCACTGTGGCAGTGGCCGCCATCAGGACAAACGCCAGGAACGCGGATCGAGAGTACAGACGGGCTTCAGCCATCCTCAAATAGTTCAACGCCGAGACTTTAGCACACGAAACGGCCCAAATGACCGATATATGATGGAGGAACCCCAATAAAACCATGAATTTCCGGGTTTTCTGCGTTTTCATAGCCCTCGGCACCCTGCTTCTGCCGGGACGGGGGGTGTCCGCGCAGGAAGAGTTTCCCTTCGAAATTTTCGCCCGATACCTGGAACCTCTGGTTCAGCAAATCGGGATGCCCGGAGTATCGGCAGCAATCGTCCAAACCAAGATAGACGGCACGCGGGTCGTCCGCAGATATAACGTCGGCTTCGCGGATCTGGAGCGAAAAATCCCGACCAGCTCGAGCACCCCCTATCCAATCGGGGGCGTGACGCAGGCGATGACCGGCGTGTTGCACGGCGTCTGCATCGACCGGTTTCCGCTCAGCGTGTTCGATATCGATTCCAACATTCGCCAGTTCGTCCCGGATTTTCCCGCCGCGACGACCAGCGTGCGCCAGGTGCTGTCGCACTCGACCGACGGACGGTTCGCGTATGATCCGGCGCTCTTCGCGCGTCTCACGCCGGTGATCGAATCGCCGCGCTGCCTGAACAAGCCGTTCCGCCAGGCGATGACGGCGGAGGTGCTGAATCGCATTCCGGGCATGACGCGATCGGTGCCCGGCATGGATTTCAACCGCCCCGAAGGCGCCGCCGGACGGGCGTTGTTTGACGATGCCACGGTCGCGAAATACCAGGCGGTGCTCAGCGAGCTCGCGGTGCCGTACCGGATCGATTCGAAAGGGCGTCCGTCGCGATCCGAATATCCGTCCTATGGACTCGACGCGGCCAGCGGCATGGTGTCGACGGTCGACGATCTGATCAATTTCGAAACGCAGCTCGATCGCCGCGACGGCGTGCCGTTCAGCGCGTCGACGATCGACAAGATGTGGAGCAACCAGGCGTTCGATCTGCCGTCGAACACCGGCGGCACCATTCGCGTCGTCATGCCGACGGGTCTCGGGTGGTTCGTGACCACCGAATCGGGCCAGCAACTGGTGTGGACGTTCGGCCATATTCCCGACGCGGCGTCGGCGCTGATCGTCAAGATGCCGCAGCGGCGCGTCGCCGGCTCCACCACTCCCGTGTCGCTGACGCTGATCATGCTGGCCAACAGCGGCGGCCTGGCGAAGGGCTACGGCTTCGAGAACGCCAGCGTCACCTCGTCGCCATTCGTGAAAGTATTCCTGCGGCTGTTCATCTGATGAAGACGAGCCGCACCTGGCCCGAGCGAGCCCTGTGGGCGAGTCGAAGGCTCGCGCTCGGGCTGCTCGTGGTCCTTGCGGTGCCGCAGCGCGCCGCCGCCGACTTTTTCGTGGTGCCGTTCAGCGGAGTGAAGTTCGGCGGCTCCACTTCGATCGTCGATCTCGAGCTTGCGTCAGGAAAGAGAAAGCTGGTGCTCGGCATCGCCGCTCGCGTCGTGGACGACGGCATCATCGGATACGAAGCGGAGTTCGCCAACATCGCCGGCTTCTTTGCCAACGACGAAGTGGCGGTGATCACGCCGCTGGTGAAAGCCGGCAGCTACGTGAACGACCTCACCGGCAGCGTGGTCCTGTCGCTCCCTCCGGGTTTCACCGGCGGCGGACTGCGGCCGTATGCCGTCATTGGCGGGGGGGTGATCCACGCGACCTCCGAGGATTACCTCGAGCTGTTCCTCGTGCGGCGGACGGTACCGGCGATCAATCTTGGCGTCGGCGCCGTTGGCATGTTTACCAACAACGTCGGCGTGAGATTCGATCTGCGCCACCTGCGCAGCCTGTCAACGGATCCTCCGACCGGTGGCGTCGGCCGCCGGATTTCCTATTCGCGGTTTACGGTCGGATTGATGCTGCGGCCTTAGGCGCGGCCGGCGAATTCTCGCGTCTCGGTGTGGACCTTGACCTTCTCGCCTTCCTTGATGAACAGCGGCACCTGAATCTCGAGACCCGTCTCGAGCACCGCGGTCTTGGTGACGCTGCCGCTCGCGGTGTTGCCGCGAACGCCCATCTCGGTATTCGTGACGGTGAGCTCGACGTGCGGCGGGAACACCACGCCAATCGGCTGGCCGTTGTAGCGATGAATCTGCACTTCGACGTTGTCGACCAGCAGGCCGCGATCCTCGCCGAGGATGTCGGCGCCGAGCGTCAGCGTTTCGAAGGTCTCCTGGTCCATGAAGTGATGACCATCGGCATCGCTGTAGGTGTAGGTCGCCGCTGACATCACCAGGTCGGGCTCGCCGAACTTCTCGCCGGCCTTGAAGGTCTTGTCGAACACCGCGCGCGTGATCAGGTTGCGCATCTTCAGGCGCACCAGCGTCTGGCCGCCTCGTGCGGTGGGTTTGGATACCTCGACATCAAGGCAGTGATACGGCGCGTTCTCGTACTCGAAATACGACTTACGCTTGATCTCAATCGCTTCTATCAGGGAGGCCATCTCGACATTGTAGAACGAGGCCCTTGGAACCCGGTGGAACCTTTGGAACAATGGAACCCGTGGCGAAGATCAAGATTCGATACTGCGTGGTTTGAAATTACGAGCCGCGCGCCTCCCGTGTGGCGGCGCTGATCAAGGACTCGCTGCAGCAGGACGCCGTCATCGAGCCGGGCGGACGCGGTGAATTTTCCGTGTGGGTCGACGGCGTGAAGGTCGCCGAGAAGTCACGCACCGGTTTTCCTACCGAGAAGGCAGTAGTCGACAGCGTCTCGAAAGCCCTTTCCAGCTGAGGCTTGCCCTGAGCGAGGCAACTCGCGCTGGGGACTTCCCGAGTCGAGGGCACAGGCGTTGCTTGTCGCTTGTTTATGTCCTCACAAATCAAAGGGCCTGTCTGGTCGGATACGGCTAAGGTTCCTTCGTATTCACCCCTGAACAGCGACACGGCCGCCGATGTCTGCATTGTCGGCGCGGGTATCTCCGGACTTACTACTGCATATTTGCTTACCCAAGTTGGGAAATCGGTGGTGGTCGTGGACGATGGCCCGATCGGCAGCGGCATGACCGGCGCGACGACCGCGCACCTCGTCAATGCCCTCGACGATCGATTCATGGATCTGGAGCGGTATCACGGCGAGCGCGGCTCGCGCCTGGCGGCCGACAGCCACACCGCCGCCGTCGATCGCATCGAGAGCATCGTGACGCGCGAGCGGATCGCCTGCGATTTCACGCGCCTCGATGGCTACCTGTTCCTCGCCCCCGAGCACGACGAATCGTACCTCGATCAAGAGCTGGCGGCCGTGCATCGTGCCGGCCTGCACAACGTCGCGAAGATCGGGCGCGCGCCTGGCTCGTTCGATACCGGCCCGTGCCTGCGCTTTCCGAACCAGGCGCAGTTCCATCCGTTGAGATATCTCGCCGGCGTTGCCGAAGCGATCGAGCGTGCCGGCGGCAAGATTTATACGCAGACGCACGCGGTTGAAATGGATGGCGGCAAGAACGCGCACGTCACGACGAAGTCCGGCCACACCGTCCGCGCCGGCAGCATCGTCGTCGCCACCAACACGCCGGTCAACGATCGGGTGGTCGTTCACACGAAGCAAGCGCCGTACATGACGTACGTGATTGGAGCGCCGGTCGCGAAAGGAGCGGTGCCGCTGGCACTGTTCTGGGACACCGGCGATCCGTATCACTACATTCGCCTCGTGACCGGCATCGATGCCAATCACGATCTGCTGATCATCGGCGGCGAAGATCACAAGACCGGGCAGGAGGAGGACACCGAAGCGTGTCACCGCCGGCTCGAATCGTGGTCGCGCGAACGGTTCCCGATGATGCGCGAGCTGACGCACAAGTGGGGCGGCCAGGTGATGGAGCCGGTCGATGGCCTGGCGTTCATCGGCCACAACCCGCTCGACGCCGACAACGTCTACATGGTCACCGGCGATTCCGGCAACGGCATGACGCACGGCACGATCGCGGGGATGCTGCTCACCGATTTGATTCTCGGGAAGCCGAATCCGTGGGCGGCGCTGTATGACCCCGGGCGCATCACGCTGCGCGCCAGCGGCGAGTTTGCGAAAGAGAACCTGAACGTCGCGGCGCAATACGCGGACTGGCTGACGAAGGGTGATGTCGCATCGGTCAACGACATCCCTAAGGATTCCGGAGCAGTGATTCGCCGCGATGCGGCGAAGATCGCGGTCTACCGCGATGAGACCGGCGCGGTACACGAACGTTCAGCCGTATGCCCGCATCTCGGGTGTATCGTGGCGTGGAATCCCGCTGAGAAAACGTGGGACTGCCCGTGCCACGGATCGCGGTTCTCGAAATTCGGCGAAGTGATAAATGGGCCGGCGAATGTCGGTCTGGAGCGAACCTGACCCACTCTGTCATATCGAATTTTTCACCGCCGTCGCGCGAATCAAGTATGTTGAGAGCTCTCACACAAGAGCACGATGAATCGCATGTCCGGCGCGGACCGTTCGCCCGTCGTGCTCGTGGTCGACGACCACGAAGACACGAGATCAATGAGCCTTCTCGTCCTGCGCAGCCAGGGTTTCAGCGCCACGGCTGCCGTGGGCGGTGAAGCAGGCTTTGCGTGCGCGTGCGAGCAGCGGCCCGACGTGATCGTGACGGATCTGGCGATGCCTGATATCGACGGGTGGGATTTCGTTCACCGTCTGTCGTCGGATCCGCGTACCAAGGACATTCCGGTGGTCATGGTGACGGCGTGCGGCACCGAGAGCGTGCGTCAGCGCGCGCGCGAGGAGGGCATTGCGGCGTTTTTCTTCAAGCCCTGTTCGCCGGACGTTCTCGCGGCGGAGCTGCGGCGGCTAACCGCGGCGTCCGCGCCGTCTGCGGTTTAGCCTCCGCGTCGATCCCCGCTTCTTTTTCTTCGATCTTGATCTCGACGCGCTCGCGCTTGATGTCGAGGCGCAGCCTGCCGAACAGGCTCATATACACGTTGGCGATCCACACCAGCGTGAACCACGCCACGAAGCCGCCGCGCCAGTCGGGCAGCAGCAATCGATAGCCGGTGATCAGCACCGCTCCGGCCGCGACGTAGTGGCTGAAGCAGTACTCGCACGTGAACAGGTAGAAAAACTTGCGCTGCAGGACGCTCCGCGACGTCTCGCTCTTGCGGACGCACCACTCGCGCACTTCCTTGAACACTTCCTCGTGGGTGACCGTCCAGGCCACGCACGCAACCGGCGCGGCCAGGACGAACAACCAGAGGAGCTGCAGCCCCTCGCTCATGCGGCCGTCGGAATCTTCAGCACCTGGCCCGGCTTGATCTTGTCCGGATCGGTGAGCTGGTCCTTGTTGGCATTGAAGATCTTCATGTAGGCGTTGGCGTCGCCGTAGTGCTCCTTCGCGATCTTGCTGAGCGTGTCGCCGGACTTGACGGTGTAGGTCGAGCCCTGGGCCTGCGCCTCGGCCTTCGCGTTCGGATCGATCGTCACCTCGCCGACGATGTCGTTGCGCCAGTCGGGCACGGTCTTGATCGCGTCCCAGATCTTGTTGACCTCGTCCTGGTTCTTGACGACGCCCTTGAAGTACAGCTTCCCATCGCGCTCTTCAGCGGAGCCCTGCATGCGGAAACCTTTGGCGGTCTGAATGGCGTGGTTGTACTTGTCTCGCAAATTCATTGGTAGTGCCTCCAAGCCGCAAAGTATGCAAAGCGGCTGCCCTGAGCGAGCCGAAGGCGTACAACTTGCAGTAATCAAATCGAGGTTTTCTATGCGTTGTCGCCTAACTGTCGTGTTGGCTGTGCTCGGGCTGCTGGGCTTGGCGGTCCCCTCGAGCGCGCAGTATTTCGGCCGGAACAAGGTCCAATACGAGCGATTTGATTTCAAAGTGCTTGCGACTGATCACTTTGACATCTACTACTACCCAGAGGAAGAGGCGGCGGTGCGCCTCGCCGCGCGAATGGCTGAGCGCTGGCACGCCCGCCTCACCAAGCTCTTGCAGCACGAGCTGAGCGGCAGGCAGCCGCTCATTCTGTACGCGGCGCATCCACACTTTCAGCAAACCAATATCCTCGACGGCATTGGCGAAGGGACCGGCGGCGTGACCGAAAGCAACCGCCGGCGCGTCATCATGCCGTTTGCCGGAGGCCTTGCCGAGACCGACCACGTCCTGGGGCACGAGCTGGTGCACGCGTTCCAGTACGACATGGCCGGACAGGTCGACATCAACGGCCGCCCGGTCGGCCCCGGCCTCCAGGCGCTGCCGCTGTGGTTCATCGAAGGCATGGCCGAGTACCTGTCGCTTGGTCCGATCGATTCGAACACCGCGATGTGGGTGCGCGACGCCGCGGCGCGCGACAAGATGCCGTCGATCGACAAGCTCGACGATCCCGACTTCTTCCCGTATCGCTACGGCCATGCGTTCTGGGCCTACGTCGCGGGCCGGTGGGGAGACCGCGCGGTCGGCGATCTGCTGCGCGCCACCGGACCCGACGGCAACATCAAGGCGGCGATCGCCGGCGTGCTCGGCATGGACGACGAGCAGTTGACGACGGAGTGGCACGAGGCGACGAAGCGTTCATTCGCCGCTGTTTATGAAACGGCGCGGCCGGCGTCGAACTTCGGCCGGGCGATCGTGTCGAAGGAAACCGGCGCCGGCGACATGAACGTCACGCCCGCCATCAGCCCCGACGGCAAGCGCGTCGTCTTCCTGTCGGAGAAGTCGCTGTTCTCGATCGACATGTTCGTGGCGGACGTCGCCACCGGGCGCGTTCAGCGCAAGCTGGTGGAGACGACCAGCGATCCGCACTTCGACAGCCTGCAGTTCCTCGCATCGGCCGGTGACTGGGCGCCCGACAATCGGCGGTTCGTGTTTGCCGCCTTGCACGCCGGACAACCGGTGCTCACCGTCATCGACGCCAACAACGGCAGGAAAGAAGGCGAGTACGAGTTCAAGGACCTCGGCGAGATCTACAACCCGGCGTTCTCGCCGGACGGCAAGCGCATCGCGTTTTCGGCGCTGACCGGTGGCGTGCTCGATCTGTACGTCTACACGCCGGAGACCGCGACGCTGCAGCGGCTCACCGACGATCCGTTTGCCGATCTCGATCCTGAATGGTCGCCCGACGGCCGCGAAATCGTGTGGGTGACCGATCGTTTCTCGTCGGACATCGAGTCGCTGTCGTTCGGCAACTATCGGATCGGCGCGATGTCCGTCGACTCTCGACAAGCGCGCCAGTATGCGGGTTTCGAGTCGGGCCGCAACTCGAATCCCGAGTTCAGCGCCGACGGGACGCTGTTCTTCCTGGCCACGCCGGATGGCATTCCGAACGTGTATCGCGTGTCGCGTGGCGGATCGCCGACGCGGGTGACCAACGTGGTCTCGGGCATCAGCGGCATCACGCCGCTCACGCCGGCAATGTCGGCGGCCGCCGCGGCCAACACGCTCGTGTTCACCGCTTTTGAAGACGACAAGTACACGATCTACTCGACGGACACCGGCCGATCGTCAACGGTCGGCGCGCTGGCCGCGTCGGCCGCCAACGCCGCGGTGCTGCCGCCGGCGTCTCGCCGGCCCGACACGGTGGTGTCGCTGCTGCAGAACACGGCCGCCGGCCTGCCGCAGCCGCGCGATTACGTGGTCGAAGACTACAAGGCGAACCTGTCGCTCGAAGGCATCAGCCAGCCGCAGATTGGCATCGGCGCCGATCGCTTCGGCACCTACGCGGCCGGCGGCATCTCGTTCGTGTTCAGCGATCTGCTGAACGATCACATGATCGGCGCGACGGTGCAGTCGACGAGCCGCATCGAGGAGAGCGGCGCGCAGGCGATGTACCTGAATCGCAAGTCGCGCTGGAACTGGGGCGTCGTCGTCGAACACGTGCCGTATGTGACGGGCGGCTACGCGCAGGGACTCGCCGTGGTCGATGGACAGCAGACCGTCGTGCAGCAAACGCAGCGCGTCGTGCAGCTCAACTCCGGCGCCAGCGCGATCGCGCAGTATCCCTTCAGCAAGGTGCAGCGCGTGGAGTTCTCAGCCGGCGTGCGCCGCATCGGATTCGACGCCGAGCTTGAAACGCTGCTGTTCTCGCCGATCACCGGGCAGTTGATCGGCGAACAGCGCGAGGATCTGCCTCGCCCCGATGCGATCAACATGGGCGAAGCTACCGCGGCGCTCGTCTACGATTCGTCGGTGTTCGGCGCGACCAGCCCGCTCGTCGGCCGCCGTTACCGGTTCGAGTATTCGCAGCTGACGGGAACCTTGAATTACAGCGGCCTGCTCGCCGACTACCGGCGCTACTTCATGCCGGTGCGTCCGTTCACGTTCGCCGTCCGCGGCCTGCACTATGGCCGCTACGGCGGCGGCGCGGAAGACGCGCGGCTGACGCCGCTCTTCATCGGCTACCAGGGCCTGGTGCGCGGCTACGACTTCGGATCGTTCGACGCGAATGAGTGCGAGTCGGTCGACCTGAATACGTGCCAGGCATTCGATCGTCTGCTCGGCAGCCGCGTCGCGGTAGCGAGCGCCGAGCTGCGCTTCCCGCTGCTCGGCCTCTTCAGCCGCAAGTCGTTCTATGGGCCGTTCCCGATCGAGATGGCGCTGTTCGCCGACGCCGGCATGGCGTGGACGTCCGACACCAAGCCGAAGTTCGCCGGCGGCGATCGCGAGTGGGTCCGCAGCGCCGGCGCCGCACTGCGCGTGAACGTGTTTGGATTTGCCGTGGCCGAGTTCGACTACGTGAGACCGCTCGACCGCTCACGCCGCGGCTGGCTGTGGCAATTCGGCCTGACGCCCGGCTTCTGATCCACTGCCGGCTGACGAGGACACGGAGCAGCGCAGCTCCGTGTCCTCGGTAGCGTAAGCTTGCCAAATGAATCGCACTGAGCACGACGCTTTGGGTCCGGTCGAAGTTCCGGCTGACCGCTTGTGGGGGGCGCAGACGGAGCGGTCCCGGCATTTTTTCGCGATCGGTGTGCCGCGCTTCGTGTGGACGCGGCCGGTGATTCGCGCGTTGGGGCTGCTCAAGAAGTCGGCGGCGCTCGCGAACGGCGAGCTCGGCACCATTTCGAAAGAGCGCGCCGACCTGATCGCGCGCGCGGCGGATGAAGTCATCGCGGGGACGCTCGACGGCGAGTTCCCGCTGGTCGTGTTCCAGACCGGCTCCGGCACGCAGAGCAACATGAACGCGAACGAGGTGATCGCCAACCGCGCGAACCAGCTCGCCGGCAAGCCGCTCGGCTCGCACGAGCCCGTCCATCCAAACGATCACGTCAACAAAGCGCAGTCGTCGAACGATGGCTTTCCCGTGGTGATGCACATCGCCACCGTTGAAGGCATCGTCCATCGGCTGATGCCGCCGGTCGCGGCGCTTCGCAATACGCTCGCCGACAAGGCGGCCGAGTACGCCAACGTCGTCATGATCGGCCGCACGCATCTGCAGGATGCCGTGCCGATCACGCTCGGCCAGGTAATCGGCGGATGGGTCGCGCAGATCGACGATGCGCTGGCGGGCGTGGCGGCGTCGCTCGACGGTTTGTATGCGGTGGCGTTCGGGGCGACCGCGGTCGGCACCGGGCTCAACGCGCATCCCAAGTTCGGTGAAACGGCATCACGATATCTCGCACAGGAAACGGGCCAGCCGTTCCGCGTCACCACCAATCACGTTGCCGCGCTGTCCGGCCACGACGCGATGGCGGCCACCAGCGCGACGCTTCGCACGCTCGCATCGGCATTGATGAAGATGGCCAACGACGTCCGCTTGTACTCCTCCGGGCCGCGCGCCGGCATCGGCGAGCTGAAGATCCCGGAGAACGAGCCGGGCTCGTCGATCATGCCGGGCAAGATCAACCCGACGCAGTCGGAAGCCTTGACGATGGTCGCGGTGCAGGTGTTTGGGAACGATCTCGCGGTGTCGATGGCCAACACGCAGGGACATTTTCAGCTCAACGTCTACAAGCCGCTGATCCTGCACAACACGCTCGAGTCGATCGAGCTGCTCGCCGACGCCTGCCGCTCGTTCGACCAGCACTGTGCGCGCGGGCTCGAGCCGAACCTCGATCGCATCCGCCGCAACGTCGACGAATCGCTGATGCTGGTGACGGCGCTCAATCCCCACATCGGTTACGAGAAGGCCGCCGAGATTGCGTTGAAGGCGCATCGCGAGGGCCTCTCGCTGCGCGACGCCGCGCTGGCCACGGGCTACGTCACCGCCGCCCAGTTCGCGGAATGGGTGAGGCCCGAAAAAATGGCGCGGCCCAACCCGGTCGCGTAATCTAGAGCCGGTTGGCACTCCGACGCTTCCTATTCGGCGCCGTGTTCGCGCTCGTCGCCGCGGTGTATCTGCTGGACCTGGAAAATGCGCCGGTCTACTTCGGCGGTGACGAGGCGCACTTTGCCGCCATCGGCCACTCGCTCGCCACGACCGGCCGCGCGCTGAACGGCGATCTGCTGCCGCTGTTCGTCAACCTCGCGGATCCGCTGGGCGAGCCGCCGATGCCGTGGGGCGACACGTATTACCACCCGTTTCTGTTCTATCTCGATGCGCTCGTCATGCTGGTCGCGCCGCCGACGATCGCGGCCGCGCGTTTTCCGGTGGCGGTGATCGGCGGCGTGCTCTGCCCGCTCCTGTTGTATGCGGTTGCACGCCGCATCATCGGCCAGCCGCTGCCGGCGTTGATTGCCGCCATGGTGATGGCGCTGTCGCCGGTATTCGTGATCCTGAGCCGGCAGGCGCTCGACTACATCCTGCCGGTGCCGTTCGTGCTCGCATGGCTGTGGTGTCTCGACAGCTCGCTTCGCACGCGCGAACGCAAACACTTCGCCTGGGCCGGCTTCATTCTCGGCGCGGGTTGTTACAGCTACATCGCGTCGTGGGCGGTCATGCCGATGCTGCTGGCGGTCTCATGGGTGATCTGGTTTCGCGCCGGCGCGGGGTGGCGGCCGATCGCTGCCGCCACCTTTGCGTTCGCGCTGCCGCTCACGATTGCGCCGTTGTGGATCGCGTTCCATCCGCAGATGCTGCAGGACACGCTGGCGCGCTACGCGATGCCGCCCGATGTGCCGAAGACGCCGTTCCTGCCGACGCTGGTGACGCTGGTCGATCCCGTCGTCTGGTTCGTGCGTGGCGGGCCGATACCGACGACGGCGACGGCGCGATCGGGCGTGGTGTTGATTCCCGTCGCCGCAATGCTCGCGGCTGGCGCGCTGGTATTGGCGCGCCGGCGCGACTGGCGCGCCGCGGTGATTGTGTCGGGCATCGTCATCGGGCTGTTGCCGTCCGCAGCGAAAGGCGAGCCGGGCATGGTTCAACGCGTGATGTACGTGATGCCGTTTGTTGCATTGGCGGCGGGATTTGGTTTTGCCTGGGTGTGGCAACTGCGTTGGGGGCGCATCATCGGTTCGCTGCTGCTCGCCGCGTCCGTGGTGCAGTTCAACTATTTCGAGTTTGACTATCACACGCATTACAAGCTGCGCTCGGCTTTCTACTACGACCCCGTCGCGTTTCGCGATGTCGCGGGGGACTTGATTTACGCGTTTCCCAACGCGCCGGCCTACTACTTCACCACCGACCTCGACGATGCGAGCGTGAAGTGGCGCTTCTATACGACGCTCGAAGGCCGCGCCGACTTGCTGTCGCGCACGCGCTATATCGATCGCGACGAGCGCCCGGCCGCGGAGATCGGCAGCATGCTCGTCACGTATGACGACTCCGCGCGCATCAAGGCGCTCGAAGCGGATGGCTGGCGGCGACGCGTGCTCTGGAGCGACGTCGACAATCGTCCGGCCGCGTGGATCCTGCGCAAGGAGAGTTGAGGCGTATACTGGCGCCGTTACGGAGGCTGCCATGCGCCGACTATTCCTGATCGTTGCCGCCCTTTGCCTGCTCTCTTTTGCCGTCCCATCAGCGCAGCAGACACTGACGCCGGCGGAGCAGCAGCGTCGCAGGGATCTCGAAGCGAAGCTCCACGACATTGCCGTTGTCGAACGGCGCGTGATGATCCCGATGAAGGACGGCGTGCGCCTGGCGACGGACATCTATCGCCCGAAGAAGGCCGCGGGGCGGGTGCCGATCATTTTCGTGAAGACCCCGTACAACATGAACTTCTGGGACGTGCGCAACGGCGTGCCCGCCGACATGTCGCGCATCATCGAGGCGATCGAGAAAGGCTACGCCTACGTCGGCCAGAACGAGCGCGGGCATTTCTTCTCTGAAGGCAACTACGACATCCTCGGCGCGCCCATCACCGACGGCTACGAGACGATCGATTACCTGACCAAGCAGCCGTGGTCGAACGGCAAGGTCGGCACCACTGGCTGTTCGTCGACGGCGGAGTGGCAGCCGGCGGTGGCGTCGCTTGGCCATCCGGGTTTCGCGGCGATGAACGTGCAGGGCTTCGGAGCCGGCGTCGGTAAGGTCGGCCGTTACTGGGAGCAGGGCAACTGGTATCGCGGCGGCGCCATGCAGATGCTGTTCATCACGTGGATCTACGGCCAGCAGAACCAGGTGCGGCCGATGTTTCCCAGGGACACGCCGCAGGAGGATCTAATCGCCGCGTCGCGGCTGTTCGATCTCGCGCCGCGGATGCCGCCGGTCGACTGGGACAAGGCGCTGTGGCACCTGCCGACGCAGGACATCATCAAGAGCGTCAACGGGCCGCGCGGCATCTTCGCCGATCGCATGCCGGTCGAGACCGGCGGCATGATGCAGCAGCGCGAGCCTTCGTCCGACGCGTGGCGCAAGGGCGGCCTGTGGCACGACGACATGGCGTTGAACGTGCCCGGGCTCTGGTTCATGTCGTGGTACGACGTGTCGGTCGGCCCGAACCTGGAGATGTTCAACCACGTCCGCCGCACGGCGAAGGCGCCGGTCAACGATCAACAGTGGGCGATCATCGCGCCGGTCGCGCATTGCGCCTTCTCCCGCGCCACCGAGCGCACCATCGTCGGCGAGCGCGACATGGGCGATGCGAGGCTCGATTACAACGACATCATGTACGGGTTCTTCGACAAGTTTCTGAAAGGCGATCGCAACGGACGCATCGAGAAACTCGCGAAGGTCACGTATTACACGATGGGCAGCAACAAGTGGCAGACGTCCGAGGTGTGGCCGCCGGCCGGCGCGCAGCCGATGACGCTGCACTTGTCGAGCGCGGGACGCGCCAACTCGCTGAACGGCGACGGCCAGCTGACCGCGAATCCGCCGGACACCGACACGCCGGACGTCTTCACCTACGACCCGATGAACCCGGTGATGTCGTACGGCGGCAACGTGTGCTGCACCGGCAACGCGATCACCGCGGGCTCGTTCGATCAGCGCAAGATGGAATCGCGCCACGACGTCCTGGTCTACACCTCGGAGCCCTTCAAGGAAGGGATCGAAGTGACCGGACCGATCACGCCGACGTTATACGTGTCGTCCGATGCGAAGGACACCGACTTCACCGTCAAGGTGCTCGACGTGTATCCCGACGGCCGCGCCTACAATCTCGACGAATCGATCCAGCGGATGCGCTATCGCGACGGCTACGAGAAGAAGGTGTGGATGGAGAAGGACAAGGTCTACAAGGTCACGCTTCAGCCGCTCAACACCAGCAACTTTTTCGCGACCGGACATCGCCTGCGCATCGAGGTGTCGAGCAGCAACTTTCCGCGCTTCGATCGCAACCTGAACACGGGCGGCAATAACTTCGACGAGTCGAAAGGCGTCGTGGCACGCAACGCCGTGCATCATTCGAAACAGTATCCGTCCAGCATCACGCTCACGGTGGCGCGGCCGCCCGCGGCGACGCTCGCGCGCCAGTGAACGGCGCGCCGCGAGGGACGAAACGCCGTTACCGGCGATCGGCCCCTCGCGCGCACCCAGCTAGCTCACTTCCGTTGATCGTGCGGGACGACCACGGTCGCCGTCACGGTCGTCGACGCGCCGGCCGCGCTGGTGGCGCGGTAGGTCACGGCATAGGTCCGTCCCGATCCGCCGCCGCCACGCGTCGCGCGCAGCTGGAACGCGCGATCGTCGGTGCCGAACGCGGCCCCGGCGACATCGTCGGTTCCCGGCTCGCTGCTCACGATGCTGACGAGCTCGACGCTGGCGTCCGACACGATCGTCGCTTCGATCGCAGCGAGCTTGTTGTTGGGCGGCCACAGCACGTTCGGCGACAGCGACACCGTCAGTGACGGCGGCGCCGCGGAGATCACGACGGTCTGTTCGGAGAAACCATCGCACGGCGAGTTGAACACGAGCGACGACGGGGTGGCGACCATGCCCGGCGGCGGGGTAATCAACACCGGAATGGGAAACGTGTCCGTGCCGTTCGTGGTCTCAAACAGGCCGCCCGGGATCATGAATGTGAACGACTCGCCGAAGCCGAACGTGAATGCCACCGGCTCGGTGAACGGCGCGCCGGACTCATCGACGAAGCGAATCCGGCCGCCGTTGCCGCGGCCCGCCTGTCCGGGCTCGACATGCAGCCGTCGATCCGTGCCGGTGGTCTTTTCGATCACATATCCCCAGCCGGGGCCCGCGAAGCTGAGGGTCTGCAGTCGCAGCTGCCACTTGCCGGGCACCAGTCCGGCGGGCGGCGGCAGCACCGTGTCCATACCCGGGCCGGGCACCGTGTAGGAGCCAATCGGCTGCGCCACACCGCTCGGCGAGATCCACTGATACATCACCGGGTAATCGCCCGGATCGTTTGGATACGTGAGCGGATCGAACAGCCTCACGCCCATCGCATCGCCGGCGTCGGCGTGCAGCGTCCACGTCGTGCGGCCGCCACCGACGGCGCGCAGCGGGCTGTCGATGGCCGCGTCGGCGCCGCCGTCGAATCGCAGGTAATAACCCGACGCGTGGAATGGCGTCGGGTGCGGAGTGGCACGGTGGATCTCGACGCGATAGACATCGCCCGGTGACGTCGGAGCGATCGTGACGTCCTGCCGGAACCATCCCGGCACGTGGCCTTCAACATGAATCGTGTGAAGCAGCGCGCCCGCCGGACTGTAAATCGATGCGTTCAGGTGATCGTGATTGATCTCGCCGGTGTTCGTGGTCGTGATCTCGATGGCCAGCGTCACCTTGAGCGACGCGGACGCATCCGCGGTGACGAACCAGTTGTGGTTGCCGTCGGAGGTTCGGAACGCGAGGCGATGCGTGGTGCACAGGCAGTTGTCCGCGGCGGACACCCGCGCCGCGGCCGGAAGAAGCACCAACGCGAGAGCGGCGATCGTTCTTGCTGCGAATTTTGCGTGCATAACGGGGGAAGTCCTTTCGCCGTGGATTCTGGCCGATCCAGCCCGACAATTCCAAGGGGCGTGACGCCGGTATCGCGTAAAATCGCGCACATTCGTTAGCAAGGAGACAACCGTGAGCGAAAACAGACGTGAATTCCTGGCGGCAGGACTGACCTTGATGGCGGCCGCTATCAGCGAGCGGCTGGCCGCCGAAGGCGTCGACGCGCGAGTGGACGGGCAGCAGCCGGCTGCGAATACCTCGCGTCCGGTCGCGACCAAGGACGCGCCAAAGGTGAACCTCGATGGCTGGCAGATGACGGCGACCGAAATCACCATTCCCGCGGGCGCGCCGCCGGGTCGCAAACATCGCCATCCCGGATTCGTGATCGGGTACGTGCTCGAAGGAGCGTACAGCTTCGCGGTGAACGATCAGCCGCCGCGCGTGGTCAAGGCCGGCGAGATGTTCTTCGAATCCTTCGACGCCCCCGGCGAAGTGCATTCCGCGTCCGGAAACGCCAGCACCACGCAGCCGGTTAAGTTCCTCGCAATTGTGTTCACCAAGAAGGGCGATCCGGTTACGATCCCTGGCTGATTGCTGATTGCTGATTGCTGATTGCTGATTGCTGATTGCTGTTGTTCCCCCATTGCAGTTCACAGGAGGATTTCTCATGAGATTTGTGTTGAAGGCCCTGGCCGCCGCGCTGGCGATCGGGTTGGCCGTGCCGTCTTCGAGCGCCGCGCAGGGCGGCGGCGCCAGCAGCACCGGCACCATTCAAGGCCGCGTCACCGACACCAGCGGCGCGGTGCTGCCGGGCGTGACCGTGACCGCGTCGAGCCCGTCGATGATCGGCACGCAGTCGCAGGTCACCAACGAAAACGGCTCGTATCGCTTTCCCGCCGTCCCGCCGGGCATTTATGAGCTGACCTTCGAGCTGGCCGGCTTCAACACCATGAAACGCGGCGGCGTCGAGATCTCGCTCGGCTTCACCGCGAACGTGAACGCGGAGCTCGCGCTGGCGACGCTGCAGGAAACCGTGACGGTGAGCGGCCAGTCGCCGGTGATCGACACCACCGCGACCCGCGTGCAGCAGAACTTCAAGCTCGAACAGCTCAACTCGATCCCGAACGGCCGCGACATGTGGGCGCTGCTCGCCGCGACGCCGGGCGTGATCATGTCGAGCATCGACATCGGCGGCAATCGCGCCGGCACGCAGACCGGTTACCGCGCCTATGGATTGAACGGCCAGGTGCGCACGTCGGTCGAAGGCATCAACACCACCGAAGGTACCGGCGGCGCCGGCTTTTATTACGACTACGGTTCGTTCGAAGAGGTGTTCCTCGGTGTCGCGGGGCAGGGCGCCGAAGCGGCGACGCCAGGCGTGCAGTCGAACTTCCTCGGCAAGTCGGGCGGCAACCGCTTCGCCGGCGAGGTCTACACCGACTGGTACAACAATTCGCTGCAGGCGTCGAACCTGAGCGACATCCACACGCGCCCGACCTCGCAGGGCGGGTACGGCTTCCGTCCCGGCAGCAACGAAGTGCTGCGCTACTACGACGTCAACTTCAACGTCGGCGGCCCGATCAAGAAGGACAAGGCGTGGTGGCACTTCTCGTGGCGCCGCCAGTTCAACGCCGTCGAGCAGCCGCTGTTCACGTTCGATCAGTCGTTCGACACCTGGAACCAGAACCCGTCGGCAAAGGTCACCTATCAGATCAACCAGAAGAACAAGATCATCGGCTACTACCAGTGGAACATGAAGGAGCAGCCGAACCGCCTGCCGCTCAGCGGCTACAACTACACCGATCCAACGCAGACCTCGCGCCAGGTGTCGCCGAGCTGGGTCTACAAAGGCGAGTGGAACGGCACCATCAGCGATCGCCTCTACATCGAAGCGCGCTGGGGCGACTTCGGCTATTACGATCCGCGCTACTCGAACAGCGACGAAGATTATTTCTGGCGCGACACGACGCTGCTGGTGCTGACCGGCGCGCACGCCGAATCGCAGACCGATCGCGACCGCAAGCAGACGACCGGCGCCGCGACCTACTTCCTGGATACCAAGTGGGGCAGCCACACGTTCAAGTTCGGCGGCGAGATCTACGACGAAACACAGTGGAGCGGCCGCGCGCAGAACGTCGGCGGCAACATCGAGCACATCTACGTCAACAACGCACCGAGCCAGGTGGTCTTCGGCGTGCCGACCGCGCTTGCGGTCACCGGACGCCGCGCCAGCGACGATGGCCTGCTGCTGGTCGTCAACAAGCTCGATCAGCAGGACTTCTTCGTCAACGACACGTGGAGCAAGGGCCGGGTCACGCTGAATCTCGGTCTGCGATGGGATCGGTACAAGGGTTGGATGCCCGAGCAGGGGCAGCCGGCGTTCACCAACGGGCCGGTCAGCGTGCCCGCGCAATCGTTCCCGGAGCGTGACTTCTTCACCTGGAACAACATCGGCCCGCGCTTCGGGCTGACCTACGATCTCGCTGGCGACGGCAAGACCGTGATCAAGGCGAGCTACGGCCTGTTCTGGCACAACCCGGGTCCGGGCGTCAGCGCCGATGCGAACCCGAACCAGAACAACAAGAGCGTCACGTACACGTGGAACGACGCCAATCGCGATAAACGCTTCCAGATGGGCGAGCAGTCGGCGAACCCGACGTCGACGACGCTCGCCGGCACCATCCAGCTCGATCCGAACATCAAGTCGCCGTATTCACACGACGCGACGATCTACCTGGAGCGCCAGCTGACCGACGCGATCGGCGCGCGCGTCGGCTTCGTTTACAAGACCGAAGACGATCTGATCGCGCAGTACAACCCGGGCCGCCCGATCTCGGCGTACACCGTCGGCTATTCGTTCGTCGATGTCGGCGTCGACGGCATCGCCAATACCAGCGACGATCGCACGCTGACGCTGTTTGGCGTGCCGAACACCCCCGACGTCAACACGCGGTTCCCGCTCACCAACGTGACGATGAACACGGACCGCTTCTCGCGCTACAAGACGATCGAGGCGTCGATGAACCGCCGCCTCGCGAATCGCTGGGCGGCGCAGATCGGCGGCAGCTACACGCTGGCGCACGATTTCCCGAACGCCTATCCCAACAATCCGAATGCGACGTTCGACGTCAACACGACGCGCTGGGATTTCAAGCTGTCGGGTACGTATGAAGCGCCGTTCGGCTTCCGCGTCTCGCCGCTCGTCCGCCACCAGGCCGGCGCGAACTTCTCGCGGCAGATTTCGGTGGGCGCCGGGGCGGCGACCGCCGCGGGCGCGATCTTCAGCGGCACCATCAACGTCGAGGATTTCGACTTCCGCCGCCACGACAACATCACCGTGATTGATGTGCGCATCGATCGCGGCTTCAATCTCGGCAACAACGTGCGGCTGCGCGGCTTCCTCGATCTGTTCAACCTGACGAACAGCAACGCCGCGGAATCGCGCACGATCACGACGGGCACGGCGTTCCTGCGGCCGACGGCGGTGCTGGCGCCGATGACCGCGCGCATCGGCGCGCGCCTGTCGTTCTAGCAGGACCGCTCTTCGACCTGCCTTCCACGTAAGTGAAAGGGCGGCCTCCGGGCCGCCCTTTCGTTTTTGTTGCAGCTGATTGTCGCGAGGCGGCGTCTAAGATATCCGTATGCGTCCCGCACGGTTGCTGAGGGCCGTGATATGCCTTGGGGTCGTTCTTGCGGCGACAACCGCCTCGGCCCAGCTGCGCATCACGAGCCGGTTGGAGAAGGAGGTCTTTCTCCGCGGCGAGCCAATCATTGTCTCGGTGGACGTCGTCAACACCAGCGATCGAGACGTCAGCGAATCAATCTGGTGTTACCTCGGCCTGCGGTTCGAAGTGCCCGGCGCGCCGCGGCGATCGGTTCCGGCACTATTCGGGTGTGGTTTCGGCGACGGCGCGAGCGCGGGATGCGTTGCCAACGTTGATTCGCCACCACTGCGGCCTGGTCAACGCCGCACCGTCTCTTTTCTCCTGACCGGTTACGATTTACTGCCGGGTCGTTATCAGCTCGCGACCTCAGGTGCAGTGCGACTCTATTGGGCCGGCACGACGGATGTCGTTCCGGCGACGACGGTCGAGCAGGCGCATTCGTTTACAGTGCGCGATGCCACGGCGCTGGAACTGCGCGCTGTTCTGGAGCCGCTCATTGCCGCTGCCGGCGTGGCATCACCGAGTGATCCGGAACAATGGAAGACGCGTCAGTTCGCGCGCCAAGCGATCGCAGAAGTGGCGCCGCCGTTCCTCGCGCAATTGCTGGCGCGATTTGCTCGTGAACGAACGGTGCCGGCGGTCGACGCCCTGCGCCGGATCGCAACGGCCGAGAGCACGGCGTTGCTTCATGCACTGCTGGACGCGCCGGAATATGTCCGGCGTGAAGCAGTGCACGTGCGTGCCCGCATTGCCGATCCCGCCGACACGACGTTCTTCGCCAACCTGCTCCGCGATGCGAATGCTGATCTGATGGAGCGGCGCAGCGCGGCGCTCGCGCTCGGCAAAATCGGTGGTGATACGGCAGTGTCGTTGCTCGAGTCGGCGGCAACCGGCGCCGCGACTCTTCGCGGCACCATCGTTACGGCACTGGGCCATACGCGCTCGCCGCTTGCGGTCCCGGCGATCATCAGAATCTCGGACGACGACACCTACAACGAGATGTGCAGTAGCCTTCGCGTGCTGACTCATCGCGCCTGGTGCATCGGCACACCTGTCGATCATCAGGCGCAGGCGCGACGCTGGCTTCGCGAATGGAACGAACGCGCGCCCGGTGCGGTCATCTACGGTCTTGACGACTGCGAGGATCTCGAGTCGGAGGAACGCAAAGCGCACGAAGCGGCGGCGCGTGCCCGCGTCGTCCCGGTACCGGCGATCAGGCCGAGCGAAGAGCGGCCTCGCATTACGTCGCTTGAACCTGCCCGACCGTCGCCCGATTCCCGACTCCTGATCCGCGGGCACTCTCTCGGCGCGCGCGATTCTTCAACGGTTCTGGTCCGCCTCCGCCAGGGCACGACGGTGCACGACCTCCGGCCGCTGGGCAGCGGCTGGTCTTCTAAGGACGGGATCGAGCGTTCACAGCATTTGGAAGTGCACCTTCCCGGGACGATGAGATCCGGCCCCTGGCAGATTGAAGTTGAATCAGGCGGCGCGTTGCTGGCGCGGGCCGACGTCACAGTCGGCGCGCCCGCGCGCCTGGTGTTGGCTCGCGTGGAGCCCCCGCAGGCGCATCCCTCGCAACTCATCGAGGTGGAAACGCAGACGCCGCCGTTGCTGAGCGATATGCTTGAATTAACCGACAGCCGGGGGACTTCGTGGCCCATCACGCCGATCGTGACCTCGAGCGGATTCATGTTCGAATTGCCGGCCCGCGTTGCCGAAGGAATTGTGGAACTGCGTGCGCGACGCAAGGAACCGGCCGGCGACTACGTGTCGCCGCCACATCCAATGCACGTCACGATGGCGCCGCTGCCCTTGCCATTGAGCGCGCTTCGGCAAATCGGATCGCTCGCGCCAGGCCAGTTCGTGACTATCCGGCCTGACGCCAATACCGAGTTCGAGCTCCGCCGCGTCGATCGCGTCGAGTTCGAATTCCAGCAAGGCGTCGTGCGCGTGGTCGTAGAGGCCAATGGCCAGGGGTTCACGAGATTCGCGCTTCCGTCCTCGCTAAAGCCTGGCAAGGCGCTGGCCCGGTCACGCACCTGGATCGAGCAGCGCGTTTCGGAGTGGTCGATGCCCGTTGTGGTGCAGTTGTCGAAAGATCCCGCGCCGGTTTCGATCCTCCTCATCACGGCGGCGAACGGCCCGGTCTGGTGGCCCGATGGCGGGCCGCGATTCATGTTTGCGGAGCGCGGCCAGCGATTTGAAATGAGTGGCGAGATCCCGATCGACGCGACACAACTGCGCGTGCACCTTGTGCGCGGGAACGAGGTGCGCGCGCTGCCGGTTGTGGAATTGCGTGATTCGTTTCAGTTCACGATCCCACTGGATCTTCCGAACGGGGACTGGCGGCTTCGCGTTGGCGCCGCGGATCGTTCGACGCCAACGCAAGACGTCACTCTGGTGCGGATCGAATGAACGCGACCAATTCTTACTGGCGCTTGAACAATCCGACCAGCGTGCCGCGCGCGCGAATCTTGCCGACCATTGCGGCTTCAACCGCGGCGCGAGTGAGCGGCGGTGACTGCCCAACGGCGGGAACATCAACCGGTCCATCGAGCGCGTAGATCTCGAAGACATAGTGATGCGGCGGACCTGACGCCGGCGCGCCGGGACCGCGGTAATACGGGCCGCTCGCGCTGATCTGGCGCGAGCCGTCAGGGAGCTGATTACCTTGCGGAATCGCTTCCGCCAGCGAGCGCGCCGTTCCGGGAATGTTCCACACCATCCAGTGCAGCATGTCGTCGGTGCCCTGGCCCACGGCTTGATCGATGTCGTGTGCGATCAGCACGAAGTGCGTCGTGCCATCGGGCACGTTGCTCCACGCCAGCGGCGGCGAGACCTGCGCGCCGGCCTGCGTGTACTTCGCGGGAATCGTTCCGCCGTCGGCCCACGCCGTCGTCGTCAGCGTCATCGTCTGGATCGGCCCGCGGCGATTCTGGAAGTTGCCGCCGCCTTGCGGTGCTGCGGCGGGCGGCAGCGGATTCGGCAGGCCCGCGTTCGGCGCGTGGTTGGTCTTCTTCCACGCGTCGTAGCGCATGCGCAGCGTCTTGACCGGATTCAAGTTCTCGCCCGGCTTGATCTGATACTGGCCCTTGTCGGGCCCCGGCTGCGACGTCGTCAGATACATCGCGTACTTGCCGTTGTTGTGTGAATCGCCGTTGGTGTCTTCTGGATCGGCCGCGAGGATGTAGGCGATGTGCGAGGTGCGGCCGTCGCACGGAATCAGCGGCGCGGTGCCGTCGCTCGGCCACGCCGGGCACTGGCAGCGGCTGTCGCCGCCCGATCCGTCCGCGGCTTCCATCGCCGCCATCACGCGATCGGTGATCGTGCCTTGTGTCTTGATGAAGGCCTGCACCGCGTTCGGCACCACCAGGCCGGGGCGCAGGATGTTGCCCTGGATCGAATAGAAAATTTCCGTGCCCGGCACTTGCCCCTGGATGTCCTGCGAGACGTAGCCGTTGGTCAGTCCCGAATGCCCTGCGCTTCGGCCCTGCAAGTCCAGGATGCCGAACTGGCGGCTCTGAAACGCCGGATCCTGGCTCAGCATTTCGATGATGCGCTTCGGATCGGTGCCCTTCTTCAGCTCTTCGTAGACGAGCATCTGGTTCTTGTGCGTGCCATCGACGCCGGCCTGGCATGCGGCCACACCCTTGCCGGGCACGATCACCGCCTGCACGCCCATCAGGAACTGATCGTCGCGATCGACGCAGGTCGCCGACGCGATGACGACCCGGCCGGTCGCGCGATCGACGGCGATGACCGACCACGTGGCAAAGGCGGATCCGGGCAGGCAGAACAGTGCAACCAGGCAGAAAAGGGCTCGTTTCATGGCCCGTCATCTTACGCCATTCTTCAGTGGCATCCAGGCCGGCCACGGCCTAATATGCACTGCTATGGCCCGCACCTCTGTCGTCTTCGCGCTGTTCCTACTCGCGCCGGCTGTGGCAGGCGCGCAGACCCCGACGTTCGCCAAGGATGTCGCGCCGATCTTCTACGCGAAATGCGTCGAATGCCATCGGCCGACGATGTTTGCGCCGATGTCGCTCATCAAGTACGACGATGCGCGGCCGTGGGCGCGGTCGATTCGCAACCGCGTCGCGACGCGCACGATGCCGCCGTGGGGCGCCGATCCGGCGCACGGCGTCTTCAAGAACGATCCGCGTCTCACCGACAACGAAATCGCGACCATCCTCGCGTGGGTGGACGGCGGCGCGCCGAAGGGCGACAACAAGGACATGCCGAAGCTGCCGGAGTTCGCCGACGGCTGGACCATCGGCAAGCCCGACGCGGTCTTCGAGATGAAGGAGCCGTTCGCGATTCCGGCGACCGGCACGATCGAGTACCAGTACATCCGCATCCCGACCGGCATCACCGAGGACAAGTGGCTGGCGGCGATCGAGATCAAGCCTGAAGCGCGCGCGCACGTGCATCACGTGATCGCCTTCACGGTGCCGGCCGGCTCGCCGATTACCGAAGCAGGCGCGCTCGGCCCCGGCAACATCGGCGGCGTGACGCCGAACAAGCCCGGCGTGGTGTTCGATCCCGGCGTCGGCCGGCTGCTGAACGGCAACTCCGACATCGTGCTGCAGATGCACTACACCACCAACGGGCAGGCGACCACCGACAAGACCCAGGTTGGGCTGCGTTTCCACAAGGAACCGCCGATGTGGATGCAGCGGGGCGGCAGCGTGCTGCAGCCGCGTTTCGTGATTCCCGCCGGCGCGCCGGCGCACGAAGTGCGCGGCTCGCGCGTGCTGCAGGCCGACACCATCATCACGTCGTTCACGCCGCACATGCACGTGCGCGGCAAGGACATGACCTACATCGCGAAGTACCCCGACGGCCGCAGCGAAGTGCTGCTGTCGGTGCCCAAGTACGACTTCAACTGGCAGATCACGTATCAACTGAAGGAAGCCAAGCGGATGCCGAAGGGCACCGAGATTGAAGTCGTCGCCCACTTCGACAACTCGCCGCAGAACAAGTTCAATCCCGATCCGACCAAGGACGTCCGCTGGGGCGACCAGACGTGGGAAGAGATGATGATTGGCTTCTGGGGCACCGTCGCCGAACGCCCGAAGCAGTGACCTGATGATTACACGCCGTTCGTTTTTGTCCCTGGCGGGCGCCTCGGCGCTCGCCAGGCCCGCATTTGCCTTCCGCTTCGCGCAGTCCACACCGTCGATCGACGCGGCCCGCTTGCGCAATCGCCTCGAGCGATTGAGCTATCACGGCCGTCCGCCCGGCGGCACGTTCGCCGACGGCGTCAACCGCGTCGCGTATTCGGTCGCCGACCTGACCGCGCGCGCGTGGCTGATCGACGAGATCAAGGGGATGGACGTGGTGCCGCGCATCGATGCGGCCGGCAACATCTTCGCGCGGTTCGGCGGCCAGCCGAATCAGCCGCCGATCCTGTTCGGCTCGCACATCGACTCGGTGCCGACCGGCGGCAATTTCGACGGCGACCTCGGCGTGATGGCGGCGTTCGAAGTGA